>JACPOW010000009.1 GCA_016191335.1 Elusimicrobiota bacterium | reverse complement strand
GTGGCGTGAGACGGGCGCCAAAATGGCTTTACAAGCCGCCTGACCGAGCCGAAGGTCTGATTTCCCGTCCGAAAGATCAACGTCGCGACTTTCATGTCGCCGGTGATCATCGAAAACAGATTACTCGGACGAACTCCTAGTCGACCTCGCCGAGGTCGGCGAGGCCGTTGAGGGCGGTGCTGCGCACGCCCGGGTTGGGGTCGGCGCGCAGCTTCTTGAGGGCGGTGACGGCGCGGGGGCCGCCCAGGCGCACGAGGGCGCGGGCGACGGACTGGCGCACGGCGGGGTCGGGGGCCTTGAAGGCCTCGACGAGGACGAGGACGGCGCGCGGGTTCTCGGTCTTGCCCAGGGTCTCGGCGGCGAGCGGGGCCAGCGGGCTGTCGGGCTTCTTCATCATCGCCTCGAGGTGCTCGAGGCCGGAGTCCTTATCGAGCTTGACGAGGTAGTAGGCGGCGAGCAGGCCGACCTTGTCCTCGCCGGGGTCGCCCTTGAGGAAGGCGTTCAGGCGGGCCAGGGCCTCCTTCTTGCCGAGCTTGGCCAGGCCATAGGAGGCCTGGACCTCGATGAACTTGTCGGGGTTGTTGAAGGCCTGCTCGAGAGTCGAGACGGCGCGCTTGTCGCCGATGTCGCCCAGGGCCTCCAGTATGGACTGCAGGAGGTTGCCGGTGGCGCCGCCGGCCAGCTGCTGCAAGGCGGGGACGGCGTCGCGGACCTGGAGGCGGCCGAGGCCGCGCACGGCCTCTTCGACCACGCGCGGGTCGTTCTCGTTGAGGGCCTCGGACAAGGTGCGCACGGCCTGGTCGCCGCCGAGGCGGGAGAGGGCCTCGAGTATTTTCCAGCGCAGGACCTGGAGGTGGCCGGGGAGCTCCCCCATCTGCAGGATCATCGAGCGCAGGTAGTCCCAGGCGGCGGCGAGCGGCTCGACGGCGCGGGGGTCGCCGGCGACGCCGAGGGCGTCGACGATGGCGGCGGACTCCCGCGGGTTGCCCTTCTTGATGTCGAAGGCGGCGATCAAAGCGTCCACGGCCTTCTTGTCCTTCATGCGCGCGAGCGTGCCCGCCAGGCGCAGGCGCTCGTCGGTCTTGGCGGCTTCGAAGGAGGCGATGAGGTCTTTCACCTTGGGTTTGCGGGCGGGAGCGGGGGCGGCGAGCAAGAGCAGCGCGAGAGCGGCGAGAGTGATCCTCACCCGGGAAGCATACCGGGTTCAAGGCGTTCTGTCGAGGGGAGCATGCAACTTTTTCGGGGGGTCGATCGTCTGATGAGTGGGGCGCGGGGCGCCCGGGAGGTACGGCCATGAGCGAGGAGATGACGGGGCGGGAGACGCGGCGGCTGCTGGCGCGGATGAAGAGGCTGGAGGAGGCGGAGGCGTCGGAGGAGGCGCGCGACGAGGCGCAGAAGATCCTGCTGGCGCGTCACCTGGAGCGCCTGCGGGGAAAAGGCGCGCGGCGGCCGTAACATCCACGACTTGCGCTCCGGGCGGCTTCCTCTTATACTTCGCTCGTGGACCCCGTCACGCACACCTTGCTCGGCGTCGCCATCGGCGAGGCCTTCTTCCGGCCGCGGCTGGGGCGCCGGGCGGTCACGGTGGCGGCTTGGGCGGCGAACCTGCCCGACATCGACACCGTCGTCCTGCTCACCGGCGACCCCGGGGCGGTGATCCTGCGGCGGTCCTTCGGCCACTCGCTGGTCCTGCTGCCGCTGTGGATCGCGGCGCTGACCTGGCTGTTCAAGCGCAAGTACGAGGACATGGACGCCCGGGACCTGGCCGCCATCATCGCCGTCAACTGCGGCGGGCACCTGTTCTTCGACCTGATCAACTCCTTCGGCGTGCAGCTGCTCTGGCCGTTCTCGACGGCGCGGCCGGAGCTGGCGATGATCTTCATCATCGACCTGGCCCTGGCCGGCTTCCTGGCCGCGCCGCACCTGGCCCGCCTCAAGGAGTCGTGGCGGCCGCAGCTGGGCGGCCTGTGCCAGGCGGCTTTGGTCTCCGTCGCGTTCTACCTGTCCATGGCGTTCACGGCCCGTCAGATGGCCGTGGCCCTGCTCGCCCAGGAGACCGGCGGCCGGGGCTTCCAGTACGCCTTCCCGGAGCCGCTCGGCGCCCACCGCTGGCGCGGGGTGGTGAAGACGGACGGGGAGTGGAAGGAGTACCTCGTCGACTCGTCCAAGCGCACGGTGACCGCGGGGCCGGTGCTGCGCGACGACGGCATGACCGGGCCGGCGCTGGCGGCCAAGGAGACGCCGTTCGGGCGGCGTCTGATGACCTTCTTCAAGGCGCCGGTGTGGACGGTGGAGCCCAAGGCGGAGGGCGGCGCCACGGTGAGCGTCCGGGACCTCCGCTTCGACAGCCTCGTCCTGCCCCGCGCCAACCCGTTCGAGTACGTCTTCGACGCCGCGCCCGGGAGCGAGCCCAAGCCCCGCCGGGTGAGGATTTGGTAGGTTAACAGCGATATGCCGACGACGAACGCGGATACTTTAGAGCTTCTCCTCGAGGTCGGTCGACTGTTGTCCTCCAAGCTCGAGATCGGGGAGCTCCTCACCTCGGTACTGGAGCTGTCCACGAAGGTCGTGGACGCCGAGAGCGCGTCCTTGCTCCTGCTCGACGAGAAGACCCAGGAGCTGTATTTCGACGTCGCCCTGGGCCTCGGCCCGCAGGCGAGCGCGGTGCGCCTCAAGCTCGGGCAGGGCATCGCCGGCTCGGTGGCCAAGAGCCGCAAGCCCGAGATCATCAACGCCGTGCGCCAGGACCCGCGCTGGTCGCCGGCGATGGACGCGCAGTCCGGCTTCGTGACGCGGTCCATCCTCGCCGTGCCCATGATGATCAAGGGCCACCTCGTGGGCGTGCTGGAGGCGATCAACAAGCGCGGCGGGGACTTCTCCGAGGCCGACCGCCTCGCCTTCGAGGCCTTCGCCTCCCAGGCCGCCGTCGCCATCGAGAACGCGCGCCTGTTCACCTCGCTCAAGGACGAGAAGTTCAAGCTCGCCACCGTGTTCGCGCAGATGACCGACGGCGCGGCGCTCACCGACGAGACGGGCAAGGTCCTGCTCTCCAACGAGGCCGCCTCCCGGCTGCTCGGGGCGGAACTTAAGGAGCTGGCCGACGGTCTCAACGGCATGGTGGTGACCCCGTCGATCGCGGAGCTGCTCTCCGGCGAGAAGCCGGTGCTCGATTTCGCCGCCGTGCGCAAGGAGCCGACCTTGCTGGTGCTCGAGGGCCGCGTCACGCGCGCCCCGCTCGGCGACAGCGAGGGGCGCCTGTTCGTCTTCCGCGACCGCACCGAGACCCACCGCCAGGAGAAGCTCAAGCGCACCTTCCTGAGCCTGATCTCCCACAAGCTGCGCACGCCGCTGGCGGCGGTGACGGGCTTCGCCGACATCCTGATGGACGAGGTCAACGCCGACACGGACCCGATGTGGGCCAAGGCCGTGAAGACGATCCGCTCCCAGGGCGGCAAGGTCAGCGAGCTCGTCGACAAGCTGCTGAGCTACACCACCATCGAGAGCCCCGACACGCAGATCAACTCCGAGCCCTTCCCCCTCGACGAGGCGGTCAAGGACGCGGTCGCGGGGCTCGAAGAGAAGATCGCGGAGCGCGCGGCCACGGTGGACGCCCCGGCGACGGGCCTCGTCGTCGTCGGCGACCGGCGCCTGGTCACCGAGGCGCTCAAGAACCTGCTCGACAACGCCATCAAGTTCAACCCGAAGCACTCCCCGCTCGCCTCGCTGCGCGCCGAGGGCACGGGCGACTGGGCCGCGGTGACCGTGGCCGACACCGGGCCGGGCGTGCCGCCGGAGGACGTCGAGAAGGTGTTCTCCCGCTTCCACCAGGTGGAGAAGGATTTCACCGGCCAGCAGGACGGCATGGGCCTGGGCCTGGCCTTCGTGCGCAAGGTCGCCGAGCTGCACGGCGGCTCCGCGGTCCTGCGCTCCAAGCTCGGCGCGGGCGCCACGGTCACCTTGACTTTGCCGCGCAAGAGGGACGCGTGATCGGCGGCGACGCCGCCGGCTACGGCCCGTCCTTGACGGGGGCCGACTACGGCGAGGCGTTCCTCGAGGAGTGGCGCTGGTCCACCGCCCGCCTCGAGGACGGCGCGGTGCGCGACATCGGCGCCAGCTCCGAGCGCGGCCTGAGCCTCAGGCTTTTGAAGAAAGACGGCTCCCGCGTGGAGACGCTTTTCGGCAGCGCCCAGGACGCCTCCCCCGCCGCCGCCGCGCGCCTGCGCGAGAAGCTCTCGCCCGGCGCCGCCGGGCGCGGGCCCGCCTTCCGGGCCGCCCGCTCCGCCGGCGCCTCCTGCCGCCTCGACCCGGCGACGGTGCCGCTCGAGCGCAAGCTGGCCCTGCTGCGCGCCGTGGACCGCGCCGCCCGCGAGATGTCCCCCCTCGTGCGCCAGGTGACCGCCGTGTACGGCGACCGGCGCAAGGACACGCGCGTGCTGAACTCCGACGGGGCCGACCTGTTCCAGAGCCGGGTCTCGACGAACATGACCGTGTCCGTCGTGGCCGAGCGCGACGGGATGCTGCAGACCGGCTTCGAGGTCGTCGGCGCCCAGCGCGGCTACGAGATCTTCGACGACGAGGCCGCCCTGCGCGCCGCGCGCCGCGCCGCCGCGCGCGCCCTGGCCAAGCTCGACGCGCCCAAGGCCAAGGCCGGCGAGATGGCCGTCATCCTCGCCGCCTCCGCCGGGGGCACCTTCATCCACGAGGCGATCGGCCACTCCCTCGAGGTGGACCACGTGCAGGAGGGCTCGTCGCCCGCGTACCGCGGCATGCGCGGCAAGACGGTCGCGCCCGAGACCATCACCGTGGTCGACGACCCGACCTTGCCCTTCCAGCGCGGCTCGTTCGTCTTCGACGACGAAGGCGTGGAGGCCCGCCCCACCGAGCTCGTCAAGAACGGCGTTCTGACCGACTTCCTCTACGACCGCGCCACGGCCCTGCGCGAGGGGCGCCCCTCCAACGGCCACGGCCGGCGCGAGTCCTTCGCCGCGCGGCCGATCCCGCGCATGTCGAACCTCTACATCGCGCCGGGCTCGGACGACCCGGCGAAGATCATCAAGGAACTGAAGAGCGGCCTGCTCGTCACCCGCATGGGCGGCGGCCAGGTGGACACCGCGAGCGGGGAGTTCGTCTTCGAGGTGGACGAGGGCTGGCGCGTCGAGAACGGGAAGGTCACTTACCTCGTGCGCGACGCCAACCTGCTCGGCGTGGGGCCCGAGGCCCTGCGCTCCATCGACCGCGTGGGCTGGGACATCGGCTGGGGCATCGGCGTGTGCGGCAAGGAAGGGCAGAACGTGGCGGTCAGCGACGGACAGCCCACCATCCGCATGCCCAAGCTCGTCGTGGGAGGCAGTCATGATTAAGTGGCTCGTGGCGGCGGCGCTGATATTGGTCGGATCGGCCAGCATGAAGCTTTCGGCCGCAGGCCGAAAGTCGGAGAAGCCCATGGAGTGGAAAGGACAGTACGGCGGGCCCATCGACCCCGGCACCGAGGTCGCGGCCGACGAGGGCGCCTGGACGCGCCTGTGGCTGACGGTCGGGCAGGACGCGCCGGCCCTCGACTTCAAGAAGTTCTTCGCCGTGGCCGTGTTCGCCGGCGAGCGCCCGACGGGCGGCTACACCGTCGAGTTCCTCGACCCCGTGCCCAAGGGCATGGACGTGATCGTGCGCTACCGCGTCAAGGAGCCGGCCGGCTTCGCCACGCAGGCCATCGCCCAGCCCTGGAAGATCCGCGCCTTCGAGCGCGTGAAGGGCAAGGTCTTCGTCGAGGCCGCCCCGCCGGAGGGCAAGAAGAAGTGATCACCGCTCTGCTCGCGGCGGCGCTGGCGGCTTCCCCCGCGCTCGCGGCGGAGGCCCCCGCCCTGCCCGACATGGCGGTGGGTCACTCCACGCCGGGCTGGTCCAAGCAGGGCAAGTCGCTGGTGCTCTACGACGCCGCCGGGGAGCTGGCTTTCGAGATCGGCCTCCTGCGCGAGGATTCCGGCATCGTCTCCCGGGAGGTGACCGGCGGGGTGTCGCCCGACGGACGCGCGGCCTGGACGCTCGAGCGCAAGCTCACCTGGAACTCGGCGCGCAGCAAGATGCTCGAGAGCCGGCGGGTGCTGCGCATACACGGCTCGACGGGGCAGACCGTGTGGAGCGACGACGCCGTGGACCTGCCCGAGAAGGGCGAGCCGGTCGTGTTCTCCGACGACTCCAAGGTCATCCTGCTCGCCTGCCACTTCGGCGAGTCGTGGTCGATGGAGGCGCGCGACTGGACCGGCGGCACGACGCTCAAGGCGGGGCCGTTCCCGCGCCTGGTCAGCATCGCGCTCACGCCGGGCGGACGGTACGCGGTCGCGCGCTGGGGGGTGCCGGACAAGAGCGACACGCACTCGTTCTTCGACCTGTGGACGAAAGCACGGAAGGATATAGAAACATCGGACTTAACCCTCGGATTGGCGAGGATCGGGGATGACGGGGTGGTGAGATCGGGCAGAAGGGACGTGTTCAGTTTTTCAACGGCGAAATCAACGGCAACGGAAGGGGTGACCAAGTGAGGGCCGCGCTACTGGCCGCACTTTTGGCTGGAGCTTCGGCCGGCGCCGACGAGGGAGAGCCCTCGAGCGCGCCGGCCGGAACGGCTGTCGAAGGCGATCGGACGGAAGCGGTCGAGGACATGCGTAAACAACTGGAATCGGACCCTGGGCTTCAGGAGGCCCTGGTCGATCGAATACTTCAATCCAAGATCGCCTCGGCCATCAGCTCGGAGAGGGACGCGGGCAAGAAGCGCGCCGACGTCCGGGCCTGGGTCACGAGCGACCTGCGCTCGGCGTCCGAGGTCGCGTTGGGACTGGCCAAGGACGAGGCGGAAGGCACTCATCTTTTCGAGAACACCTTGGTCAAGCACCTGCACCAGACCATCCAGCGCAACAACACCGACCGCGGCGCGTACGGCGTCCTCAAGAGCGCGGCGAAGACCTCGAAGCTGACGACCTTGGGCGACCAGCGGGCCGGCGAGGAGGAAAAGCGCGAGGCGCTGCGCAACCTCTTCGAGGGCAAGGGCTCGCAGGGGGAGCGCGTCATCACCGGCCAGGCGCCCGAGGGAAAGCCCGGCGGCTCCGACACGCCGTCGAGCCCCGCGCTGGCCAACTCCTTCTACGACCGCCTCTCCGCCGGCAACATCCGCGGCTACTCCCCCCAGCTCATGGCCCTGCAGAGCGCCCTCAACACGCGCCGCCCGCCGGGCGCGCCGGCCCTCATCGAGACGGGCAAGCTCGACCACGCGACTTTGTCGTATCCCGCCTTCGGCCTCAAGTTCGACCTGGGCAACCTGGAGGAGCGCCTGCGCCGCGCGCGCATCGCCGAGCTCGCGACCTTGGCCGGGATCCAGCTCACCGAGCGCGACATGAAGGACCCCGGCCTCGAGGCGCGCCTGCTCGCCAAGGTGCCGGCCGACAAGCTCAAGAAGCGCTTCGCCGCGCGCGCCGCCGCCAACGCGCGGGCCCGCGCCGCGCTCTCCGCCTTCGAGGCCGCCGCCGACAAGGCCAAGGACCCGGCCATGATCACGAAGGGCCTCCTCGTCGAGCTCTCCGGCCGCCAGCACGAAGCCTCCCGCTGGCTCACCGTCGCCGCCCTCGAGGAGGAGCTGGCCCGCATCGAGTCGGAGGAAGGCTTCCTCACCGCCGACCTGCTCGCCGCCATCGACGCGGTCCCCGCGCCCGCCCCGGCGCGCGAGTCCTACAAGCGCCGCGGCCAGGCCTACCAGGAGCGCCTGGCCAAGCTCAAGTCCAACGCCCAGGCCTCCCTCGACGCCCTGCAGTCCGACGCGTGGCTCTCGCGCGTCGGCGAGATCGACAAGATGATGGCCGAGAACTCGGGACTGCGCCGCAACATCTCGCGCGACATCTCCGACTACCGCCTGGTCCCCTTCCGCGTGAGCGAGGCCGTCGTCAAGCAGGCCCGCTGGCGGGAGATCCTCGACGACCTCCTCATGAAGTACGCCAAGGGCACCTCCTACGGCCGCGAGGTCGCCAACCGCCGCGGCAAGCTCTCCCGCTTCCTCGGCATCTTCGGCCAGATCGCCTCCGGCGACCTCGACGGCGCGCACCTCTCCCTCGTCAACGCCGAAGGCGGCCGGCGCTAAAGAGGGGTCAGACCTGCCGTTGTTGCGTTGTTGAACGCGGGGCCGACCAAAACAACGCAACAACGGGAGGTCTGACCCCTTTATTAAGGGCGGAAGGCGGGGATCAGGGCTTTGAGGCGGGGCAGGGCCTCTTCGGCGGCGCGCTCGCCGGCGGCGATGATCTCGCCGGCGCGGTGCAGCTCGGTCCAGGAGAAGCCCTTCAGGTCGGGGAACATGGTCACGTGCGCGATGTCGAGGCGGGACTGGGCGACCTCGTACTCCATCGTGTAGATCATCTGGAAGAACACTTCCGGGAAGTTCGGCGCGCGGAAGGCCTTGGGCAGGACGGGCATCGCGGCCTGGCGCAAGGTCTCGAGGTTGAGCGGCTGGTCCAGGAGGCGGCGGCTGTGGCGCTCCTTGACCTTGTTCTTGCGCTCGCCGGCGGGCATGGTGAGGTTGACGGCGAGCAGGATGTCGGCGCCCATGTCGGCGATGACGCGCGTCGGCACGGGGTTGACGATGCCGCCGTCGACGAGCCAGCGTCCGGAGAGCTGGGTCGGCTCGAAGATCAGGGGAAGCCCGCACGAGGCGCGGATCGCCTCGGCGACGCGGCCCTGACGGAGGACGACCTCCTCGCCGGTCTCGATGTCGGCGGCGACGCAGGCGAAGGGGAGCTCCATGTCGGAGAACTCGCGCGAGCCCATGTAGGAGCGGATGAAGCGCAGCAAGGTGTCGCCGGCGAACAGGCCGGAGCGGGGCACGGTGATGTCCCAGAACAGGTTCTCGTACACCCAGGCCTTGTCGATGCGCATCGCCAGCTGCTCGATCTCCTCGGGCTCGTAGCCGGCGGCGTAGCAGCCCGCGATGAGGGAGCCCATCGAGGTGCCGGCGATCATGTCCACGGGGATGCCCTCCCGCTTCAATACCTTGAGCACGCCGATCGTCGAGTGGCCGAGCGCCGCGCCGGTGCCGAGCGCCAGGCCCACCTGCACGCCGCCCAGGCGCCGGGCCAGGCGCCCGAGGGCCTTGGCGGCCTTGGGCTCGACGGCGAAGGCGGCGTCGGAGCGGCCGTCCTTCTCGTAGGCCTCGACGGCGGCCTCGCTCCACGGCACGACGACGCGCTCCGCGCCGATGAGCAGCGGCGCGTCCTCGGGCTCCAGGTCCCCGATCCACAGGCGCAGGATGCGGCGCGCCTCCTCGGCCAGCGGCGGGACCTCGACCTCCATGTGGCGGTACTGCGGGCGCATCGCGTCGCAGCCGGCCATCAGGATCAGGTCCGCCTCGGTCAGCGCCGCGCGCTCGACGTCGCCGCGCGGCCCGCCCAGGCACATCAAGGCGAGCTCGTGGCTGTCGCGCACGGCGTTGAGGAACAGGTACAGCTGGCTGAACAGGCGGCCGCCGAGCGTCGCCGGCGACACGGAGAGGATGCGCACCCCCGACGGGTGCTCCTGCGCGAGCGCGGCCAGGGCCGAGGGGTCGCGCAGGTTGGCCGCGCGCAAAGCGGTCTCGGCCACGGGCGCGGGCTTGAGCCCCGCGGCGCGGGCGATGTCGCCGGGCTCGGGGGCCAGGTCCACGACGAGGACCTTCTTGCGCGTCTGGGCGGCCAGCTCCGCGCCGAGGCGCCAGGCGATCAGCGCGCGGTCGCGGCGCGGCAGGGCGCAGTCGAACGCGACGAGGCGGGCCTGCTCCGCGGACGGCTTGGCCGCGGCCTGGCCGCCCTCGATGAGGCGGCTGGCGAGCGTGCGCGAGAGGTGCAGCAGGATCGGGGGGTGCGCGCGCAGGCACTCCTCGAAGTCCTTGCGCGGCAGCTTGAGCAGCTCGCTCGTCGCGTCGACACGCACGGTCGCCGAGCGCGGGCCGCCGGTGAGCATGCCGGTCTCGCCGATGACGTCGCCGCGGCCGAGGTAGGCGACGAGGGTCTCCTGGCCCTCGACGGAGCGGTAGCGGCGCGCGTGGCCGGAGACGATCAGGTACAGCGCGTCGGACTCGTCGCCCTGCTTGAAGATGGTGGCACCCTTGGGCAGGGAGAGAAGCTGCAGGCGGGCGGCGAGCTTGCTCAGGTCCTCGACGGACAGGCCCGCGAACAGCGGGGTCCGTTTCAGGAAGGAGTCCCAAGTTTGAATTTCTTCCGGCTTCATCGATCCACCGCGCAAGCCAGGAGGCCGACGACGGTCTTGGAGTCGCGGATCTTGCCGCGGCGCACCAGGTCGAGGGCCTTCTTGAACGGCATATGCACCACCTCGAGGAACTCGTCGTCGTCGGTGTTCACCTTGCCGGCCTTGAGGCCCGTCGCGACGAACAGGTGCAGGACCTCGTCGGCGAAGGCGGGCGTGGGCCAGTAGCGGATCAGCGGCGTGAACTTGGAGGCGGTGTAGCCGGTCTCCTCGGCGAGCTCGCGCTTGATGCAGGAGAGGATGGACTCCCGGGGGTCGATCTTGCCGGCGGGCAGCTCGAGGGTCACCTCGCCGACGGGGTGGCGGTACTGGCGGACGAGGACGACGGTGTCCTTGTCGC
The DNA here is from genome assembly GCA_016191335.1 of Elusimicrobiota bacterium. Taxonomy (GTDB): domain Bacteria; phylum Elusimicrobiota; class Elusimicrobia; order UBA1565; family UBA9628; genus GWA2-66-18. Next base: position 37,183 of record JACPOW010000009.1, on the reverse strand, counting down.
GGAAGGGCACGACGCCGACGGCGCCGGGGTGCGAGATGTACTCGCGCGTGGCGAGCTTCCCGTTGGGGAGCTTGACCGTGTCCACGTCGAAGTTCACCGCCCGGCCGCGCCAGACGGTCTTCTTGCGGACGAAGGTCTCGACCAGATGAGAGTCGCGCTTTGCCATCGCGCGCATTGTAGCAAAGGGCCGCCGTCGACGGCATTTGGTATGATGTACTCCCGCGCGCGCCTCCATGTCAAAGCCCGAGTTCGTCCACCTCCACAACCACTCCGAATACTCCCTGATGGACGGGGTCATCCGGCTGTCGGACAAGGACGGCAAGCCCTCCCAGGCGCTCAAGGACCTGGCCAACTCCGGGGCCAAGGGCTTCGCGGTCACCGACCACGGGAACATGTACGGCGCCGTCGAGTTCTACTCGAACGCGAAGGCCGTCGGCCTCAAGGCGATCATCGGCTGCGAGATGTACATCTCCAAGGGCACGCGCTTCGACCGCGGCCACTCGCAAAAAGAAAATTGCCATTTGACCGTTCTCGCGAAAAATTTCGAGGGCTATCAGAATCTGATGGAGCTGTGCTCCATCGCCTTCACCGAAGGTTATTATTACGATCCAAGAATCGACAAAGAGCTGTTGGCGAAGCACTCCAAAGGTCTTGTCGTTCTGTCCGGTTGTTTGAAGTCCGAGCTGAACCAGTCCATTCTTTCCGGGGACCTGACCCAATCCGAGAAGCTCGTCACCTGGTTCCGGGACAACCTCGAGCAGGATTCTTATTACCTCGAGATCATGGACCACGGCATCGAGAAGCAGAAGCAGGTGACCGCGGCCCTGCTCGAGCTCAACAAGCGGACGGGGATCCCCCTCGTGGCGACCAACGACTGCCATTACTGGAAGCCCGACGACCACGAGGCCCACGACGCTCGCGTGTGCATCGCCACCGGCCGCAAGATGGCGGACACCGAGCGCTTGAAGTTCGACTCCCACGATTTCTACATCAAGTCCCCCGAGGAGATGCACAAGCTGTTCGGCGGCTTCGCCCCCGAATCGCTGAGCAACACGCTCAAGATCGCGGAGATGTGCAACCTCAAGATCCCGATGGACCAGATGCTCCTCCCCGAGTTCAAGGTCCCCCCCGGGTACGATCAGGATTCCTACCTCGAGCACCTGTGCCTCGAGGGCCTCAAAGAGCGCTTCCCCGCCGGCTACCGCCCGGAATACGCCGAGCGCCTGACCTACGAGCTCGGCGTCATCAAGCGCATGGGCTTCTCCGGCTACTTCCTCATCGTCTGGGACTTCATCAAGCACGCCCGCTCGATCGGCGTGCCGGTCGGCCCCGGCCGCGGCTCCGGCGCCGGGGCGATCGTCGCCTACGCGCTGCGCATCACCAACGCCGACCCTCTCGAGCATCGCCTGCTCTTCGAGCGCTTCCTGAACCCGGACCGCAAGTCCATGCCCGACCTCGACATCGACTTCGCCGACACCGGACGCGACCGCGTCATCCAGTACGTGCGCGAAAAGTACGGCAAGGAATGCGTGGCCCAGATCATCACCTTCGGCTCGCTCGGCGCCAAGCTCGTCATCCGCGACGTCGGCCGCGTGCTCGACATGCCGCTGACGCGCATCGACGAGATCGCCAAGAAGATCCCCGTCGGCCCCAACGTCCACCTGCACGAGGCGATGCAGGGCCCGGAGATGCTCGAGCTGGCCAAGGACCCGCAGGTCAAGCGCCTGCTCGACCTGTCGCTCAAGCTCGAGGGCCTCAAGCGCCACACCGGCGTGCACGCGGCCGGCACCCTCATCACCAAGGAGCACGTGGTCAAGTACACGCCGCTCGCCAAGGGCGCCAAGTCCGACGTGGTGACGACGCAGTACGACGGCGACGTGTGCCCGAAGCTCGGCCTGCTCAAGGTCGACTTCCTCGGCCTGCGCACCCTCTCCATCATCGACGACGCGGTCAAGTTCGTGAAGTCGCGCCACGACCCGAAGTTCGACATCGACGCGATCCCGATGGACGACCCGAAGACTTATGAAATGCTGCGCACGGCCAAGTCGCTCGCCGTGTTCCAGCTCGATTCCCAGGGCATCCGCGACCTCCTGTTCCGCATCAAGCCCACCGTCTTCGATGACATCGTCTCGCTCATCGCCCTCTTCCGCCCCGGCCCCATGCAGTCCGGCATGCTCGACATGTTCGTCGAGCGCAAGCACGGGCGCGAGGAGGTCGTCTACGACGTCCCCCTGCTCGAGACCATCCTGAAGGACACCTACGGCTGCATGGTCTTCCAGGAGCAGGTCATGGAGATCTCCAAGAAGCTCGCGGGGTTCACGCCCGGCGAGGCCGACGGCCTGCGCAAGGCCATGGGCAAGAAGATCCATGAAGATCTGGAAAAGATGCGCAGCAAGTTCGTCGCCGGCTGCGGCGTCAACAAGATCAAGGACAAGGTCGCCAACAAGATCTACGACCAGATGGTGAAGTTCGGCGGCTACGGCTTCAACAAGTCGCACTCCGTCGCCTACGGCCTCGTCGCCTACCAGACCGCCTACCTCAAGGCCAACTACCCGATCGAGTTCATGACCGCGGTGCTGACCAGCGAGATCGGGCACTCGTCCATCGGGGCCGAGGATAAAGAGAATAAATTGGTGACGTACCTGGAAGAAGCCCGAAGGATGGGCATGAAAGTCCTCCCGCCGGACGTCAACGAATCGAGGACTCAGTTCGACATCCAGAACGACAACATCCGCTTCGGGCTGCTCGCGATCAAGAACGTGGGGTCGGGCGCCGCCGAGTCGATCGTGAACGCGGCTAAAGAAAAGAAATTCACGTCCCTCGACGACTTCTGCTCGCGCGTCGACCTTCACGCGATCAACAAGAAAGCCGTGGAGTCCCTGATCAAGGCCGGGGCGCTCGACTCGCTGAGGCCTCACGAGCCTTCGCCCGCCGCGCGAGCACGACTATTGCTGTCTGTCGACGAAGCCGTCGGCCGCCAGCAGAAGATGAAGGCCGACCTCGACAAGGGCCAGGGGCTTCTCTTCGGCACGGCGCCCGCGCCGGCCTCGAAGGAGATATCGGACGCCGACGCCGCGGTCAAACCCCTCTCCGAGCACGACACTTTGACCTACGAGCGGGAAGTGCTCGGCTTCTACTTCTCCGGCCACCCGCTGATGTCGGTCAAAGCCCAGCTCAAGGCCACCGCGACCCATGAGATCAGCCAGCTCACCCCCGCCATCACCGCGCCCGTGCGCCTGGCGGGCATGATCAGCAAGATGCGGAAGATGATCTCGAAGAAGACCGGCGAGCCGTGGGTCATCATCACCCTCGAGGACCTGACCGGCGAGATCACCTTGCTGTGCTTCCCGAAGACCTACGCCGCGGGCGTCAACAACTTGGCCAAGATAGGCGGCTTCGTGGCCGCGACCGGACGCCTGTCCTTCAAGAGCGAGGACGCGGGCGCCGGCACCCCCGAGGTCATCGTCGACGACATGACCCCCCTCGACTCCTCGGCGACGAAGTTCGCCAAGCGCCTGCGCCTGAAGTGCGACGCCACCGTCGGCACCGAGAAGCTCGAGGCCCTGCGCGACGTCCTCGAGCGCTTCGAGGGCCCCTGCCCCGTCGCCCTGGAGCAGGAGACCTCGGAAGGCATCGCGATGCTCGACGTGGACCAGCGCGTCAACCTCAACCAGGCCCTGTTCGAGGCGGTCGAGGCCATCCTCGGCCCCCGCTGCTGGAACATCGACGCCTCCGGCGCCCCCGCCGTCATCGCCCCCAGCAAGTGGGGCGGCAAGCCCTCCTGAACAGCGGGGTCTGACCTCCCGTTGTTGCGTTATTCCCTGCTTTATTCCCGAACAACGCAACAACGGGAGGTCAGACCCCAATTACGGCTTGTCGCATAAAGGATAAATGGGTTAGAATCCACGAGCCGCGCAATATAAGGAGAGGGAATGGCCGACACGAAGAAGCGCATCCTCGTCGCCGATGACGATCCGGATCTGCTCGACCTGCTGATGATGGACCTCGCCTATCAGGGCTATGAGGTCCTGTCGGCCGCCAACGGCAAGGACGCCCTGCAGACCGCGCTCAAGGAGCAGCTCGACCTCGTGCTCCTCGACGTGATGATGCCCTACATCGACGGCTACCACGTCGCCTACGAGCTGACCAACAAGCTCGGCGCGAAGGCCCCGCGCATCATGATCATGACCAGCCGCGACACGGTCAAGGAGAAAGGCATCGCCTTGATGAGCGGCGCCACCGAAGTCCTCCAGAAGCCGTTCGAGATGGCCAAACTCCACGAGCGCATCGCCGCCGTCCTGGCGAAACCCGCTTGATCCATAAGGATTTATCGATGAAACCCATGTCCGCCCTGCTCGCCGCTCTCCTCCTCGCCGCCCCCATGCTGCGCGCCGAGGAAGCCACCTCCTCCGCCGTGAAGATCAAGCCCAAGGCCTCGGCCGCGCGCTCCGCCCGGTCCGGCGGCGTCACGCCCGACACCGACGTCATCGACGCGCCGACGACCGCGGTGCTCGACAACTACGGCTACTCGGCCCGCTCCCGCTTCTACTCCCGCGGCGGCCTGCTGCAGTACCTCTCCTTCGGCGTGTACCCGGGCATCAACCTCGGCGCCTCCGCCGCGATCGACGGCCTGATCGGCGACGAGCGCAACGTGCGCATGCGCGCCCCGACGGCCCAGGTCAAGTACCGCTTCTACGAGGGCGACAGCCAGTTCCCCTCGTTCGCGGTCGGCTTCGACGGCCAGGGCTACGCGTACAACACCGGCATCCGCCGCTTCAACCAGCGCCAGCGCGGCTTCTACGTCGTGGCGACGAAGGAGCTCGGCGTGCCGGGCCTCGAGCTGCACCCGTCGTTCAACGTCTCGGACTTCGACTCGAACAGCATCTTCGGCTCCATCCCGCTGTCGATCAACATCCGCGACAAGGCCGCGGTCCTGATCGAGTGGGACAATATCGCGAACTGGAGCGACTCCCGGCTCAACGCAGGGCTCCGAGCTTACCTTACCCCCAATTTCAACGTGGACTTCGCCGTGCGCGCCATCGGCGCGGGCGGCCTGTACAGCGACGGAGCGCGCCGCGGGCCGGAGCGCATCGTGCAGCTCAAGTACTCCAACAGCTTCTAAAGCAGCGAGGGATTTCTCATGGCTAAGCGCATCGCGATCCTCACCGGCGGCGGAGACTGCCCGGGCCTGAACCCGGCGATCCGCGGCGTCGTGATCAAGGCGCACAAGCTCGGCTACGAGTGCGTCGGCATCCAGGAAGGCTGGAAGGGCATGATCAACGGCACGGCCAAGCCCATCGGCCCCGACGACGTCCGCGAGATGGTGGGCCGCGGCGGCACGATGCTCGGCACCTCCCGGACGAACCCCTACAAGAAGGAGGGCGGCGTCCAAGGCGTCCTCGCCAGCTTCAAGAAGCTCGACCTCCACGCGCTCGTCGCCCTCGGCGGCGAGGACACGCTCGGCGTGGCCAACAAGCTCTACAAGGAGCACAAGCTCAACGTCGTCGGCGTCCCGAAGACGATGGACAACGACCTCGACGCGACCGACTACACGTTCGGATTCGACACCGCGGCGACCCTGGCGATGGAGGCCGTCGAGCGCCTGCGCGACACCGGCCGTTCCCACCGCCGCGCGATGGTCCTCGAGGTCATGGGCCGCCACGCCGGCTGGGTCGCCCTGTACACCGCGATCGGCGGCGGCGCCGACTACCTGTGCGTGCCCGAGCGCCCCGTCGACATCAAGGACCTGTGCGCCAAGGTCAAGGCCGCGCACGCCGCCCGCCAGGTCGCCATCGTCGTCGCCTCCGAGGCCGTCGACATCCCCGGCGAGAAGAAGGAGGAGCAGCTCGACGAGTTCGGGCACATGATCCTCAAGGACCGCGGCGTCGCCGAGCGCCTGGCCAAGATCATCGAGACCGAGACCAAGATCGAGACCCGCACCGCCGTCATCGGCCACATGCAGCGCGGCGGGCCGCCCACGATGTTCGACCGGATCCTGGGCACGCGCGTCGGCGTCAAGGCCGCGGACCTCGTCCATGAAGGGAAGTTCGGCAACATGGTGGCGCTCAAGGGCGACGCCGTGATCGCCGTCAGCCTCGAAGCCGCGACCGCCAAGCTCAAGACCGTGACGCCCGAGTGGCTCAAATTCTCGGACGACCTGCTCTGACCGCAACGGAGAACTATGCCGCAGGAAGACCAGCGGTTCCAGCGTAAGACCGTCCTCGTCAAGCGCGCGCTGCAGCTCAAGTACATCGGGATGGTGTTCCTGAGCGTGCTCGTCGCCTCCATGATCGTCGGCGGCGACGTGTACTATTCCCTGATGCGGGTCATGTTGACGGAGTGCCCGTCGGTCACGGACCGGGTCGTGCAGTTCAACACGGTCCTGCTCGTCAAGATCGCGCTGTACCTCGGCCTGATGCTGCTGATCTCCCTGTACGTCTCGCACCGGTTCGCGGGTCCCATCTATCGCTTCGAGAAGTCCTGCCAGTCGCTGAGCTCGGGCGATCTGACGCACCGCGTCTCCCTGCGCACGGGCGACGAGCTGATGGAGCTCCAGGAGGAGTTCAACGACATGGCCGCCGCGCTCCAGGCCCTGCTCCAGAAGGACCGGAACCTCGTCCAGCGCCTGTCCGAGCGGCTCGAGGAGATCGCCAAGCGCCTGCCCGAGAGCGCCGGCGGCTCGCGCGACGACCTCAAGGCGTTCAAGCTCGAGCTCGACCATCTGACCAAGTCCTTCAAGATCTGACCGTTCCGGCCGTCCCGCCCATGCTCAAACGACTTCTCGCCGCCACGCTGTGCCTCGCCCTCGCCGGGACGCCCGTCGCGGCCCCGGCCGCGAACGTCTCCGTCATGCCGATCGAGCGCGTGTATTCGCTCGACGAGACCCTGCGCCTCATGCGCAACGACCCCAAGCTCCAGAGCGCGGAGCAGGACGTCATCATCGCCGACGCGCGCGTCACCGAGGCGAAGCTCCGGTTCCTCCCCGACATCGGCCTGCAGGCGAGCGCCACGAAGTTCGACGCGCGCTACCCGTTCGCGCTGTCCCCCGAGTTCCGCAGCCTGCTGCTGTTCCCGGGCGCCGTGAGCGAGAACATCTACTCCGGCCGCGCCTACTTCAACATGCCCCTCTACGAGGGCCGGCGCACGCTGAACACCCTGCGCCTCGCCCAGGCTTCGCAGAAGCAGGCCCTGTCCGACCGCGACTCGGTCCGCCTCGAGGTCGCCCTGCGCGCCAAGGAGGCGTTCTACCGCCTCCTGCTCGCCCAGGAGCGCGAGGCCGCCTTCGGCGCCCACCTCAAGAGCGTCGAGGCCGCCGCCGCGGCGGGCGAGCTGGGGCCGTGGGAGCGCGTCGAGGCCGAGGCCTCGCTCGGCGTCGCCCGCGCGCGCGCCGCCGAGGCCAAGCACGCGCTCGACCAGGCCCGCCTGCAGTTCCTCAACACCCTGAGCCTCGAGCTCGACACCCCCTTCCGCGTGCAGGGCGAGCTGGCGACGCGCCCCGTCAAGGCGGAGGTGGAGAAGGCCGTGATCTGGGCGATGGAGCTGCGCCCCGAGCTGCAGTCGCAGACCTACCGCGTGCAGATGGACGCCATCGGCGTGAACCTCGCGATCGGCCGCCGCAACCCGACCGTCTTCCTCGCCGGCGACTACGAGCTGACCGCCCAGCGCTTCCCCCTCAAGAACAACAACTGGGACGTGACCCTCGGCATCAAGATCCCCTTCGCCTACGACTTCTGGAGCCAGATCAAGCAGAAGCGGGCCGAGCAGCGCCAGGGCGAGCTGACCCGCGCCGAGCTCCAGGACCGCGTGCGCCTCGAGGTCCGCCAGGCCGCGGAGACCTTGGCCTGGTGGCAGGCCGAGTGGCCCCGCCGCGAGAGCCAGTGGAAGAAGGTCCAGGCCCTCTACGACGACGCCGCCGGCAAGTCGGGGCCGACGCTCTCCCGCCTGCGCGCCCGCGACGGCGTGCTCGAGCTGCGGCTCGCCCATCTCTCCGCCGTCACGGAGCACATCCTGGCCCGCGCGCGCTTCGAGCGCGCGGTCGGCCGGGAGATACCGCAGTGATCCGGCGGGCGGCCGCGGCCTTCCTCGCCGCCCTGCTCGCGGTCCCGGCCTCCGCGGCGCCGGACCTCGGCGCGGACGCCCTTCTGCGCGACCACCTGTGGCGCGAGGTGCGCCAGGCGCCCACGGGCCGCCGGCCGAAGGTGGGCCTCGTCCTGTCCGCCGGGTCGCTGCGCGGCGTCGCCCACGTCGGCGTCATCCAGGCGCTCGAGGACGCGGGCTTCCCGATCGACCTGGTCGCGGGGACCTCGATGGGCGCGGTCATGGGCTCGATGTACGCCGCGGGCATGACGCCCAAGCGCCTGCGCGACTTCGCGACCTCGATCAACGTCGGCAGCGGCAACAACCTGTCCTCGGCGAGCCTGATCTCGCTGCTGCTCTTCGACAAGCTCCTCTCCTCGGAGAACACCGAGATCATGCTGCGCAAGAACATCGGCGGCATCCGCTTCGACCAGACGCTGAAGCCCTTCGCCTGCGTCTCGATGGACGTCTACACCGGCGAGGCCATCATCTTCCGCGACGGCGACGTGGCCAAGGCGGTGCGGGCGAGCATGAACCTGCCCGGCATCTTCCGGCCGCTCGAGTACCGCCACCGCTTCCTCGTCGACGGCGGCGTGGTGGACTACATCCCCGTCGACGCCGCCAGGCTCCTCGGCGCGGAATGGACGATCGCGAGCGTCACCGAGACGGACTACACGACCTCGCGGCCGGAGAACGTGCTCGAGTCCCTCCTCCAGGTCATCGACATCCGCGGCTCGTACTTGTCCCGGGAACAGCGCAAGCAGGCGAACTTCCTCATCGAGCCGCCCGTCGGGGACATCGGCATGTTCGAGGATCACCGGATCGTCGAGGCCATCGACAAGGGCGCCGTCACCGCGGCCTCCCGCCTCGAGGCCGCGAAGGAGAGCCTGATCCTGGCGTCGATCCCCCGCCTGTCGGCCGGCTGGGGAGCCAAGGGGGCCAAGGCCGAATGAGGAGGCTCGCCCTCCCGCTGGCGCTGCTCCTGCTCGCGGGCCCGGCCCGGGCCTGGCGCCTGTGGGGCGAGCCCTCGGACAAGAAGATCCGCCCGGTGCAGGCCCTGTCCGACCAGCGCAGGTCCGCCGAGGTCCTCGCGGCCCTGACCCCCGACTTCATGCAGACCCTGCGCGGCACCGACCTGCGCCAGGCGTACGTCCTCAAGGGCGACAACCTGGACATGCTCGGGCGCGTCGACGAGGCGCTGGGCGTCTACCAGCTGGGCGTGAAGCTGTTCCCCAGGAACGTGGACCTCCTCACGCGCCAGGGCGACCTGCTCCACCGCACCGGCCTCGACGAGCAGGCCCGGGCGCTGTACCTGAAGGCGATCGTCTACGAGCCCAAGCACTTCGGCGCCCACCTGGGCCTGGCCGAGATCGACCGGCGCTCCGGCTTCCTCGACCGCTCCGCCTCGCATTACGAGGTCGCCCTCGAGACGCTCGACGGCCGCGCGGACGTGTGGCGCGCGTACGCCGAGACCTTGCTCGCGCAGCGCGACTGGACGACCGGGGACCTCGCCATCGCGCGCGCCATCGCGCTCGACCCGAAGAACGCCGAGGGCCGAGTCCTGACCGCCTTCGCCCGCCGCGCCCAGGGCGACATGACGGGGGCGCTGGCCGCCCTCGACGACGCCCTGGCGCTCGGCGCCGACGCCGGCGCGCGCCGGGCCAAGGCCCTGTGGCTCGTCGAGGCCGGACGCCCCGCGGAGGCCCTCGCCGAGGCCGACCGCGTGCTCAAGGACGCCCCCGGCGACGGCGCCGCGCTGTGGGCCCGCGCCCGCGCCCAGCTCGACCTCGGCAAGACCGCCGACGCGGCGCGCGAGCTCGGCGCCCTGGCCGCCCCCGCGCGGACCGACCTCGCCGCGCGCGCGGCCCGCGTCCTGCGCGACGCCCTCGCCGCTCCCGCGGAGCCCCGATGAAGGCCCGCTTCTGGAAGCTCACGGGCGCCGGCAACGATTTCGTCCTCCTCGCCGGCCTGCCCAAGGGCCGCTCCGGCCCCGCCCTGGCCCGGGCCCTGTGCGACCGGCGCTTCGGCGTCGGCGCGGACGGCCTGATCGTCATGACGCGGCGCGGCGGCAAGGTCCGCCTCGATTACTGGAACGCCGACGGCTCCGCGGCCTTCTGCGGGAACGGCTCGCGCTGCGCGGCCGTGTGGGCCGCGGCGATGGGCTGGCTCAAGACCAAGGAGTTCACGCTCGATTCCAACCGCGGGCCTCTGGCGGCGCGGCTGACGGGGAAGGGGCGGGCCGAGGTGGTGATGCCGGCGCCGAGGAACCTCCGGCTGGGGCTCAACGTCAAAACGGAAGGGCGCTCGCTCCAAGCCCATTACGTCGACACGGGGGTCCCGCACGCCGTCGTCTTCGTGCCCCGCATCGACGAAGTGAACGTCGAAAAGCTCGGCCGGGCCCTGCGCTTCCACAAGGTCTTCGGGCGCGCGGGCGCGAACGTGGATTTTGTCGAAATAAGAAAAAATTCGTTGTTCGTTCGCACCTACGAACGAGGCGTCGAAGCGGAGACATTGGCGTGCGGCACCGGCGTCGTCGCGGCCGCGTTCGTTTCCCGCGCGCTCGGCTTCGACTTCTCCCCCGTCCGCGTCGTGGTCCGCGGAGGAGCCACGCTGTCCGTTTCCTTCGACGACGGCCCCCGTCTCGAAGGCCCCGGCCGCGTCGTATTCTCAGGAGAGATATCCCTATGAAGCTCGAAGGCTCCTACGTCGCTCTGGTCACCCCGTTCGACCGTGAAGGCCGTCTCGACGAGGACGCCTACCGGCACCTGATCCACCGCCAGCTCAAGGGCGGCACGCGCGGCCTGGTCCCGTGCGGCTCCACGGGCGAGGCCGCGACCTTGATGCACGAGGAGTACCGCCGCGCCATCGAGATCGCCTGCGACGAGTCCCGCGGCGAGGTCCCCGTCATCGCCGGCGTGGGCACCAATGCGACCTGGAAGGCCGTCGAGTCCGCGCGCGAGGCGGAGAGCCTGGGCGCCGACGCCCTGCTCGTGCTGGCCCCCTACTACAACAAGCCGACGCAGGAGGGCATCTACCAGCACTTCCGCGCCGTCGCCCGCGAGTCCCGCCTGCCCATCGTCGTCTACAACATCCCCGGCCGCACGGGCGTGAACATACTGCCCAAGACCCTCGCGCGCATGGCCAAGGACCTGCCCACGATCGTCGCGGTCAAGGAGGCGGCGGGCTCCCTCGACCAGGTTTCCGAAATACTGACTCTGACCCCTTCCGGCTTCACCGTCCTCTCCGGGGACGACTCGCTGACCTTGCCGATGATCTCCGTCGGCGCCAAGGGCGTCGTGTCCGTCGTCGCCAACGTGGCGCCCAAGGAGACTCAGGCCCTGTGCGAGGCCGCCGTCAAGGGCGACCGCAAGCGCGCCGCCGCGCTGCATCTCAAGCTCTTCCCCCTGATCAAGTCCCTGTTCGTCGAGACCAACCCGATCCCCGTGAAGGCCGCGCTGGCCATGATGGGCGCATGCCGCCCCGAGCCGCGCCTGCCGCTCACCGTTCTGACTGCTGAAAATCGCCCCGCGCTGAAGAAAGCGCTCAAGGAGTTCGGATTGATATGACGACTAAAACCGAGACGGCCGGCTTCCCGCCCCAGATCAAGTACATCGTCGGCAACGAGCTTTGCGAGCGCTTCAGCTATTACGGCATGCGCGCCATCCTCACCGTGTTCATGGTCTCGCACCTCGCGATGCCCAAGAACGAGGCGACCGCCGTCTACCACCTCTTCGTCTCGGCCTGCTACTTCACGCCGCTGCTCGGCGCGTGGATCTCCGACCGCTTCTGGGGCAAGTACCGCACGATCATGACGCTGTCGATCGTGTACTGCCTGGGCCACCTCGTGCTCGCGCTGTTCGAGACGAAGAGCGGGATCTACCTCGGCCTGGGGCTGATCGCGCTCGGCAGCGGCGGCATCAAGCCGTGCGTGTCCGCGCACGTCGGCGACCAGTTCACCGACAAGAACAAGGAGCTCGTCCCGAAGATCTTCGACGTCTTCTACTTCGCGATCAACTTCGGCTCCTTCTTCTCGACCTTGCTCACGCCCTGGGTGCTCGTCAAGTACGGCCCCTCCTGGGCGTTCGGCATCCCCGGCATCCTGATGGCCGTCGCCACCCTCGTGTTCTGGGCGGGCCGCAAGCAGTTCGTCAACGTGCCTCCGACGGGCAAGACCGGCAAGGCCGGCTTCGTTCCGATCGCCTGGGCCGCGATCAACGGCACGCGCAAGGAGGGCGGCGACTTCCTCAGCGCCGCCGAGGCCCGCTACTCCGCCGACGAGGTCGAGGGCGCGCGCGCCGCGATGGGCATCTTCAAGGTGTTCGCGACGGTCTCCGTGTTCTGGGCGCTGTTCGACCAGCACGGCTCGTCGTGGGTGCTCCAGGCCCAGCAGATGAACCTGAACTTCCTCGGCATCAAGTTCGAGGCCTCGCAGATCTCGGCCCTGAACCCGATCATGGTGATGGTGCTGATTCCGATCTTCTCGAAGGGCGTGTACCCGCTCATCGAGACGCTCACGGGCTGGGCGATGACGCCCCTGCGCCGCATGTCGGGCGGCATGGTCATCGCGGCGAGCTCTTTCGCGGCGGCGGCCATGATCCAGTCGGCGATCGACGCGGGCGGGGTGCCCTCCATCGGCTGGCAGTTCATCCCGTACCTCCTGATCACGGTCGCCGAGATCATGGTCTCGATCACGGGCCTCGAGTTCGCCTACACGCAGGCCCCGCGCGCGATGAAGAGCACGATCATGAGCTTCTGGCTTCTGACCGTGTTCGCCGGGAACATGCTGACCGCCTACGTCTCCGAGATCAACAAGTTCCAGGGCGCTTCGTTCTTCTGGTTCTTCGCGGTCCTCATGCTCGGCTTCTCCGGGGTCTTCATCTGGAGCGCGTCGCGCTACAAGGTGCGCGAGTACCTCGAGGACGGCTCCGCCCCCGTCGGCCACTGATGCCCGAGATCCGGAAGGCGTCGACCATACTCGGCTCCGTGATGAGCCGGTTCTATGGCGACGCCTTCCCGGAGCGGGCGCCTCTCCTCTCCCAGCACTGGCGCTGGCTGTACCGGCTCGGGCGCTTCCCCGGCATCGAGCCCCTCGTCCTCGTCGACGAGGAGCGCGTCGTCGGCCACGCCGGGGTCATCCCGTTCACCGTCTCCCGCCTCGGGCGCGAGGCGACGGCGATGTGGTTCGTCGACTTCGCGCTCCTGCCGGACTACCAGGGCCAGGGCCACGGCAAGGCTCTGACCGAGGCCTGGATGGCGATGTGCCCGGACCGCGTCACCTTCTGCAACGAGCGCTCGATCCAGGTCTTCCGCAAGTTCGGCTGGAAGGAGCGCTCCGACGCGAGCGTCCTGACCCAGCCGCTCGAGCTCTCCGCCCCGCTGGCGCGCTTCGGCGCCGCGGGCTCCGCGGCGGGCCGCCTTCTCGGCCCCGCCTGGCGCGCCTGGCTGCGCGCGCGCTCCTCCGGCGCCCCGGCCCTCGAGACCAGGCCCCTGCCCCTCGACGCGGGCGGCCTCGCCGAACGGCTCGACGACCCTTCCGCCACCGGCACGCGCGTCGTGCGCGACGCGGAGTGGTTCAAGTGGCGCCTGCTCGAGAACCCGCGCCGAGACGAGCACCTCCTCGCCTCGGCCGGCGGCGTCAACGCCGTGTTCCGCCTGTTCACCAGCCGCGGCCGCCGGCGCGCGCACCTGCTCCACGTCGGCCCCGGGGACGCGGCCGCCCGCGCCGGCCTGGCGAGGGCCTTCGCGCGCTGGGCCCTCGACCAAGGCGCCGACGACGCCTGGGCCGCGGCGAGCGACCCCGCTCTGCTCGCCGCCTGCGCGCCTTTCTTCGCGCGACGGCACGCCCTCCGCTTCGCCTGGCACAGCGACGACGCCGCGGTCTCCGCCGCCCTGGCCGGGCCGCTGCCCACGCAGGGCATCGACAGCGACCACGACCTCATGTTCCCATGAAAGCGACCTTGCTGAAAGCGGCGCTCGCCCTGGGCCTCGACCGGCCCGTGCGCTGGCTGCGGCGTAAGAGCGCCGTGGTTCTCATGTATCACGGCTTCACCGACCGCCCCTCCGACGGGATCGTCAACTATCAAGGGAACCGTCTCCAGCAGTCCACCTTCCGCCGTCAGCTCGCCTTCCTCAAGGACAACTGCCATCTCGTGACCTTGCGCCAGGTCGCGGCCTCGCTCTCGGGCGGGCCGGCTTTGCCCGACTACGCGGTCGCCCTGACCATCGACGACGGCTACGAGTCGGTGTACACCCTGGGCTTCCCCGTCCTGCGCGAGGCCGGCGTTCCCTCGACCTTGTTCGTCGCCACCCAGTTCGTCGACGAACGCGTCCCCCTGTGGCCCGACCGCCTCGAGCACGCCTTCGCGGGCGCCCCCGGCGACGCCGCCGCGCGCCGCGAGCGCCTCAAGGACCTCCAGCGCCGCGCCAAGTCCCTGCTCCCCGGCGCGCGCGAGGCCCTGATCGCGCCCGTCGAGGCCGAGCTCGGCCGCAAGCTGGTCCTCGACGCCTCGGCCCCGGAGAACTACCGCCCCGTGACCTGGGCGCAGGCCAAGGAGATGGCCGACTCCGGCCTGATGGAGATCGGCAGCCACACCCACACCCACACCATCGTCACCCTCCACGGCGCGGAGGCCGCGCGCGACGAGCTCGCGCGGTCCAAGGCCCTCGTGGAGAAGAACGTCCAGCGCCGCTGCGACCTGTTCTGCTACCCGAACGGCGACTTCGACGACTTCAGCGCCGACTCCGCGCGCCTGCTCAAGGAGACCGGCTACCTCTGCGGCCTCACCACCGTCGCCGGCTTCACCACCCCCGGCTCCGACCCCTACGCGCTGCGCCGCTTCGGCACCGACGACCGCGACTCCTTCGAGAAGTTCCGCATGACCTTCAGCCTCGGCCGCAACCTCCTCCAAGCCGCCCGCCACCGCCTGTCCTAGTTGATTTGGGGGTCAGGCACGCAAATTCGTTGAATTCTCTTCCGGCCCGCAGGCCTTCCGGCCGGGATTTCGGGGCCTTTCGACCCTTACGGCGCGAGGGGAATCCCGCCATAATGGCTCGGTGAAGCTTTGGCTCGTCCTCTTGCTGGCCGCGCCCGCCTCCGCGGGCGTCGTCGAGGCCCCCGTCCGCGCCGCTCCCGCCGCCTTGGCCGCGGCCTCGCCTCTCGGCGCGGCGGCGGTGTCCTTCGACGGCGCGGGCCCGCTCAAGCCTTGGGTCGAGGTCCCCGGAACCCCGTTCGTGAAGCTGGGCTCGAGCCTCATCGACACGCGGGCCTTCGGCGCCCCCGAGCTGCTGAAGGCCGTCAGCCAGACCGACGGCCGCCCCGTGATCGGCATCTTCGAGACGGGCACGACGCGCGTGCTCAACGCGTTCTCACTCGGCTCCTGGGGAGTGCGCGGCCACAGCGACGCCTTGCCCCCGGGACGGGATCGGACCAAACTCGGCGGCTATTCCTATCAGCTCCAACCGGACGGCACATCCGTCTTCGCCGGTTCCGGTTCGGTCCCGGCCGCGGTCACCCCCGCCGTCCAGCGCGCCGTCCTTCGGCACCTCGGCGTGCGGCCCGCCGTCCTGACCGCGCGCCAGCGCCTCCAGCGGCTCTGGCTCCGCGTCCTCGACTGGGCCGCCGCTCTCGCCAAATAGCTAGAATCCTGGGGTGAAGCCCCGCCCCAAGGCCGTCTTCATCGACCGCGACGGCGTCCTCATCCGCGACGCGGACCATCTGGCCACGACCGACGGCCTGTCCGTCTTCAAAGGCTCCCCCCGGGCGCTCAAGCTCCTGCGCGAGGCGGGCTTCAAGATCGTCATCGTCACCAACCAGTCCGGCGTCGCCCGCGGCTACTTCACCGAGGCGGCCGTGCGGAGGATCCACGCCGAGCTGAAGCGCCGCCTGGCCAAGGCCGGGGCGCGCTGGGACGCGATCTACTACTCGCCTCACGGCCCCGACAGCGGCCACTCCTGGCGCAAGCCCGGGACGGGCATGCTCCTGGCCGCCAGGAAGAGGTTCGGCCTCGACCTGAAGGGCTCCTTCGTGATCGGCGACAAGACCTCGGACATCGAGTGCGCCCGGCGGGCCGGCTGCGCCTCGGTCCTCGTGCGGACCGGCAACGGCGGCAAGGACAAGGCCTACAAGGCGAGACCCACGGCCGTCCGCCGCGACATCCTGGCCGCGGCCCGCTGGATCGTCGAAAAGAATTCAACGAATTTGCGTGCCTGACCCCTAATCCCCGCATACGAAAGGTAGAATCAGATAATGAAGGACATCCTTCGCAAGGCCAAGCTGGGGCTGACCGAGGCGGCGTTCGCCGCGGGCGCCGCCTTGACCAGGAAGAACGAGGTGAACCCGATGCAAGCCGACAAGACCAAGGGCCGCGTCTACGAGTTCGAGATGAACACCATCGACGGCAAGCCCGCGAAGCTCTCGAAGTACAAGGGCCACCCCCTGCTCATCGTCAACACCGCGTCGCTGTGCGGCTTCACCCCGCAATACACGGACCTCGAGGCGCTGTACAAGAAGTACAAGGACAAGGGCCTGCGCATCGCCGCCTTCCCCGCCAACGAGTTCGGCGCGCAGGAGCCCGGCACCGACGCCGACATCAAGAGCTTCTGCATGACCAAGTTCGCGCTCTCCTTCGACCTCTACTCGAAGATCAGCGTGAAGGGGCCGTCCATCCACCCGCTGTACAAGTACCTGACGACGGAGTCGGGCTTCAACGGCGACATCCCCTGGAACTTCTCAAAATTCCTCGTCGATAAGGACGGGACCGTCGTCGCCCGCTTCGGCCCCGACGCCAACCCCGTCGGCAAGGAGATCGCCTCCAAGATCGAGGCCCTGCTGGCGTGAGCGAGCCGCTCTTCTCCATCGTCCTGCCCACCTACAACCGGGCCCACATGCTGCCCGGGGCCCTGGCCACCGTCGTCGGCCAGACCTTCGGCGACTACGAGGTCCTGATCGTCGACGACGGGTCGGTGGACGAGACGCCGGAGATGATCAAGGAATGGACGAAGGACCCGCGCTTCAAGTACACGCGGGTGCCCAAGAACATCGGCAACATGGCCTGCCGCAACATGGCGCTCGAGATGGCCGCCGGCACCTGGATCACGAACATCGACTCGGACGATTTCTGGACGCTCGACCGGCTCCAGAAGTTCGCCGACTTCTTCAAAGCGCGCCCCAAGGCCGGCTTCGTGTTCTCCGACGGCTGGCTGCACCGGTACGATCGCCTTATCGGCACCGCCTTCCCTCCCGGCATGAAGATCGAGGAGGGCAAGGTGCCCGGCCATTACGCCGTGGGCGAGGAATTCCTGCCCTACCTCACGACGAACCTCGCCATTCCCCGCGCCCTCTACAAGAAGTACGGCCATTATCGCTCGGACATGATCATCCTGGATAATGAATTGTACGCGCGCATGCTCGCCGACGGCGTCGAAGTCGGCGTGATCTACGAGCGCCTGGCCATCCGCCGAATCCACGAGGGGCAGGTCACGCACAAGTGGCTCGAGGAGTACCCCGAGGGCATGGCCGCGCTCGTAGCCGGCGGCACGCCGCCCGACATCCTCGAGGCCGAGAAGCGCAAGATCGTCCGCGAGATCGCCTCCTACCTCGTCAAGAACCTCCAGCCCGAGAAGGCCCGGGAGTTCATGCTCAAGGAGCTCGGCGACGAGGCCAAGTCCATGCCCGTCTACCGGGCGACCATGGTCCCCTCCCCGCTGCTGTCGCTGGCCAAGGAGGCGCGCAAGGCCTGGCTCATCGCGCGCCACAGCCGGGCGCTGGCGAGCGCGGAGGAGCGGTCGGTGTACGCCCTGATCGACCCCCTGATCGACGCCGAGAACGCGCGCCTGCGCGCGAAGAAAGCCGCCTAAGACCGGGAAATCGGACTGTTTCCGGAAACAGTCCGAACCGCGCCGGGAGCTACTTCTTCGGGACGACGATCCAGCCCGTCGGGACCGGCAGGCCGGGGACGATCTTCGTGCCGGGAGCCACCGGTGCCGGCTTCAGGCGGCCCTCGGCCTGAGCGCGCCGGTAGGTGACCTCGAGGTTCTTCTTGGCCATGTCGAAGTTCGTGTCGTAGGACAGGGCGGTGCGGTAGGCCTGCTCGGCCTCGGGGAAGCGGTTGTCCATGAACAGGGCGTTGGCCATGCTCGTGTAGGCCTCGGCGGACTCGCGCATGCGGTTGACCGCGCCGACGTGTCGGTGGGTCCACTGGCCGTCGAGCTGCTCGTAGTTCTGGTAGGAGAGGATGGTGTTTCGCAGCCAGGGCTTCTCGAGCAGGGACGGGTCCACCGAGCAGCGCAGCGCGTCGATGTAGGCCTGGTAGGCCTTCACGGCGAGGTCGAACTGCTTGCGGATCATGTGGATCTGCGCCATGCGGTAGTAGTTCGGCGCGAAGACCGGGTCGATCTGGTAGTAGAGCTTGAAGCGGACCATCGCCATGTCCAGGTACTTCTGGGCTTCCTCGGGGCGGCCGTTGTTGGTCGCCCACTCGGCGCGGCGCAGGTGCAGGTTGCCGATCTGGTGGTGCATCTGGACGTAGTTCGGGGCGAGCTTGCGCACCTCCTCGTACCAGTACATCGCGCGCTCGTAGTCGTCGCGCGGGACGTTGTCGGTGTCCCCCCAGTTGGGGAGATACGCCTTGGTCATGTTGAAGCGGTCGTTGAAGACGTTGCCCAAAAAATATTTCGACATGACGAAGTCGGGATTCAATTTGTTGACGATGAGGTAATTCCCGACGGCGGGCTCCCACTGCCGTTCTTTTGAAAAGTAAATGGCCACGTTGTGGTGGATGTCGGCCTTGAAGTAGCCCCAGAACTGGTACAGGGGAGCGAGCATCGCGAGGACGAGCAGCGGCACGACGGGGTTCTCCGAGAGCAGGCACAGGCGGATCATCTTCCAGCCGAGCCAGAGCATGCAGCCCGCGAAGACCGACCAGGCGATCCACCACTGCAGCAGCTCGCCGCCGCCGGGGACGCGCGACAGCGGGCCCTGGAGCATGCAGAACTCGCCGAACATCCCGCCGAACGGGACCTGGCGCAGCTGGGACCAGCCCTTGAAGAAGGCGTAATAGACCACGCCGCCGGCGGCGGCCAGGCGCAGCGGCCAGATCAGCATCTCGGAGAGGGTCTTCCAGGCGGACGCCCCCTCGCCGGGGAGGGCCGGGGCGTCGGCCTCTCGGGCGTGGAGCTCGTACAGGGCCTTGCCGCGGGCGACATTGACGATGAGGCCCGAGAGCAGGCCCAGGTAGACGCCCGAGGAGACGAAGCGCAGGCTCACGTCGAAGCAGTTGTGCCCGAGCATTCCCATGAAGGAGACGATCACGCCGATCAGGTCCAGGGCGCGGGGCGGCGGGCGGCCGTCCTTGAGCATGGCCGTGGTGGTCAGCTGGCCGAGCGAGCGGAAGCCGACGACGAGGGTGCTGTAGACGAGCCAGATGAAGATGCCGAAGCCGAGGATGCCGTTGTCGAAGAACTGCTCCAGGTACTCGTTCTCGGCGTGGTCGGTCTCGGTGTTGTGCTTGCCCTCGATGTGGAAGATCGCGGGGCGGCGGAAGGCGGGGTAGATCGGCGGGAAGGAGCCGATGCCCGTGCCCGTCCACGGGTTGGTGCGGATCATCTCCCAGGTGGCCTCCCAGGTGAAGAGGCGGAAGTTGATCGAGACGACGCGGCCGCTCAAGTCCTTGGCCGTGTAGCCCACGAAGCCCAGCACCAAAGCGCCGACGAGGCCGAGCAGGCGCTTGCGGTAGGGCCTGCTCTGCTCGGGGAAGAAGACCAGGGCGATCACGCCGAAGATGAAGCAGACCATCGCGAAGCCGAGCCACGCGCCCTTCGTGCCCGTCTTGACGAGGTTGAGCAGGAGCATCGCGATCAGGAGGATCAGGCTCCAGCGCCGCGTCTTGAACCACTGGGTGACGAGGATCGGGAACATGATGACGAGGAAATCGCCGTAGAAGTTCGGGTTGCCGTAGGTGGAG
Source organism: Elusimicrobiota bacterium (assembly GCA_016191335.1). Classification (GTDB taxonomy): domain Bacteria; phylum Elusimicrobiota; class Elusimicrobia; order UBA1565; family UBA9628; genus GWA2-66-18. Next base: position 17,147 of record JACPOW010000009.1, on the reverse strand, counting down.
AACACGCGGTCGCTGAACGCGCCGCGCCAGACGAACGGGTCGATGCCCTTGCCCACGCCGGGCGGGAAGGCGGCGGTGTCCACGAACTGGAGGGTCCCGTAGCCGATCGCGATCCAGGCGGTCCAGATCAGGACCTTGAAGAGGCGGGCGATGGCGGCCTCGTCGAACTCGTAGATCGTGATCAGGGCGACGATCATGTAGAACATGTGGCGCAGGAAGAAGTCCGTGCTCGACATGTGGTACGGCGCCTTCAGGTAGGAGAACACGCCCCAGAAGAGGTAGGCGAGGAACGGCGACAGGCAGACCAGGTCCTCTTTATTGAGAGCGTGCTTGCCGGCGACGGCCAACCGCGCGAGCCACATCGTCAGCAGGCCGAGGCCGCCCATCTGCATCATCGAGATCTTCACCTGGGCCGAGTCGTAGGTGCGCAGGAAGAACAGCGAGGAGATCAGCAGGTACAGGAGCGGGAGCCACGCGGTGATCGCCCGGTGGGCGTAGGTCTCGGCGTCGGCGCGCAGGTCGCGGCGTTGCTCAGCCATTGGTCGGTGATTCTACCTTTTCGGCGTCCGGGGCGACGACGCCGCGGCCCATCGACATCTCGCGCAGGAGGGTCTTGACGAAGGCGACGCCGGTGGGCCAGGACTCCGCCGTGCTCTGGCCGCCGAGGCGCGGATACTCGTGCGTCGGCATCTCGCCGATGGCCATGCCGAGCTTCATCATGCGGATGGACATCTGGTACTCGATGGGGAAGCCGTCGGCGTCGCAGGCGCAGCGGCGCAGGGAGTCCGCGCGGACCGCGCGGAAGCCGTTGATCGTGTCCTCGACGTACGGTCCGCGGTTCCAGATCAGGTTGGCGGCCAAGGTGAAGAGCTGGTTGACCCACTTGCGCGGCCGCCACCAGTGGACGTCCTCCTCGTTGTAGGCGCCCTTCATCATGCGCGAGGCGACGACGAGGTCGGACCCGTCCTTCTCGATCTTCTCGAAGATGCGCGGGATGTCGTCGGGGTCCTCGTTGCCGTCGGGGCTGTAGTAGCAGATCGTCTCCGCGTCGGTCAGCTCGAGGGCGAGGCGGAAGGCGACGCCGCGGCCGCGGCGGGGCTGGGCGACGACCTTCAGGCCCTTGGACTGGAGGAACTCGACGGTCCCGTCCTTGGAGCCGCCGTCGACGGCCATCACTTCGTCGGCGGCGGACAGCGGGAGGCGGTCGAAGAGCTTGGGCAGGGCCTCGGACTCGTTGAAGGTCAGCAGGACTAAGAGCCGTTTGCCCCTCACTGGAGGTTCTCCCGGTACCACGCGACGGTCCGCCGCAGGCCCTCGTCCAGGCCGATCTCGGCCTTGAAGCCGAGCACCTTGCGCGACTTCGTCGTGTCGCAGGCCCGCCGGGGCTGGCCGGAGGGCTTCGAGGGGTCGAACACGAGCTTCGCGTCGTGGCCGGCGGCCCGCAAGACGGCCTTGGCCAGGTCCTTGATCGAGATCTCCTTGGCGGAGCCGATGTTCACCGGGTCCGCGTTCGGGTATTTCTCCGCGACCTCGAGCAGGCCCCGGGCGAAATCCTCGACGTACAGGAACGCGCGCGTGGACTTGCCGTCGCCCCAGACCTTGAGCGGGCTCTCCCCCTCGCAGACGCGGCGGACCAGGGCGGCGATGACGTGGGACTTGTCGAGGTCGTAGTGGTCGCGCGGGCCGTAGGCGTTGTAGGGTCGCACGATGGCGACGCTCATGCCGAACTCCTCGGCGTACGCGCGGCCGGCGTACTCGCCCATGCGCTTGGCCCAGCCGTAGCCGCGGTTGGTCAGCTCCGGTTCGTCGCGGAAGCCCTCCGTCTCGGGCGTGGGGATGACGCAGTCGCGCGGATAGACGCAGGCCGTGCTCACGACGAGATAGCGCTTCACGCCCTCGAGCCGGGCGGCCTCGAGCACGTTGAGCTGCAAAGTCATGTTGTCGCGGAAGAGGCTGGCGTGATGCTTGCTGTTGTAGCCCACGCCGCCGACGACGCCGGCGAGGTTGAGCACGACGTCCTGCCCCTTGCAGGCCTTCCGGCAGAAACGGGGGTCGCGCAGGTCGCCCTTGATCACGCGCAGGAAGGGGTTGCGCAGGACCTCGGAGAGGTTGCGCTTGTTCTCCGAGCTCATGCGGCCGGCCGCGGTGACGCGGACCCCGCGGTGGGCCCGGAGCAGGCGCTCGACGACGTGGCTGCCGATGAAGCCGCCGCCGCCGGTGACGAGGACCTTCTTGCCGTCCCAGAAGCTCACGAGGCGTCCTCGCGGGGCAGGTGCGCGAACGCGCCCAGGGCGATCGAGAGCGAGACGAGGACGGTGCCGCAGATCACCGCGAGCGCGCCGAGCAGCACCCAGGCCCAGTGCCGGGTGATGTGGCCGGTCGTCGCGTACTCGACCACGGTCGGCCAGTTGACGCCGACGCCCGCCAGCCACAGGGCGGCCCCGCAGACGCCCGCGGTCTCGCGGATCGCGGGCCGGTCCACCCAGGAGACGGGGCGGCCGAGCGCGGCGTTCGAGGCCTTCTGCGCCAGCAGGCCGATCGCGGCGAAGATCACGCCGCACACGGACAAGGTCAGGACCGTGAGGAGGCGGTAGATCATCCACTCCTCGATCCCCGACCCCCCGAGGTAGGTGCGCGCCGGCAGCAGCGCCAGGCCCGCCGCGGCGAGCAGGAACGCCGTCGCCAGGGGGCCGAACACGCGCATCGGGAAGTACGCGAAGACGGTGCCCAGGATCACGCGCAGGAAGCGCACGCCGTCGCGGACGACGGACAGCTTGGACTGGCCGACGCGCTCCGCGTAGGAGATCGGCCGCTCGACGAAGACGCCGCCCATGCAGGCGACGCGGGCCGTCATCGCGGGCGTGAAGTGAAGGCCCGTCGGCAGGGGCGCCAGGCGCGGCAGGAGCGCGCGCTTGAACACGCGCATGCCGCTCGCGGTGTCGGTCAGGCTGACGCCGGTCAGAGCGCGGATCAGGAGGGCGTAGAGCCGGTTGCCGATGGTGCGCACGAAAGGCATCTGAGAGCCGGCGTGAAGGCGCGCGCCGACGGCCATGTCGGCCTTCGCTTCGCGAAGCGACTTGATAAGACCGCCGAACTCGAGGGGGTCGCAGGTGCCGTCGGCGTCGAGGAAGGAGAGCAGGTCCCCCGAGGAGGCGCGGAATCCCGTCATCAGCGCGGCGCCGTAGCCCTTGTTCCTCTCGTGCACGACGACCTTGGCCTCGGCCCAGCGGCGGGCCTTCTCGAGGGTCTTGTCCTTGGAGCCGTCGTCGACGAGGATGACCTCCACGCCGGACAGCCCCGCGTCCTTGATCAAGGCGGCCCGGGCGTCGAGGCAGCTCTTGAGGATGGCGTCGACCGAGGCCTCCTCGTTGTAGGCGGGGATGACGATGGAGAGCTTCTCGTTCACGGCTTGGCCCCCACGGCGAGCAAAGACAGCCCGACGGGCGGCCCCAGGAGGTTCTCGAGCCAGAACAGGAAGGGCGCGACCTTGTTGAACAGGCCCATCTGACCGGCGGGCAGGTCCTTGCGGCGCAGGATGGTGCCGTTCAGGAACCAGCCCGCGATGCCGAACAGGTTGAAGGTGGATTCGTGCACGACGCCGAAGCCGGCCGTCTTGAGCTTCTCGTTGAGCTCCGCGGCCTCGTAGCGGCGGAAATGGCCGTCGTGGGAGTCCAGCGGGTTGAACAGCCACCGGTGCGCCGGCACGACGAGGACGAGCTTGCCCCCGGGTTTGAGAAGGCCGAGGAAGCGCGACAAGGTTCCCCGGTCGTCGTCGATGTGCTCGAGCACGTTCATGCACACGATGGTATCAAAGGCGCGCCCGCGCAGGGAATCGGGCAGGTCCTTCCCGCCGATGTCGGCGACGAGACACTCGAGCCCCGGACGCGCGCCGAGGCGGCGGCGGGCCTCTTCGACGAACTCGGGCACGATCTCCACGCCGAAGACCTTGCCGCGCGCCAGGAGCTTCTCGGTGAAGATGCCGATGCCCATGCCGACCTCGAGGATGTCGGTCCCGATGAAGGCCTGGACGCGGCTCCAGACCTCGTCGTTGAACCGGTCGGCCCCCGACAGCGTCTCCAGGCGCGTCAGAGTGGTCACGGGCGGCTCCGTCCGCGCAGCCTCAGGAGCATGCGCACGTAGGCCGGCGCCAGGCGCAGGGCCGAGGCCTTGGAGGCGCCGTCGATGCGGGGCTCGTAGCGGAAAGGGACCTCGAGGACGCGGCCGCCGCGCGACAGGATGCCGACGAGCAGCTCCTGCTGGATGGTGAAGTCGGTCGCGATGGCGGCGGCGCAGACGGGGCGGACGAGCTCGGCGCGGTAGAGGCGGAAGCCGCCGGAGGAATCCCGCGCGGGCAGGTCGAGCACGAGGCGGGCCACCACGTTGAGCGAGCGGCTGAGCACCTGGCGCAGGGGGTCCATCACCGCCGAGCCGCCGGGGACGTAGCGCGAGGCGATGACGAGGTCGGCCTCGTTCCGCCTGGCCCACATCTGCGCCAGCACCTCGGGCGGGTGCGAGCCGTCGGCGTCGACGACGGCGACCCAGGGGGACTCGGCGGCGAGCAGGCCCTCGCGCAGGGCGCCGCCCAGGCCGCGCGCGGTCTGCACGAGCACGCGCGCGCCGAGGGACTCGGCCACGGCGACGGTCGCGTCCTTGGAGCGCCCGTCCACGACGAGGATCTGGCCGCGCACGCCCAGGCGCGAGAAGGTCTCCTTCAGGCGCGGCAGGACCTGGCGCAGGGAGCCCTCCTCGTTGAGGGTCGGCACCACCACCGTCAGGTCGAAGGCCTCGCTCATGGCCGGGAGTACAGGTCGTACAGCGCGAGGTAGAGGGTCGGCGACAGGACGGCGAGCGCCGTCGTCGCGGCGCGGAAGCGCGCGTGACGGGTCCCGGGCAACGTCTTCAGGCCCTCGGTCCAGGCGCGGGCCGCCTCGAGCGGGCGGGCGCGCAGGCTCTCGAGCAGGACGCGCCGGCGCCACAGCTCCAGGGCCTCGGCCTCGACGGCCTCCGGCGAGCGGGAGCGGCCCGCCTCGGCGAGCCAGCGGTCGCGGTGGGCGGCGTAATTGGCGCGATCGACGAAATCGCGCTCGATCTTGGCGGGGTTCTCGAGCCCCCCCGCGCACCAGTTCGCGCCGTGCATGCGGTGCAGGCCGAGGACCTCCGGTATGTTCGCGACCTCGCCGAAGAACAGGGCGTGCGCGGTCAGGAAGTCGTCGAGGTAATAGAAAAGGTCCTTCGGGATGGGCAGGAGCTTGAGCAGGACCTCGCGGCGGAAGGCGAGGCCGGAGGTCGCGGTGAACTCGGTGCGGCCGGCGGCGTAGTCGTCGAGGGTGTAGCGGGCGGGCCAGGCGGGGAAGCGGCGGGGCAAGGGGACGAGATGGGCGTCGGTGTCATGCAAAAAATGTTGGACGGCGACGACTGTCGGGTCCTTGAACGCCGATACCACGGCCTGGAGCTTGCCGGGAAGGAAGACGTCATCCGAATCGAGAAGGCAGACGATGTCGCCGCTCGCGGCGGCGAGGCCGGCGTTGAAGGCCGTGGCCTGTCCCTGCCGCGCCTGAAGCAACGACTTCACGCGCGGGGCGTACGTGGAAAGGATCTCTCGGGAATCGTCGGTGGAACCATCATCAACGACAACGATTTCAACGGCAACGGAGTCGAGGACTTGCGCAAGCACCGAATCGAGCGTCTCGCGCAGGAACCGGCCGTAATTGTGATTATCAATGACGACCGAGACAGTCATCATCTCAATGCGACCGGAAATACTCGCGGAACTGCGCGATCACGTAATCGGCGTCGTTCGCGGTCATGTACTGGTGACAGCCGATGTAGAAGGCCGAGCGATTCAGCGCTTTGGCGACCGGGAACTTGGACTCGATATCCCCGAACATCTTTTTGTACACGGGCTGATTCAACAACGGCAACATATCTCTTGTCTCCACCCCGCGGTCCTCGAGGAAGTTCACCAGCGGAGCCTTGTCCTCGTTCTTGAGCACGAGGCCGTACAGCATGAAGGTGTGGTCCCGGTCCGGCGGGCTGAACGGCAATTGCAGCCGGCCCTCGAACTCCTTGAGGCCGGCGCTCAGGCGCGCGGCCATGCCGGTGCGCGCGGCGACGATGCCGTCCTTCTCCTCGAGCTGGGCCAGGCCCAGGGCCGCCTCGAGCTCGGTGGCGCGGTAGCTGTGGCCGACGGAGACGAACTGGAAGCGCTTGGCGACGATCTCGTGGAGCTTCGCGCCGGTGGCGCCCTGGTCGTCGTCGATGGAGAGGTAGATCGAGTCGCGGCCGTGGTTCATCAGGCTGCGCAGGCGCACCGCGAGGTCCGGGTCGCTCGTCGTGGCGAGGCCGCCCACGCCGGTGACGATGTAGTGCGCGATGTAGGTCGAGAAGCAGCCGATGTCGCCGAGGGAGCCCACCTTGCGGCCCTTGTACCTGGCGAACATGGTCTCGGCCGAGTCCTCGATGACGGACAGGCCGCGCTTGCGCGCGATCGCCGAGATCGAGTCCATGTCGGCGGGCAGGCCGAGGAGGTGGACCGGGATCACGGCCCGGGTCTTGGGGGTGATCGCCGCCTCGAATTTGGCGGGGTCGAGCGTGTAGGTGCGCGGGTCCACGTCGGCGAACACCGGGACCATGCGGTTGTGCAGGACGATGTTCGAGGTGGCGATGAAGGTGACCGACGGGACGATGACCTCGTCGCCGTCGGCCCAGCCGTGCTTCTCCTTGAGGGCCTGAAGGGCGATCTGGAGCGCGCTGGTGCCCGAGTTGCAGAACACCGAGTGTTTGGAATCGTGCTCGGCGGCGAAGGCGGACTCGAAGCGGCGGTGGAACGGGCCGTAGGACAGCCGGTTGGAGTCCAGCACCTCGTTGACGTAGCGGCGGGCGAGGGGGCTGACGGCGAAGCCGCCGACGCCTATTTCACGGTCCATTGGCGTCAATTGTAGGAAATTTAAGGCGATTCCTTGGTGCCAGGCCTACCGTTATTTGCGTAAGTGCCGGGCCTGCCGATGTTTGACCGGGAGCAATGAACCTTTCCGGCGGAAAGGCTACAATGACGGGGTGCTCGAATACGCGTTCCTGACGTTCGGCTCGCTCTTCGCGATCGTGGACCCCTTCGCGGCGGTCCCGACCTTCCTCGCGTTGACCGCCCGCGACACCGCCGAGCAGCGCCGCCGCATGGCGCGCACCGCCTGCCTCGTCTGCGCCGGCGTGATGGGCATCTTCGGCCTGCTCGGACCGGCCATCTTCAAGCTGTTCGGGATCACCCTGGCCGCCTTCCAGATCGCCGGCGGCCTCGTGCTCCTGCTGTCGTCGCTGGACATGATCCGCGCCCAGAAGTCCCCGATGAAGGAGACGCCCGAGGAGTTCGCCGAGGGCATGAGCAAGGACGACATCGCCATCACCCCGCTCGCCGTCCCCCTCCTGGCGGGCCCCGGCGCCATCACCACCTCGATCGTCCAGGTGGGCCGGGCCACGAGCCTGCCGCAGAAGGCGCTCGTGTTCCTCTCCATCGCCGCGGTCGCCCTGATCAGCTACTGGGTGCTGACCGTCGCCGCCGACAGCGCCAAGAAGCTCTCCCCCACCATCCTCAACATCATCACCCGCCTGATGGGTCTGCTGCTGGCGGCGATCGGCGTGCAGCTGATCCTCTCCGCCCTCAAGCTCGGTTAACGGGCGCGGGTCCGGGCGCGGCGCTCGCGGGCGGCCGGCTCGCGCGTCTCGGCGTCGTCGGGCTCCGGCAAGGCCGCGAAGCGGCCGTAGATCACGTAGAGGGCCAGGCCTCCGTCGGGATCGGTGTACACGAAGCTCGTCTTCTCCGGGTCGGCGAACGGCAGGATGAGGCCGTAGTCGCGCAGCCAGGCGAAATCGACGCCGGCCCCGGCGGCGTGGTCCGCCAGAGCCCGATTGAGCTCGGCCAGAGTACCGACCGACTTGCTCGAAAGGACCTTCCCGTCGAAGACCTCCCCGGGCGGATAGACGGTCATCGCGTAGGCCCCGCCGGTCTTTTCCAGGAAGACGTCGCCGCGCTCCTTGAGCTGGACGACCTTCCCCTTCCTGTCCTTGCGTATGTCGACGGACAGCGCGAGGGCGGCGTCATCCACCGCGACGGCCCCCGGCAGGCGCTCGAAGGAGGCGGCGTCGACGAGGAAATCCCGGCCGTCCGAGCCCGTCACCTGGACCACCGCGTGCCCCCCTTGCCCGGCGGCCTTGAACGAGTCGAGGTAAAGGGCCCGGCACGACGGGCACGCCTCGCGCAGGAAGGTGAAGAACGCCTTGGCGGACTCGACGCAGCCGTTGACGGTGCCCGCGTCGAGCACCCGCCGGGCGCTCCACTCATGCGGGCCGCGCGCCGCGGGAAGCTCCGGGCGGTAACTCAGGTCGGCGCGCATCCGGACCATGGCCCGGGCCACGGCTTGCTCGGGAGACGGCCCGGGCGCGGCTTCGACGGCGGCCGGCGACAGGAGCGATGCGGCGAGGATAAGGCTTCGGGTGTTCATGTCGTAACGATAAAAATTCCTGCGTTTTCGAAAAAATAACGCTGAGATTCCCGCTGAAATTCGCATCACTTAAGTGATGTGATTAACGCCTATTTTTAAAAGACTATTTTTCAAGAAACGAAGGATGGCGAAGCGCTCTGGTCCGCTCCCAGACCGAGAGCGCGGCCCACGCGATGAGCAGGCAGCCGGCGAAGTCGAAGGCCGCCCCCACCTCGGCGTCGCGGCGGAGCAGCCCCACGACCTCGAGCAGATAGGTCCAGTCGTGCTCGCCGCCGCCGACGAGCGGCAGCTGCTGGGCGCGCGCGTCGGCCGCGTAGCGCCCGACGTTCAGAAGGTTCTGGCCGACCCACGCGACGCAGGCGGCGGACGAGCGCGGCTGGCCGCGGCGGCGGAAATCCAGCGCGAAGGCCAGCGGCATGGCGAGCTGGAGCGCGGTGCCGCCGGCCATCATCACGAAGCGGCTTCCGAGGAGGCCGAAGACGACGTGGCCCGCCTCGTGCACCGCGAGGGAGACGCCGTCGAGGAAGAAGAAGGCGCCGCGGAACCAGTCCCGCAGGGCGAACAGGACGACGGCGCCGGCGACGAGGGCCCCCCATGCCGCCGGGGAACGGACAACGGGGGCGTCGAGCCTCACGACCGCGGACCCGCGCGCGGGCGGCGGGGCCTTCGGCTTCCATTTCGAGAAGATCAGCGCGCAGCTCGCGCAGGCGAGGGCGCCCTCCTTCGCGCGCACGCCGCACGCGGGGCAGTACATCAGCGGGCGGCGATCTCGGGCGCCGGGAGCGCCTCGTCGGCGTGGCGGTGGAACAGCTCGAGCATCAGCAGCGCCCACAGGCGGTAGCCGTGGTCGCGCTTGCCTCCCTGGTGCTCGGCCCAGAGGCCGCGCAAGGTCGCCTCGTTGAAGTAGCCGCGCGACAGCGCCTTGCGGGACAGCACGTTCTCCTCCCAGAACTCCTTGAGGCCTCCGCGGAACCAGGCGCCGAGCGGTATGCCGAAGCCCATCTTGGGGCGGCTCAGGATCTCCTCGGGGAGAAGGTCCTTGAAGGCCTCCTTCATGACGTGCTTGTGCCCGCGCAGGCCCTTGAGCTTCCAGTCGCCGGGCATGCGGAAGGCGGTCTCGACGAAGACGTGGTCGAGGAGAGGCGAACGCCCCTCGAGCGAGCAGGCCATCGTGGCGATGTCCACCTTGGCCATCAGGCACTCGGGGAGGTAGGTCTTGAAGTCGACGGCGAGCATGCGGTTGACGAAATCCTCGCCTTCGCACTCGGCGAACGCCGCGCGGATGTAGCGCAGGGCCTCGCCGAGCGAGGCCCCCAGGCGCTTCTTGAAGCCCTCGCTGTACAGCGCCGGCTTGTCGTCCTCGGAGAAGAAGCCGACCATCTTCAGATGGCGTCCGGGAAGGTCGGCCGACAGGATCGAGCGCAGGAAGCGCTTGGCCCGCCAGACGTTGCCGAGGGGCGCGTCGTGCTCGGGCAGCAGCTCGGCGCCGGCGCGCAGCAGGCCCAGCACGGGGGTCGGGAGGGCGTCGGTCAGGCGCGCGGCCTTCATCGCGAAGTAGCGGATGTAGCCGGCGAAGTTCTCGTCGCCGCCGTCGCCGTTGAGCGCGACCGTGACGAACTTGCGCGTCTCGCGGGCGACGTAGTAGCTGGGCAGGGCCGAGGCGTCGGCGTAGGGCTCGCCGTAATGCCAGGCGAGCTTGGGCAGGACGTCGGCCATCTCGGTCTTGACGACGAACTCGGTGTGGTCGGTCTTATAGCGGTCGGCGACGAGCTTCGCGTACTTGAGCTCGGAGAATCTTTCCTCCTCGAAGCCGATCGAGAAGGTCTTCACCGGCTTCGAGGAGAGCCCGGCCATCAGCGCCACGATGATCGAGGAGTCCACGCCCCCGGAGAGGAACGCGCCGAGCGGCACGTCGGAGATCATGCGCAGGCGTGTCGCATCCGTCAAGGTCTCGCGAAGAAGCCCCTTGGCCTCTTCGAAGTCGTCCGTTATCGGCTTCTGGCCGAGGGGCAGGTCCCAGTAACGGTCCACCGCGATCTTGCCGTTCTCCCAGGTGAGCGTGTGGGCCGGCGGGAGCTTCCGCGCCGAGGAGTAGATCGTGCGCGGCGACGGTATGTACTGCAAGGTGAGGAACATGTCGACGGCGACCGGGTCGACCTCGCGCGGCAGCGAGGGGTCGAGCGCGAACAGGCAGCGCAGCTCCGAGCCGAACAGCAAGGTCCCGTCGGGGCGGACCGCGTAGCACAGCGGCTTCTTGCCGATGCGGTCGCGAGCGATGAAGAGCCTGCGCTTGGCCTTGTCCCACACCGCGAAGGCGAACATGCCGCGCAGCTTGTCCACGCATCTCGGCCCCAGGTCCTTGTACAGCGCGAGGATGACCTCGGTGTCGGACTTGGTCTTGAAGCGGTGGCCCTTGGCCTCGAGCTCGGCCTTCAGCTCGAGGTAGTTGTAGATCTCGCCGTTGAGCACGATCCATAGGCTCTCGTCGGCGTAGGAGAGCGGCTGATGGCCGGTGTTGAGGTCGATGATGGCCAGGCGGCGCATCGCCAGGCCGGCGGGGCCGTCGAGGTGGTAGCCCTCGTCGTCGGGGCCGCGGTGCGCGATGGCGTCGTTGGCGCGCTTGAGGACCCCTTTATCGGGGGCCCGCCCGTCTCCGTAAACGACGCCGCATATGCCGCACATTCAAAATCTGGCGCCGAGACTGAACCGATGCGAGCGCCCAAGCTCGCCCGATGGAAGCACGGCATAGTCAATATCCCATTTTTCGCTGCGAAAGCCCAGGCCCATCGTCAGGCCACGGGCCGCGTCGAAGCCCGAGCCGCCGGTGATCGCCGTCTGCGTCGCGTAGCCCGCGCGCAGGTAGAGATTCTTGATGGCCCGGTACTCGCCGCCGAAAGAGGCGTTAGTCCCGGTGCCGCGAGGTCCATTGACGATCTCAATCGCCGCCGCGTGACCGACCCCGAACTTGTACGCCGTGCTTAGGGCGAGCCTCAGCGGCAGGTCGTTGCGCTGATCCTGGAACTTGAGGCCGGGGCCGAGGTTGCGCAGCGCCGCGCCGACGCTCACCCGGTCGAACGCGCGCTTGGCGCCGATATCCACGGCCACGCCCTGCGCCTCCGTCCCGGCGATGTGGCTGCGCAGGTACTTGAAGGCGGCTCCCAAATCGGCGATCTCAAGTTTGCGGGCGTAACCGAGGCTCACCGCCGCGTCCGAGGCGTCGTAGCCCGTCGTCTGCCGCCCCGAGCTGTCGCGGCCGTCGATCTTGCCCTGGCTCAAGTAGGTCAGCCCCGCCGCGAAGGTCCCCTGGCTCGTCGGATGGGCGTAGGCTAGGAAGTCGAGGCGCGTGCTCTCGAACATCTCGGCATGACTGGCCGTGAACTCGCGCTTTTCGAGCCTGGACAATCCAGCCGGGTTCCAGTACAGCGCGCCGGCGTCATCGACCAGCGCCGTGAAGGCGCCGCCCATGCCCAGGCCGCGCGCGCCCACGCCGATGTCGAGGAACGACGCCGTCTCGCCCCCCCAGGAGGCCTGGGAGGCGAGGACGAGCAGAACGGCAAGCGCGAGTTTTTTCATTAGCGAATGATGCCGACCTTGCCGGTCTTGCGGAGGTCCGGTTGCCCGGCCTTCCTCGCCGTCATCACGAAGGTGTAGACGCCCGAGCCGACGCCCGACACGTTCCAAACGTGGTCGTAGGTGTTCTGCACGCCCTTGCCGTTGCCGTCGTCGATCGCTCCCAGGAAGCGGAAGTCCGAGGACGAGTGAACCTTGCGGCCCGAGAGGTCGTAGACGCGCACCTCGATCGAATCGACCGAGCCCGGCTGCATCCGGAAGGTCACGGCCGAGCCGTTCCGAGTAGGATTCGGGAACGCGTAGCCGTCGCGTAGGCCGAAGTCGTCGACGGCGGCTACGCCGATGCCGCCCAAGCCGCCCACTTGGTACGCCGAGAAGTGAGTCGTCTGGGCGTGGACCGTCTTGTTCTGCTTGTTCACCGTCGAGGGCATGGCCTGCCAGTCCTTGAGGGTCGGGTTCCAGTAGTAGACCTTGAGGTCGTCCTCCCGGATGCCCTGCGAGGCGAGAAGATTGGCGTCGTAAGGCAAAATGAGCGTGACGGGCGCGGCGAAGGTCGTCCCCTCGGGACCGTACTGCACTTCCTCGGAGACGGCCGTGATATTCATGTCCCGGCGCTTGGCGGTCTTCTGCTCCTTGTCCTGGTTCTCGTCGCCCTTGTCGACCGTGATCTCGAGATCCGCCGCCAGGGCGCCCCTGGGAACGGAAACCCCCGCGCCATCGTCGCGCTCGATCTTGGCGCCGTCCTTGTGGTCCACGATGCGGCGCGCGGGCTCCGCCGACGAGGATGAGAACTCGCCTCCGCCCGCCGCGTAAGCGGCCGTGCCGTAGCCGCCCGAGGACGGCAGCGCGTAACGCACGATACGGTCGCGGCCTGTATCGGCGATCCAGATCGAACCGTCGGGAGCCATGGCCGCGTCGATAGGCTGGGTCAGGTAGCGCTTCGCCTTCTTGTCGGCCTGGCTCAGGCCGGCCTTGGAGCCGAAGGCGAGCAGGCCCTTGCCCAGCGGGTCGAACTTCTGCACGCGGTCGCGGTTGGGCTCGACGACGTAGAGCGCTCCCAGGCGGTCCGAGGCAAGGCCGCGCATGCGCGAGAGTTCCCCCACCGCCGAGTCCGCGCCGCCGATGGATTTGAGCAGCACCCCGGCGCGGCTGAACAGGAACATGCGCTCCTGCTCCTTGTCCGAAACCCACAGGCCTTCGACGGTCAGCGCTATGCCGCGCACCTCCGAGGTCGACAGCAGCACGCCCGCTCCGAACTGCCGCAAGTAGCCGCCCGACGAGTTGAAGACCTGGATGCGGCGGTTGCCCGAGTCGGCGACGTAGATGTCGCCGTTGCCGTCCACCGCGACGTCGAAGGGATGCCGCAACTCCCCGTTGCCCGAGCCCGCCCTGCCGAGCTGAAGAAGAAGGCCGCGCCCGTCGGGCGAAAGCTTGACCACGCGGTTCAGGTCGCGGTCTGCCACGTACAGGTTGTCGGCCGAATCCAGCGCCAGGCCCTGCGGCGTCTTGAAGCTCAGGCTGCCCTTGTCCTCGTTCTCATCTTCGTCGTCGTGGTCTTTGTCCTTCTTACCGTGCTCCTTCTCCCGCCCGCTATGTCCCGGCGCATGGCCCGCCTCACCAAGCAGGACTCCCGCGGGGCTGAAAAGAAGGATCTTGTCGTTCTCCGTGCTCGCGACCCAGATCGCCCCGTCCGAACGGACCGCGATGCCGGTCGGGCCCTTGATCGTGTTGACGAAGACGTTTGAATCCTTGCGGCCGACGGCAAAGGTGAAGACGGGGCCGCCCACGAAGACGGTCGCCGTCGCCGAGGCGGAATTGCCGAAGGCGTCCGTCGCCCGCAGGCGCACGGTCTGGTAACCGGAAAGCGATGTCGTGTTCCAGGCGGCGATAAGACCCGAGACGTTGCCGGCGCCGGAGGCGATGGTCGCAAAGCCGCCGGTGGCCGAGGCGCCCGGCGCCGCCTCCAAGGTCCACGTCAGGGCGCTCGCGTCGGAAACCGCGCCCCGCACGTCGACCACGCCCCCGAGCGCCTGCTCGACGCCGAGGGCCGAGACGCCGGGAAGGTCCAGGCGCACGAGAGGCGGAGTCGTGTCGGAGGGCGGGATCGTGACGACAATCGAGACGACCCGCCCTGCCTCCTGATTTCCCGCGAGATCGCGGCTGTGGAAGGAGAGCGAACTGTTTCCGGTGCTGAGGAAGAAAGGCGCGGCAAAGAGCGTCTCGCTCGAACCGTCCACGGAGTAGCGGGTCTCGAGGACGCCGACGCCCGAGTCGGCGGCGGCGAAGCTCACGGCGTCGGTCGAGACCAGAACCAGGTTCGTGCTTCCGACCGCGAGGCCGTTGACTCGCAAGCCCGTGATCGGCGGCAGCGAGTCCACCAGAAAAGTCGCCAGCGTGCTCGCCGTATTGCCGAAGAAGTCGGCTACGGTAGCCTCAAACGTGTGCGCGCCCTGCGCCAACGGCGTGGAGACGATCGCGGCCGCCGAGGAAACGCCGACGAGCGTCCGGCTCGTCATATCCGTCCCGTCCAAAACGAGACGGAGCGTGGCCGTCGAGATTCCGCTCTCGGCGTCCGCATAGAGGGCGATCAGCGGCGGGCTCGGCGTCGTCACCGTGCTGCGATCGGCCGGGAACACCGTCAAGGAAGGTGCTTGAAGATCGCTCGCGGTCATGGCCGTGATCGTCACCGGAAGGCCGTCGTTGCTCTCACTGAAGAAAGCCACGCGGACGAGGTAGGTCGTGGAAGGCCGCAGTCCTTCGACCAGGACCTGCCGCGTCTCGACGGCCGTCGAAAAATCCACCGTGCTGAAGTCCGGCGACGACGAGACCAGGACGACATACCCTGCCGCGTTCGCCATCGAGGACCAACTGATCGCGAAAGAAGTCGCGGTTGGAGACGCAACGAAGACGCCGCTCATCTGCGCAAGCGCCACGACGAAAGACTGAGAACGCGGGGCCTCGGTGTTGCCCAACGCGTCCACGGCATAGAACTGAAGGACATGCTGTCCTTCCGGGATCGCCAACGGGGCCGCAACGGCACTCCATGTCCCGGAATCCACTCGATAGAGAATCTGGGTTACGCCGACCATGGCATCCTGAGCCGTCAAGACGACTTCCTGCCCCGCGACGATGATCATGCGATCAAGCGAGTCGCGCGTGCCGCCGCCGGGCACGGTGAAGGTGGAGACGGGAGCCGTCGCGTCAACCACCACGGTGCTGACACGCGGAGTTTCCGCGTTTCCAGCGGCGTCCGTCGCGAAGTAAGAAAGATGATACGCACCCTCCCCGAGTTGGAAGGAGGCCGTGGACGCGACGACCGGAACCCCATTCAAGGCCAGGGACGCCATGGCGATGCCGCTGATGGCGGTCCCCTGGTCGATCGCGCCCAAAGTCAGCGTCGATGACGGAAGCACGTAGATATTCCCGGCTGCCGCTGCGGAACTGCCTTGGACGACCAACGCCGACACCGGCGGCGTATGGTCAAAGAGCGTTTGAACGGACGATGAGGGCGCGCTGACATTGCCTTGAATGTCCTTCGCTGTCAACGCGTAATAATGAACGTCGCCCAACGTCGGAGACGGCGTATCCAGCAAGTTCACGGCGCTCGTCGTCGCAACCGGCAGCAAGCCTGCGAGGGAACTGATCGGCTCGGTCGCGCGGTAAAGCGAATAAGAGACCGGCACCTCGCCGGGAGCATGCTGCCAAGCGATGGCGACGGCCCCGTTCGAGACCAACTGCGTGGACACGATCACGGGTGAAGCGGGAGCCGTGGCATCGAATGCTGCGGGCAGGACGAAAGTCGCTGAAGAGGTGTTTCCGGCGCCGTCCGCAGCGAAGAGCTGCAGCACATTGCCCGTCAATGAATCGGTTAAGGTCAGACTCGACACGGACAGAACCGCGTTGAGGTCCCCCTGGGCCGCAGCACCATAGCTCAAGGCCGGCGAAGTCCAACTCGTCCCGCCATTGGACGAGAACAGCGCGGCATACCCGCGGCGGTAGTCGAGAAGCACCTCCTCCGCCGCCTGGGGCCTGTTCATGTACCGGATCTCGTCCAGACGTCCTTTCCAGAAAGGAGGGCCTCCGTTGTCTCCGGCGCCGATAATGAACGGCGCGCTGTTAGGCTGCATGAAGTTGGCGGCACTCGCCTTTAATTCGCCGTTGACGTATAGACGGACGACGCCCAGGTCGCTGGTCGCCGTCAGCTGCGTCCATTGATTCAACGGCAAGACATCCGGCGCGGTGACCGTGGCCCCGCCGTTCACGCTGTTATGGACGCTGAGTTGCGGCCGTCCGGCGGCCCCTCGCAATCTGAATCCATAACGGCCGTCGTTGATTTTGGAAATAATGCCGCCGTTCGGGGTTTCGGTCGGATAGACCCAAACGCTCGCCGTCCAATTCGGCACGTCAAGGCCGGACGGACTCCCGGATGGCAGGAGATATTGATAGTCGCTGTTGAACTGGAGCGCGCCGCCGAAGCGCCCGGAAACCCATGCCGGACCGTTTTGCAGCGTCATCGCAAACGCGTTTCCGCTCGAGTCGAGGGGGACGCCGGTCCCTTCGTCCAAGTGAAGAAGAAGCAGCGTGTTAGGGATCAGGGTGAAGGGGGCCGCCTGGGTCGATGTCCCTATACCTGAACGCAAAGCGTCGCCCAACGCCGGATCATGGACATTCACGCGAAAATCGGCGCGTCCGGGGACGGGAATGGCGCCCTGAGGATGCCACCGCGCGGCATCCGTGGATATCTCCGCGCCCGAGAAGGACAACGGCGTCGCATCGGCCGGCGCCACGGACACCGGGAATGCCGCCGAGGTGAAGTGCCCGTCAACGTCAGCGACAACGACCTCGATGCTGACGGCATAGGTGGATCGAGCCAATGCGAATCCGGAGGCGGTCAGGACGGCCGGGCCGGGCTGGCCCTCGGGCAGCCCGCCGTGGTCGTACTGCGTCGCCAGTCTCGAAGTCCGCCAGTTGTCGCCCGTGGCGAGCGCGGCGAAGCCCCGGCGGTAGTCGAGAGCGGCTTCGGCGCGGCTGATCGCCCTCGCAAGAATACGGAACTCGTCGATGCGCCCTTTCCAAAGCGAC
>JACPOW010000008.1 GCA_016191335.1 Elusimicrobiota bacterium | reverse complement strand
TCGGCATAGCTGGATTCTAGCAGAGGGCCGATGGCGCGGCGGACGTGCTATGGTCACCTGCCATGAGCGATGAACGGCTGGAGGTGCGGACGGCAAGCGCGAGCGTGCTCCGCGTCCGGCCGGCGACCGCCGACGACGCGGACGCCATCTGTTTGATTTACAACCAGGGGATCGAGGACCGGGTGGCCACGCTCGAGACCGAGGTGAGGACACCCGAGGAGCGCCGTCAGTGGCTCACGGCGCGAAGCCCCCGCCACCCGGTGATCGTCGCCGAGGACGCGGACGGCGCCGTCCTCGGCTGGGGCAGCCTCAACGTGTTCAATCCGCGCCCGGCCTATCGCTTCGTCGCCGACTTCTCGATCTACGTCGAGCGCGGGGCGCGCGGCCGGGGCGTGGGCCGCGCGATGCTGACGCGCCTCATCGAGCTGGGCCGCGAGCACGGTTATCACAAGCTCGTGCTCTCGGCCTTCCCCACCAACGCCTCCGGCATGGCGCTCTACACCCGGCTCGGCTTCCGCACCGTCGGCGTCTACCGGGAGCAGGGCCGGCTCGACGGCCAGTGGGTCGACACGATCATCATGGAGAAGCTGCTGGGGGAGTGACGGCATGCGTGTGCTGATCACCGGCATCACCGGCTTCGTGGGGAGCCACTTCGCGGATTTTGCACTGGCGCGGGGCGTTCACGTCATGGGCTCCTACCGGTGGCGCAGCAAGACCGAGAACATCGAGCACATCCGCGACCGCATCGAGCTGATCGATTGCGACCTGCGGGACATGAGCTCGGCCCACCACCTCATCGAGACCGCGCGGCCCGACTGGGTCATCCACCTGGCTGCCCAGAGCTTCGTGGGTTCGTCGTGGCAGGCCCCGGCCGAGACGTTCATGACCAACACCCTGCCCCAGGTGAACCTCCTGGAGGCCGTGCGCGCGCGCAACCCCCACGCGCGCTTCCTCGTGATCGGATCCAGCGAGGAGTACGGGTTCGTGCAGGAGGACGAGCTGCCCATCACCGAGGCCAACCCGCT
>JACPOW010000006.1 GCA_016191335.1 Elusimicrobiota bacterium | reverse complement strand
GATCACCGCGCGCACCGCCCGCCGCCTCGCGACCGGGCGCGGCGCGCTCGCCGTGCAGGTCCCGATGCTGGTCGCGATGGTCGCCTTCAGCTGGGCCAGCCTGTGGCTGCTCAAGCAGCCGATGGAGATGCGCCTCTCGGGGATGTGATGAGCGACCTCAACAACGCCTGCTCGCGACGGGACTTCTTCTCGGCCATGTTCAAGGAGCTGGCGGGAGCCGCCGGGAACGTCGCCGCGACCTTCACGGACAAAGTGGGATTGTTCGAAGAGGCCCCGGTCGCCCCCGCGAAGCCCTTCGTGCGCCCCCCCGGCGCCGTGTCCGAGGCCTCGTTCCTCTCCCTCTGCACGAAGTGCGACGACTGCGTCAAGGCTTGCCCCGAGTGGGTCGTGCGCAAGACCGGCCCGGAGTTCGGCGCGCGCCTGGAAGGCTACCCGATGCTGCTGCCCGCGCAGAACCCCTGCGTGTTCTGCACGGGCCTGCCCTGCATCGCCGCCTGCAAGACCGGCGCCTTGGTCCCTCCCGCCGCCGGCGCGCGCGCGCGCATCGGCACGGCCGTCGTCGACAACGCGCGCTGCTACATGGGCCAGGGCCAGCCCTGCGACTACTGCGTCAAGGACTGCCCCGTGAAGCCCAAGGCCATCTCCGTGACCGCCCGCGGCCTGTCCGCCGGCGTGAACGCCGACCTGTGCACCGGGTGCGGCGAGTGCGCCCAGATCTGTCCCGCCAACGCGATCTCAATCGAGGCCCTGCGATGATCAAGCTCCTGCTCCTGACGGCCCTGTTCACTCACGCGGCCGAAGCCCCCTCCCAGTTCCAGAAGGACGCGGCCCTGTTCCAGGCCAAGTGCGCCAAGTGCCACACCGTCGGGCGCGGCGACCGCGTCGGCCCCGACCTCAAGGGCCTCGCCGAGCGGCGCGAGAAGGCGTGGATCGTCGGCTTCATCACCCAGACCCAGTCCTACCTCGACAACGACCCCGAGGCCAAGAAGCTGCTGGCCAAGTTCAACGGCGTGCGCATGGAGACCACGAACATGAGCGCGGCGCAGGCCGAAGCGCTGCTGGGCTACATCACCGCCGCGTCCAAGGGGCCCGTGGGACCCGAGGAGGAGCCGGAGCCCGAGGCCGAGGACCCCGCGTCCAAGGTGCGCATGCCCGCCGAAGGCCGGGGCGCGTGGCTCCCCGGCGTCGCCGCCGGGCTGCTGCTCCTGGCCGTGGCCGTCGGCGTATGGCAGCTCGGCTTCAACATCCCCGCCGCGGCCCTCCTGGCCTTGGCTCTCGTCGCCGGCTACTGGAGCCTGGGCGGACGCCGGTATCACCGGCTCCTCGGCGACCAGCAGGGCTTCGCTCCGGTCCAGCCGATCGCCTACTCCCACGCGACCCACGCCGGGAAGCTCAAGATCGACTGCCTGTACTGCCACTACGCCGCCTCGCGCAGCGACGTCGCCGGGGTGCCGTCCGTCTCGGTGTGCATGAACTGCCACAACGCCGTGCGCAAGGCCGCCGGCGCGGCCGAGCCTTCCCCGGAGATCGCGAAGGTCGTCGCCGCGTGGGAGACCCGCCTGAGCAGCGCGCCGAAGCCGGTGGAGTGGACGAGGATACACGACCTCCCCGACTTCGTCCACTTCTCGCATCGGGTCCATGTGGCCAACGACATCCGCTGCCAGGAATGCCACGGGCCGGTGCAGGACATGGCCCGCGTCCGTCAGGCCTCCTCTCTGTCGATGGGCTGGTGCGTCAACTGCCACCGCCAGCAGAAAGCCGTCGCGCCGTCGCATTGGAAACGCACCGGGGGGCCGCTCGACTGCGCGGCCTGCCACTGGTGAGGATCGATATCATGAACGAAGAAGAAGCCAGGACGCAGGCCGCCGAGGACGCGAAGGACGGCATCAAGCGACGGGATTTCCTGCAGCTGATGGCGGGGAGCTTCGCGGCGCTGGCCGCCGGCGGCTGCCAGTTCAAGAAGCCCGCGGAGAAGGTCGTCCCGGCCCTCGTCGCCCCCGAGGAGGCGGCGCCCGGACAGGCCGTCTGGTACGCGACCACCTGCGGGGCCTGCCCCGCCGCGTGCGGCGCGCTGGCCAAGGTCCGCGACGGCCGCCCGATCAAGCTCGAGGGCAACCCCGAGCATCCCGTCTCGCGCGGCGGCCTGTGCGCCCGCGGACAGGCGTCGCTCCTCGACCTCTATGACTCGCAGCGCTATTCAGCGCCGCGCCTCTCAGGCGCGGCGACCGATTGGGACACGGCCGACCTCGCTGTCATCCGCTCCCTCGAGCGCTCGCGTTCCGCAGGCAAGGCGGCGCGCCTGCTGACCTCCGCCTGGGCCAGCCCCTCCGCCCGCGCCGAGATCGCGCGCCTGCGCGCGCGCTTCCCCAACCTCCGCCACGTCGTCTACGACGAGCCCTCGCTCGCCGCCTCCGCGGAGGCCCACCGCCTCACGCACGGCCGCGCCGCCGTGCCGTCGTATCATCTCGACAAGGCCAAGGTCCTCGTCTCCTTCGACGCCGACTTCCTCGGGACCTGGGGCTCGCCGGTGCAGTACACGAAGGACTGGGCGGCCCGCCGCAAGCCCGACGCCGAGCTCAACCTCGACACG
>JACPOW010000005.1 GCA_016191335.1 Elusimicrobiota bacterium | reverse complement strand
TGCTGGCGCTCGACGACGACCTCGGCCACGCCGGTCGACAGGGCCGGGACGGTGCCCGTGATGGTGCTGTCGTTCCAGACGGAGACCGGGGCCACGACGCCGTTGAACTTCACGCGCGTGTTCGCCCCCCCCGTACACGCCGAACTGCGAGCCGGTGATGGTGAAGGGCACGCCGATGGGTCCGGACGAAGGCGAGAGGACGCTGACGCTCAGCGCGGTCGCGGTGAAGGTCGCGCTCGAGCTCGTCGAGACGGAGCTTCCCTGCTGTCGCTCGACCACGACGGGCCACTCGCCCGGCGAAAGCGCCGGGATGGTCCCGGTGATGGTCGTGTCGTTCCACAAGGAGAGGGCGGCCGTGCTCACGCCGAACCTCACGCGCGTGTTCGCGCCGTCGTAGACTCCGAAGCCCGTGCCGCTGATGGTGAACGGGACGCCGATGGGACCCGACGAGGGCGTGAGGCTCGCCAAAGCCAGCCCCGCGACTTGGAAAGAGGCCGCGCCGGACTCGACGAAACCGCCGCCGGAGGTCAGCCTCTGGACGACCACGGTCTGCACGCCGGGAGCCAGAGAACCCGGGACCGTGCCCTTGATGGTCCGGTCGTTCCACAACGACAAGGCCGTGGTGGCGCCGCCGATGAGCACGCGGGTGTTCGTCCCCGCGTACGGGCCGAACGAGAATCCGGTCAAGGTATACGCCGCGCCGATCGGCCCCGAGGACGGGCTGACGGCCGTTACCGAGGGCACCGTGACCTCGAAGGCGAAGCCGTCGCTCGTCGACAGGAACGAGCCGGCCGCGCGCTGGATGACGATGGTCTTGGCCCCCGGCGTCACGCCGGGGATGGTGCCGGTGATGGTCGTGTTGTTCCACACCGACAGCGGCGCCGTGGCACCATCGACGAGCACGCGGGAGAGCGTCCCCGCGTAAGGCCCGAAGCCCGTGCCGGTGATGGTGAACGGCACGCCGATGGGCCCGGAGGAGACGTTCAACGCGGCGGAGTTCAGGTCCGTCACCGCGAAGTTCCCCGCCGAGACGCTGGTCACGCTGGAGGCGTTCTGTCGCTCGATGGCGACCGCGTAGGAGCCGGTGGACAGTCCTGGGATGGTTCCGGAGATCGTCGTGTTGTTCCAGACCGACACAGGTGCAACCGCCGTCCCGAACTTGACCCGTGTGTTGGCCCCGCTGTAGACACCGAAGCCGGTCCCGGTAATGCTGAACGGGACACCGATCGGACCGGAGGACGGCGTCAGGACCGGTCCGGTGACAGGCTGGCCGACGGTGATATAGCTCGAGTAAACCACTTCCAAGCCGTTGGCCAAGTTGTCTTCGGCGGCGTAGTAGACCGTGTGGGTGCCGACGGCCAACTCGAAAGGTCCCGCGTAGGACAGATTCTCACAGGTTCCGGGCGGGGCGGACGTGCTCTGCGCGACGTTGCATTCGACATCGCTGTCGACCAAATATTGGATCTGCCTGACGCCGGAAGCCGCGCCGTTGACGAGCGGATCGACCGCCGTGATTGAGAAGATGGTGCCGCTGGACACGAGGGTGACGGCCGGAGCCGTCAGGTCGACGCCGACGGACTGGGTCTTCACCGCCTCGGCGCGTCCCTCGCGGTCGATGCTGAAGAACGAGACCGTGTGAGTCCCCTCGGCCACCAACGTGAAGCTGCTCGTGAATCGGGCGAACGCGCCGCCGGCCTCCGCGTAGAAGGTCTGCGTGGCGCCGACGCCGAGGCCGTCGCCCGCGACGAGGTAGTCATCGGCGACGGCAAAGCCCAAGGGCGTGGCGCTCGTCACATAGACAGTCTGAGCCTCGACGGACGAAGGCGTGCCTGCCGCCAGGCTCGTCCTCGGCGGCGCGAAGTCGACCAAAGCGCCGGCGACGGCCGTCTCGGATTGGACGCGGTAAGGGACCGTGGACCCGTCCACCGACAACCACAGCTCGGTGCCCCTAAACACCGCGCCCGTGGCGCCCCCGGCGTCGGTCGTCGTGACTCCCTGCAGAGCCCCGTCGAAGCCGAAGCGCCACAGACCGGTTTCAGTGAGATCTCCCCCGATGCCGCCTGCGACGAGCAGTCCCGAGGCTTCAGGCAGCACGGCGATGGGGTAAGACGGGGCCCCGTCCGCCGGTCGCCATGCGATCTCGGACGTCGGCAGGCCTGAGGCCTTGTCGTACCTGAGGAAGGCCATGTCCGTGCCGCCGGAGTTGTTCGCGCGCGGCGCGGCGACGTAAACGGCCTGGCTCGAGACGAAGACGCGGGCCGTGAGGCCGCCGTCGAGATTGTCCAGGTAGCCAGGGCGCAGGAAGGGGCCGCCGAGCAAGGTCTGGCCGTTCGCCGCGTAATGCCACAGCGCCAGGTCGAAGCCGCCTACGGCCGGCGCCTCGGGGCTCAGGGAGTAACCGGCGATCCACAGGCTTCCGTCCGCGTCCACGGCGAGGCCAGCGCCGAGGTCGAAGCCAGCGCGCGCGTAGGTCGCCTTCAGCTGGACCGTCCCGAGCGTTGCGTCGAAGCGCCACAGCGCCATCGAGAATTCTCCGCCGCCGGCCGCCTCCAGGTCGGTCGGGCCGCTCGTCTGCGCCGCGCCCACGATCCAGCCCGGCGCCTTGGCGTCGAAGGCGATGTCGTTGTTCGCGTAGCCGCTGTCGAAGAGGGTCCGGGACTCGACGGCGTCGCCTGCCGGCGAAGCCTTGTACACCGCGAGGTCCAAGGCCTGGGTCGCCGGCCCGGCGGCGCCGCCCACGGCGTAGGCGCGGCCGTCCTGGTCGAAGAGGACCGACCAGGGGAAGCCGGACACCGCGTCCGGCAAGGCCGCGGAGGAGATCAGCACTCCCGAGGAATCCGAGTGCGCGAAGGAGATAGCGTCGTTCTCCGAGACCGCAGTCCAGAACGTGTCGAGCGGGTCCTTGCCGATCCCCATCCCGCCGGCCGACGGGCCGGAGCCGGGCGCTTCCACGAACGGGTAGGTCGCCCGCAGGACCTCGGCGTTGCCGACGGCGTCGAAGGCCTGGAAGTAGATCGTGTGGGGGCCGTTCGACAGCGTGAACGGGCCGGCGTACCAGGGGTTCTCGCATGTCCCGCGCGGGGCGCCCGTGGCTTCAGCGACGTTGTTGCACACATCCGGGTTCCCGTAATCCACCAGGTAGCGTATCCGCGCCACGCCCGAGCCGCTCCCGTCGGACGCCGTGAGCGTGACCTCAGCGCCGTTCTGGGCGGCCTGCGTGGCCGGCGCCGTCTGGTCCACGGTGACCGAGCGGAGCAGGATGGGTCCCGGGTTGTCGGCCGCGTCCACCCCGTAGAACTCCACGGCGTGCGCGCCCTCGGCTGCGAAGCTGAACGGGTTCGCGAATGCCGTGAAGGCGCCCGTCGAGTCCGCGCGGTAGAAGACGGTCGTGACTCCGGCCCCCAGGCCGTCTCCGGAGACGAGCTTGTCGTCCGCGACTGAGAACGAGAATTGAGCCGTTGCAGAGGCGAACAGCGTCCCTCCGCCGTCCGTGAAGGAAGGGAGGCCGGCGACGAGGACGACTCGCGGAGCTCGGACGTCGGCGAGGGCGCCGGCCGCGGAGCTCTCCCCCGTCAACTTGTACGGCGCCGTCGCGTCGTCCACGGACAGCCAGTGATCCGCGCCGAGCGTCACCGCCCCGCGCGCGCCTCCGGCGTCAGCGAGCGACGCCGAAACGAGCGCGCCATCCGCTCCGAAGCGCCACAACGCCGCACGAGTGGCCCCGTCGTCGAGCCCGCCAGCCGCGAGCGACCCGTCGCCGTCGGTGAGAAGCGCCGCCGGATAGGCGGACGAGCCGTCGCCCGCCCTCCAGGCGCTTTCCGACAAAACCGCCCCACTCGACTTCTCGAAGCGCGTCGTCCCCAGGTCCGTCCCCCCTCCCGGCCGTCCTCGGGGTGCGACGACGGTGACGGTGTTGCTTGAGACCAGGATCTTCGCGGCGTCCGTCAGAGAGAGATCCGCGGCATACGCCTCCACGACGAAGGGTCCGCCGACCAAGGTCCTGCCGTCAGCCGCGAAATGCCAGAGACCGAGGTCGTAGACACGGCTTGAGCGCGGCGCGGGGTTCCTCACAAAGCCAGCCGTCCATACCGAGCCGTCCGTGTCCCCCGCCACGCCCATGGCCGCCCCTGAAGCGAAGGTCGTGCTGAGCGAGACCGCGCCGTCCGCCGGGTCGAAGCGCCACAACGCGGCGGTCAATGTCTCCCCTTGGGACTCGATGGCGCCCCCGATCCAGCCCGGCGCGGCGACGTCGAAGATGAAGTCGCCGGAGCCTGAGCCGCCGTCAAAAAACCGGGAAGAAGAGATCGCGTCGCCGTTCGGCGTCGCCTTGTAGACCGCCAAATCGGAGGCCTGCGTGGAGGGACCCTCGGCGGCGCCCACGGCGTAAGCGTCGCCCGCCTGGTCGAACAAAATGCCCCACCGTCCATTCGAGAGAGCCTCAGGCAGCGGGGCCGAGGCGGCGACCGCACCCGCCTCATCCGTTCTCGCCAGCTTCACCGCCCCGCCGTCGAGCGCCACCGTCCACAGCCTGTTCGCCGGGTCCCGCCCGATGCCCAGGCCCGCGACTCCGCGGCTCGGAGGAGGATTGGCGAGCACGGTCACGGTGCTGACGCTCTCGATGTTGCCCGCGACATCCGCGCTGTAATATGCCAGCGTGTGGGTCCCGGAGCTCAAAGCGAACGGCCCTGCATAAGGTTGGCCGGGCGTCGTTGCGGTGTCCACAAAAGGAGAGTCCAACAAGAGGAACGTGGCCGCCACGCCTGACTGCGGAGCCCCCGGAAACAAGGGGTCGGCGGCCGCCAAAGTGAAGGTTGAAGTCGTGCTTGCGACGTGGGAGGGGCTTTGGGGCAGCTCGCGGCCGTCCAGGGACAGCGTCGTGATCGGCGGCAGCAGGTCGCTGGCGGGGATTGGCGAAACGTGCGCGAAGGCGCCGAACTGAGAGCTGAACCGGCTCACCGAGCCGGTAACGAAGCCCCGCTGGCGGTCATGGAACATCCCCGCCAGCCGTTCTTGAACGCCAGCCGTGTTGAATTGATAGATGTCCAAATCCTGGTCGGTGATGTCGGGCTGATTCATGGCGGCCGGGTCGTAACAGATCTTCATCTCACCCGGCGGGTTGAACGATGTGTTCGTCGGGCCGAGTTTGCACGTGGTGTCTATCGTCTTGAGCCCCAACGAACGGAACACATTGACCGCCTGCGCGTAACCCGGACCTTCTTCGCTCTCCTCCGCGGTCACCGTCTGCACCCCGGACACGAAGTGGCACCGTCCCGAATCGACGTTTTTCGGCGAGGAGTACTTGCTCTCAACCACCGCGAAGCGTCCGAAACCTGTGACCGGGGCGACCGCCATGCCGCTGGCGTTGTCGGCGGTCGTCGTCAACGAGGTCAGCCGACACGGGTCGAAGCGCACGATGCGGACCGGCTTGCCCGTGGACTTAGTCTTGTCGAAGGGCAAACTGATCTTGAATGGCGGGGTGAAGGCGGGCAGCGGGCTTGAAGCCGTAATCTCGTAAATCCTATCGCCGAGGAGATTTATGTTGCCCTCCTCGACTGATCCCGGCATTATGGCGGCCTTCGCGATGAGGCCGTAACTCGAGACGTTGAATTCGGACAGCTTGACGCCGTTTCCGAGGGAGACTGATTGATTCGTGCCATCGAAAACTGGGATGTGGGGGCTGGGTGGAGGCAGCCGTAGCAGGTACTGCAGGGTGCGCACGAGGGGACGTGCGCTGACGATTGGAAGCATGGGCTTGGTGCATGTCCCGCCTGAACTGGCCAGACAATTCGCAGATCCGACGCCTGAGAAGGTCATGCTCAGCCCGATAGTGATGTCTCCCGCCACTGGGATGACAACGTCGGCGGGAGATGTCAGGATCGGGGTACCAGAACCGTTTGGTATTCTTCCCGTCACGAGTGATTGGCCGTTGACGGTCAAGTTGAACGTGCTGTCGGGCGGATCGGCAAGGAGCGCAACAGGATTATTCGATTCCATTCGTCCCGTCTGGAGGACGTTGGAAATACCGTCGACGATGGCTGCTCGAATGACGCCAGGCAAAATCACCCCCGCCTGCCCCGGAGTGGTGTTGACAGGGGCAGGAAGGGACTTCGTGACCGACCCGCCGCCCGCGACTTGGATTATGCTCTCGGGTTGTCCGAGTTCCCCTGGGAAGGTGTAATACCATTCGTAAACGTCGAGGTGTTGGAGGGAGGAGTTCCCCTCGGAGTCGCGCGAGGAATAAAAACTCAGCACTTCGCTGTTCTGCCGACTCGCCGGAATATCAACTGTGAAGGGTCCGACGCCCCGGTCTGAGATCTTTGCTTGCGTGGTCGGGTTATATTCGATGATCTTTTCGACGCCGCCGCTTGCGGTCGAGTTCGCCTCGATTCCAATGGTTCCGCTGAAGCCGTCGGCCGCTGCATTGAAGGACGCGGCGGCGCTGTTGACGGCCAAGGCGAGATTCTCGACGCGCCATGATCCTTGGGTCACGCCGCCGGCCGCATTTTTCACTTTGAAGACGTAGGTGTTGCCTGGGACCAGATCCGTGATTTGAATTACGCGATCTCTGGAATTCGAGGACGTGACCACCTTTGTTCCGGGAAGAACAATGGAGTTGACGTCGATATCGCTGTTGTAATCATGGATGAAAACGGTTGCGAATGAGGCGCGGCTGGTAGGAATATTGAGGGCCTTGCCTTCTAGGAGTTCGTCCGAGTAATCGGAGTTGGCGAACTGATCTACGGCGATAGATAATCACTCGCACCGGCGCGAGTGATTATCATTGAGAATAGATCACGAGACGAACTCAACGGCGTTTGCCCCCAACAGCCTGGCGGCC
>JACPOW010000007.1 GCA_016191335.1 Elusimicrobiota bacterium | reverse complement strand
TCGCGGCGGCTTACGGCGTGGCGGTCTCGAGCCAGGGCCTGGTCCTGGTGATGCCCTCGCTCTACGAGCTTCAGCCGAGCCCCGTCGTCTTCAGCCCGCCCGCGACCTTGACCTTCCGCTTCGACGCCGTCGGCGTCGACACGACGACCGTGTCCATCTACCGCTTCAACGGCGTGACCTGGGACTCGGCGCCGGTCACGAGCCAGCAGCTCGTCGCCGTCGGCGGCGGCCTGTTCGACATCTCCGGGATACTGCAGTCGGCTTCCCTTTATGCCGTCTTCTCGTTGCCGGCGCCCGCTCCGGCCCTGGCCTCGATCACGGTGACTCCTTCCTCGGCGACCTTGCTCGCCGGGACCACGGCGCAGTTCGAGGTGGCCGGGACGTTCACCGACGGCTCGACCCGGACCTTGACGGGCGAGGTCGTCTGGACGACCGACGTCTCGTCGGTGGCGACGGTGGCCGCCGGCCTCGCG
This sequence comes from Elusimicrobiota bacterium, assembly GCA_016191335.1. Taxonomy (GTDB): domain Bacteria; phylum Elusimicrobiota; class Elusimicrobia; order UBA1565; family UBA9628; genus GWA2-66-18. The sequence goes on along the minus strand of JACPOW010000007.1, from coordinate 14,062 downwards.
ACCGGCGTGGGCGGAGGGACGGCCCAGATCATCGCGTCGTCCGGCGCGATCACGGGGTTTGCGACGCTGACGGTGACGGTCCCGCCGGTATTGACTCTGAGCTCGATAGCGCCCTCCTCGGCCACGACCGGGACCAGCTTCGCGGCGTCCCTCACCGGCACGGGCTTCGACGCCTCCGCGGCGCTCACGCTCGAGCGGCTCGCGGTCGCGCAGGCGACCTGGTCGGCTACGGGATCCTTCACGCGGGGAAGCTACCACGGCACGCTGACGAAGCTGCGCGACGGCCGCGTGCTGTTGGCGGGCGGAAGGGACCCCGCGGTCAACGGTAGCTACTTGACCAATGCCGATCTTTACGACCCGGCCACGGGGTCGTGGACCGCGGGCCCGCCGATGAAGGTGGGCCGAGTGCTGCACGCCTCCGTGCTGCTGGCCGATGGGCGCGTACTGGTCACGGGCGGCTCGGATTGGCCCTATAATTCGGTCGAGATCTTCGATCCGGTGCTCAGCACCTGGACTGCGGCCGCGCCGTTGGCCAATGGCCGGTCGCTGCACGGGGCGGCACTGTTGCCCGATGGGCGAGTGCTGGTGGCGAGCGGCTGGAACGGCGGGACCGAGATGAGCAGCGCCGAGATCTACGATCCCGTCGCCGATACCTGGTCGCCGGCGCCGCCGCTGTCGACCGCCCGCCGCTCCGCGAAGATGATAACGCTGAGCGACGGGAAGATCCTGCTCGCCGGCGGCGAGGGAGTCGCGACGGCCGAGGTTTTCAATCCTGTCACGAACGCCTGGGGGCCGGCGGGGACGATGAGCCATACGCGCCAACTCCACCAACTCGCGCTGCTGCCGAACGGGAAGGTCCTGGCGGCGGGCGGCTGGGGGCCCGTGGGAGCGTCGAGCACGACCGACGTGTATGATCCCGCGACGAACGCATGGACGGCGGTCGCCCCGATGGGAGGTCCGCGCGGCGATCACGCGATGGTGCTGGTCAACGGGACGCCTTTGGTCATCGGCGGCCGGAACGCGTCGGCCGAGCTCGCCTCGACCGAGGTCTACGACGCCGCGGCGGACACGTGGCGGGCGGGACCGCCGCTGATGGGGACGCGCGTGGTGCCGACCGCCGCGACTTTGGCAGACGGGCGAGTGCTCGTAGCTGCAGGGTACAGGTCAAACGTAGGCTTGAACACGGCCGAGTTGTTAGCCCCGACTGTGGTTTCGATCGTGGCGACTGGGGTGTCCGCGGCGGACGCGCAGCATCTGGCGGGGAGCTTCGATCTGACGGGCGCGGCGACCGGCTATTGGGACGTGGTCGTGCATCAGACCGGCGGACGGGTCGGGCGGCTCGAGGCGGGACTGAACGTTCTGCCCGCGGCGCCGGCCGACGTCACCGTGCCGGTCGTCTCCCTGTCCTACTCGACGCCCTCCTTCACGGCCTCCGGCGGCCTGGTGACCATCGGGACGAATTCCCTGGTGACGCTGTACGCGATGGACCCGTCGTCCGCCGTGCCCGCCTCGGGAGTGGCCCAGATCCTCTACGCGGTGGACTCGACGACGCCGAGCGTGACATACTCCGCTCCGTTCAATCTGGCGGCCGGCGCGCACGTGATCTACTTCTCGGCGACCGACCTCGCGGGCAACGCGTCGGCCGTGTCCTCGGCGGCGCTGTCGGCGGCGGAGAGCCCGTTCGTGGGGGCGTTCTCGCCGTCGGTCGGCCCGATCGGGATCGGCTACGCGATGGCCGGCTTCGGCTTCGGGACGTACGGGGGGACCGCCACGCGGGTCAAGTTCGGAATCAGCACGACGCCGGTGTCGGTGTGGAACGACGCGTCGATCGTCGGCACGGTGCCGGGCCTGTCCACCGGGACCTACGCGGTCACCCTCGAGCGGCTGTCGGGCTCCACCTTGACTATCACCTCGGCCGGGGCGTACACGGTCACGCCCATGGTCCCGTCCTTGTCCGTCTCATCGGGCCCGATCGGCCTGCCGTTCACTTTGACCGGCACCGGATTCGGGACTTACGCGGGGGCCAACTCGCGCGTGCTGTTCGCGGGGACGACCGCGCCGATCTCGGTCTGGAACGACTCGACCATCTCCGGAACGGTCCCCGGGGTCGCGGCCGGGACGACGACGGTCGTCGTCGAGCGGCGGACGGCGGACGGGTTCCTGGCGCAGAGCGACCCGCTGCCCTTCACGGTGACCGTGCCGAGCGTCACGGCGGTCAGCCCGTCGTCGGCGCCGATCGGGGCCGCGTTCACGCTGACGGGCCTCTCGTTCGGCAACTACCTCGGGGCGAACTCGCGGGTGCTCTTCGACGGGACCACCGCCCCCATCGCGGTGTGGAACGACGATACGATCACCGGCACCGTTCCCGGCAGCTTGGCCCCTGGCGTGCATGAGCTGGTCGTCGAGCGGCGCACGGCCGACGGCGGCGTCTCGCGCTCGGGCGGCGACGCGTTCGTCGTCCAGGGCCTGGCGCTCGCGTCGATCGCGCCTTCCACCGGGGCCATCGGCGTACCGTTCACCTTGACCGGCACGGGCTTCGGCTCGTACTTGGGCGCGAACAGCCGGGTGAAGTTCGGCGTCAGCACGGCGGCGGTGTCAGTGTGGAACGACACGACGATCGCCGGCACGGTGCCGACGCTGTCGACGGGCGAGTACTCCGTCACGGTCGAACGCCAGCAAGGCTCCGACGTCTCGGTCAGCAACGCCTCGAGCTTCACCGTGATCGGCCTTTCGATCGCCTCGGTGACGCCCTCGTCGGGCCCCATCGGCACGGTCTTCACTGTGTCCGGCGCGGGCTTCGGGCCGTACGCCGGGGTCAACACCTTCCTCCTGCTCGGCGGGGCGACGACGCCCGTCTCCGTGTGGAACGACACGACCATCACCGCGACGGTTCCGGGCGGCCTGACGCCGGGCGTCAAGGAACTCACGGCCGTGCGCCGCAACACGGACGGGGGCCTGTCGGTCTCGAACACGGCCTACTTCGAGGTGACGGGCATGGGCATCGCTTCACTCTCGCCGTCCACCGGGCCCATCGGTATCCCCTTCACGATCAAGGGTAGCCAGTTCGGCGTCTACCTCGGAGCCAACTCGCGCGTGCGCTTCGGCGTGAGCACGGCGGCCGTGTCGGTGTGGAACGACACGACGATCACCGGCACCGTCCCGAGCCTGGCGACGGGCACTCACGCGGTCGTCCTGGAGCGCCAGCAGGGGACGGAGGTCACGTTCAGCGACTATTCGTCCTTCACGGTCACGGAGCTGGCCGTGGGGACCTTGACGCCCTCGTCCGGGCCCATCGGCGTGGCCTTCACGGTCACCGGCGAGCATTTCGGGATATACGCGGGCGCCAACACGCGCCTGCTCCTGGGCGGGACGACCGTCGCGGTCGCGGTGTGGAACGACACGACCATCACCGGGACCGTGCCCAACCTCGCGGCGGGCAGCCAGCCGCTGTGGCTCGAACGCAAGTCTGGGACGGGCGTGCAGTCGAGCGCCACGACCTACTTCCTGGTGACGACGCCCGAGGTGGCGACGCTCACGCCCTCGTCGGCTCCGATCGGCGCGCCGTTCTCGATCACCGGCGGCAACTTCGGCCCGTATGCCGGGGCCAACACGCGGGTCACGTTCAACGGCGTGTCCGCGCCGATCTCGGTGTGGAACGACCACGCGATCTCCGGCACGGTGCCCGGGGCCGTCTCGACCGGACCGGCCGCGCTCGTCGTCGAGCGCGCGGCGGGGGCGGGCGTGACGCAGTGCGCGACGCAGGCCTTCGAGGTCCTGCTCCCCGTCATCAGCACGGTCTCCCCTGCCTTCGGTCCGGCGGGCACGGTCGTGACCTTGACCGGCCGCGGCTTCGGGCCGTACGCGGGCACGGCGACCAAGCTCCTGGTCGGAGGAAGCACGGTGGCGGTCTCGGTGTGGAACGACACGACCATCCGCTGGACGGTGACCGCGGCCTTCCCGAACGGCGACTACGCGCTGGTGGTCCGGCGCGCGCCCGCGGGGGGGACGGTGGACAGCGACTCGGCGACCTTCACGGTCGGCACCGGCTACGGCGGGGCGTCGTTCGGCTTCGCCGAGACCCTCTCCCTGGCGGCCCAGCCCGACGTGAACTTCGAGGGCGGACTGAACCTGCCGGTGGACGAGGGCGGCCGCGTCGAGACGCCGTCCAAGGCCGCCGTCGAGGTGCCGCCGAACGCGCTCGAGGAGGACACGGAGATCACGCTCAAGCGCCTGCACAAGGACGGCCTGCGCACCGAGGCGTCCGACACGGCCAAGAAGCGCGCGGCGGGCGAGGCGATCGAGTTCGGCCCCGAGGGCACTTTCTTCAACACCCCGGTGACCATCGAGCTCCCCTACGACCCGGCGTTGACCGCCGACGAGAGCAAGCTCGCCGTCCATTACTACGACCCCCTGCGCCGCGCCTGGGAGGAACTGCCGAGCGTCGTGGACCGCGCGCGCCGCGTGGTGCGGGCGCAGACCTCCCATTTCTCGATCTATCAGCCCATGGGCATCGCCCCGACCACGGCGGCGCAGGACGAGTTCTACTTCCGGGACCAGTACGCCTTCCCCAACCCGTCGCGGGGCGGCGCCGTGACCTTCCGCATCCAGCCCGGCCTGGCGGACACGATCGAGCTGCGCGTCTACGACCTGTCGGGGAGAAAGATCCATGGTTCGACGGATTTCACGTTCCGCGGAGCGATCGATGACGGCAACGGCAAGGGCGCGCAGAACACGTACGACCACGTCTGGGGCGTGTCGGGCGTCGGCAGCGGCGTGTATCGCTACGTGATCAAGGCGAGCCGCGCGAGCCAGGCGCCGATCGTCAAGTCGGGCAAGGTCGGGGTGATCAAGTGAGGCTCCTGCTTCCCGTCGTCCTGCTTGCGCTCTCGGGAGCGGCCCGGGGCGCGGAAACCGCCTCCTATCTCGACATCGGCGTCGGCGCGCGGGGCCTGGGCATGGGCGGCGCCTACACGGCGCTGGCCGACGACGCGCACGCCGTCTACTGGAACCCGGCGGGCCTCGCCCGTCTCGAGAAGCGCGAGGTGGCGGCCAGCCACTCCGAGCTCGGCGGCTCGACGCGCCACGACTTCCTGGCCTACGCGCACCCGACGAGCGGAGCGGTGCTGGCGGGGGCCTTGACCTACCTGAACCAGGGCCGCATCGCGGGACGCGACGCGGCGGGACGCCCCACGGGCGGCTACGACGCCTCGGACGCGGCGCTGGCCTTCGCCGCGGGGCGCAAGACCGAGCTCGTCGACCTCGGCGTCAGCGTCAAATACCTGCGCAGCCACATCGCCTCGACCGAGGCTCAGGGTCTCGCCCTCGACGCGGGGCTGCGGCGCGAACTGTCGGCCGGGAGCGGCAAGGTCGTTCTCGGAGCGGCGCTGCGCAACATGGGGCCGGGACTCAAATACGACCAGCAACGCAACGATCTGCCTCTGCGCGCGGCCTTCGGCGCGGCGTACCGCTTCGCCGCGGGCCACGCCGTGGCGGCCGAGCTCCAGAACGGCCCGCGCGGCGCCGGCACCGAGGGGGGCGCCGGCGGCGAGTTCAAGGCGCGCGAGGGCGTGTTCCTGCGGCTGGGCTACACGAGCAAGAACGCAGGCGCCGAAGGCTCCGGCTTCGACGCGGCGCGCGGCCTGACCTTGGGTCTGGGGCTCAAGAAGGACGGCTTCAGCCTCGATTACGCGGCTCAGGCGGCGGGCGAGCTCGGCAGCACGCACCGTTTCACGCTCTCGGCGAGATTCTAACCCGAGCTGTTTCCGGAAACAGTCGACTCGCGCCGGCGCGAGCCCGGCTCCCGGCGGACCGACTTGAGTATAGTCAATGACGCCCGGCCGGATATTTAGCACCCTATCCCCATGAACATCCTCGTCCTCAACTCAGGCTCCTCCTCGATCAAGTTCCAGGTCGTGCAGACCGACAAGGACCTCATCGAACGCGACGGCGACCGCTGCCTGGCGAAGGGGATCGTGGAGCGCATCGGCAGCCTGGCGCTCGTGCACTTCCAGGCCACCGGCCGCCCGGCGCTGAAGGAGGACGCGCCGCTGCGCGACTACCGCGCGGCGCTCGACCGCATCGTGCGCTGGGTCATCTCGCCGGAGTCCGGGATCGAGGGCATCAAGTCCATGGCCGACATCCACATCATCGGCCACCGCGTGGTCCACGGCGGGGAGAAGTTCCGCTCCTCGACGGTGATCGACGACGCCGTGCTCGCGGGGATCGAGGACTGCATCGAGCTGGCGCCGCTGCACAACCCCGCCAACATCCGCGGCATCCGCGCCGCCGCCGAGGTCTTCGGCCGGGGCGTGCCGCAGGTGGCCGTCTTCGACACCTCGTTCCACGCGACGATGCCCGAGACGGCGTACCTGTACGGCATCCCCTATCACCTGTACCGCCGCTACAAGATCCGCCGCTACGGCTTCCACGGGACCTCGCACCGCTACCTCGCCTACCGCTACCGCGTCCTCAACGACATCCCGAAGGAGGCGGTGAACATCATCACCTTGCACCTCGGCAACGGCTGCTCCGCCTGCGCGATCAAGGGCGGGGACTCCGTCAACACCAGCATGGGCTTCACCCCGCTCGAGGGCATGGTGATGGGCACCCGGGCCGGCGACGTGGACGTCTCCGTCATCGAGTACCTGTCGCACAAGGAGGGCCTGAGCCTCCCCGACATGATCACCTTGCTCAACAAGCAGTCGGGCCTGCTCGGCCTGTCGGGCCTGACCAGCGACATGCGCGAGCTGCTGGAGGAGGAGAAGGAGAACGGCGACCGCCGCGCGACCTTGGCCATCGAGGTGTTCTGCGCCAGCGCGCGCCGCCGCATCGGCTCCTACCTGGCGGAGATGGGCGGCGCCGACGCCCTGGTCTTCTCCGGCGGCATCGGCGAGAACTCGGCCGCGATCCGCCGGCGCATCTGCGCGGGCCTCGACGCCCTCGGCATCGTCCTCGACGAGAAGCGCAACGCCGCGGTCAAGGGCGGGCAGACGGGAGAGGTCTCCGGGAAGGGCTCGCGGGTGAAGATCTTTGTCATCCCCACCAACGAGGAGCTCCTCATCGCGCGCGACGCCTTCCGCACGGTGTCGGGCCTTCCCCAGCCGACCTACTCGCCGAGGAAGACCCGCAAGGCCTGAGGGACCTCTAAGGCCGGAAGAACTCCCCGACGATCCTCTCCCGCGAGGAGTCGTCGAGCGTCTGCAGCTCGCCCACCGACAGCTCCCCGTCGATCCGCGACCCGTTGCTCGCCAGGCCCTTGACCGCCGCGCGGAAGCGGTCGATGTCCTCCTGGAACAGCGCCACCGCGGACCGTCCGATCTTCAGCGCGGGCACGTCCACGTCGAGGTTGTCGCCCTCGATGACGCACACCCAGTTCTTGTGGTACGGCGTCATCTCCAGCGCGTCCAGGTCGTCGCCCAGCGCCTGGTTGACCTTGACGACCTTGCCCCCGGCCGGGGCGTGGAACTGCACGCTCCGGTGCTTCTGGCGCACGCGGAACAGGGGCTGGCCGGCCTTCACCGTCATGCCGACGTTGGGGAACTCCACGCCGTCGATGGGCCCGATGAGCTTCTTGGCGAAGTCGTCGATGCCGACCTTCACCGAGCCGTCCTGCGCGAGGCTGGCCCAGCAGTGCCCCGCGGAGATCATGACCCCGCCGGGGATGTTGAACTCGCGCGCGCCCGCGCGCTCCGACGCCGCCGAGCCGGTGATGTGGACCGTCGGCTTGAGCTGCCTCTCGATGCGGTCGCGGCGCTTGTGGAGGGCCTTCTTGACGAAGGCGAGCAGCTCGTCCTCGGTGAAGGGCTTCTGGATGTAGTCCATCGCGCCGTGCTTCATGCACTCGACCGCGGTGTCCACGCTGGCGTAGCCCGTGATGATGACGACGTCGATGTCGGGGCGCATGTGCTTGACGGCCTTCACGACCTCGACGCCGCTCATCGCGGGCATCTTCAGGTCGGTGAACACGAAGTCGTAGTGATGGGTCTGGATGAGGCCCAGCGCCTCCTGGCCCGTCTCCACGGTGTCGACGCTGCAGCCGTCGAGCACGAGGATCTTGCGGAAGCTGCCCAGGATGACCTCCTCGTCGTCCACGCAGAGGATGCGGGCGACCGGGTCCTTGACTTCGGCGCGCTTGAGCGTCCTGGCCTCGCGGGAGAAGTCGAGGTTCACGCTGAGGGTCAGCGCCTCCTCGCGCTCCCGCCTCAGGCGCTTGTCCTTCAGCGCGCGCATCGTTTCGCGCACCGCCAGATCGGCGAGGACGAAGAGGACGACCGAGACGAACAGCAGCAGGATGACCATGGCTATGCTCCTTTGCGGCGATTCTGCGTCACAGGCGGTCCGAACTGCACGAGACCAGGCTCTTCAGGTCGCCCTGAAGGTCCGTCGGCACGACGCGGTACAGCCAGCCTTCGAAATAGGGGTCCTTCTCGAGCGACGCGGGGTCGGCCTTCGCCGCGGCGTTGACCTCCACGATCCGCCCGCCGACGGGGCAGGGGACGCAGTGGCGGTCGCCCGCGGCCGAGGTCACGGTCGCGCAGGGCGCGCCCTGCGCCGCCTCGTCGTTGAGCGGGGACAGCTCGAGGCCGGCGACGCCGTCGATGGTCTTCAGGAACAGGTCGCTGAGGCCGATCAGGGCGGTGCCCTCGCGCTCCTCCTTGACCCAGCTCACGTTGCCCAGGCGGTAGTACCTGGGCGGGCAGGGGACGAAGGCGAGCGAATCCCGGGGGCCCGCGGCGGCCTGCTCCTGGAGGCGCCGGGCGCGCAGGGCGCGGCGCACGACCGCCAGCAGCTCGTCGGCGGTGAAGGGCTTGGCGATGAAGTCGGCGGCGCCCTCGGTGAGGGACCGGACGGCGTTCTCGAGCGTCGCGTAGCCGGTCGCCATGACGACGGGGATCCGGAGCTCCCGCCGCGCGGCCTCCTTCAGGAACGCGAAGCCGTCGAGGTCCGTCATCATGATGTCGCAGAGGATGAGCCGGTAGGAGCGCACGTTGAGCATGTCCAGCGCCGCCGAGCCCGAGTCCGCGGCGTCCACCGTCAGGCCCTCCTCCGCGCAGATGCGGGAGACCGCCCGGGTGATCACCGGCTCGTCGTCGATCACGAGGATGTCGCGCTGGTTCTTCATGCTCTCACCGGGAGCCGCAGGATGAACGTCGTGCCCGCGCCGGGCTCGCTCTCGACGTGGATCGTGCCGTTGTGGTTGTCCACGATGCCCCAGATCACCGAGAGCCCGAGGCCCGTGCCCTTCTGGCCCTTCGTCGAATAGAACGGCTCGAATATCTTCGGCAGATGGTCCTTGGCGATCCCGCAGCCGTCGTCGTGCACGCGCAGCTCGACGAACTCCCGCGCGCCGGTCGCGTCGACCTCCTCCCAGCGCTGCCAGTCGCAGCCCTTGCGCGAGCAGCCCTCGACGAGGCCCTTCGGCGGCGACTCGAAGGCGTACACCGCGGCGCCGCACCGCGGGCATTCGCGGTTCGGCTGGAGCAGCGACGCGGAGCACTCCGGGCACGACAGCGCGATGACCTTCCGGTCGTCGACCGGGATGCCGTGGTGGTGGCCGCCCATGCCGTACATCGGATTGAGGTAGATGAACCCCTCGTTGCCGTCGCTGCGGGCCTTGAGCCGCACCGAGGGCCTTCCGTCGATGCGCACCTCGCCGTCGATGAGGCTGTGGCGCTTCGGGCACTGCGCCTTCTTGATCTGCGTGATCCCGACGGGCGACAGGCTCAGGGCGGCGGAGGAGACCGTGATCGTGCCGCCCTTGGGGCCGATCGCGTCCGAGGCGTTGACGAACAGGTTGATGAACACCTGCTGGAGCTGGTTGGCGTCGACGGCGGCCTTGGGGATGCCCGGGTCCAGGTTCCGGGACACCGCGACGTGGTTCAGCGCGAGCTGGCTCTCCACGACGGAGGCCGCCCGCGAGACGATCTCGTTGATGTCGGCCTCGGTCTTCTTGGGGACGGACTGGCGGGCGAAGTCGAGCAGGCTCTTGACGATCTCGCGGCTGCGGATGGTCTCGCGCACGATGACCTTGAGGTCCTCCTGCAGCTCGGGCTGGTCCTTCGTCCGCTTGAGCAGGAAGCTGCTGTAGGTCAGCACGCCCGTCAGCGGGTTGTTGATCTCGTGGGCGACGCCGGCCGCCAGGCGCCCCAGCGACGCCAGCTTGTCCGACTGGAACAATTGCAGACGGGCCTCGGACAGCTTGCCCGTCATGTTGTTGAAGGAGCGCGCGAGCATCCCCAGCTCGTCGTCGCGCGTCTCCGCGATCGTGTGGCGGAGGTCGCCGCCGGCCACGCGCTGCGTGGCCTCGACGAGCTCCTCGACGGGCACGTCCACCCAGCGCCGCACCAAGAAGGCGACGATCAGGCTCAAGGCTATGATGGCGCTCAGCGCGAAGACGACGACCTCCACCTGGGCCGCGCGGATGTCCTTGTCCACCTCGGCCAGGGGCAAGGTCACGTCGAGCACGCCGAGGACGACCTGCGAGCGCGGATGGGCGTGGCAGGCCGCCGTCCAGCACGACGGCGCGTTGTAGATCGGGTTGATGATGCCCAAGGTCCGCGGCCCTCCGGGCTGGAGGCGGAACACCCGCGTGCGCTCCTTCATCTCCAGCCGCTCGATCGGGCGGCCGGCGGAGTGGCACATGTAGCAGCTCTCCGCCTTCTTGTCGACCATCTTGCCGATCTCGCCGGCGTCCGAGGAGTAGATCACCGCGCCCGACTTGTTCATGACGCGGATCCGCTCGATGGTGGGCTGGTGGCCCATGCGCGTGATGCTCTCGTGGATGCGCTCGCGCTGGTTGCCGAGCATGTCGTACTCGGTGCCGGACTTGACCGCCTCGCTGAGCTGGTTGGCGTGCCGCTCGACCTCGGCGAGGAGGCTGCGGCTGTGGGAGCGGATGTTGGAGACCGCGAAGACGGTGATCGTCACCAGCGCGGTGGCGCAGACGGCGAGGGTCAGCTTGAAGCCGAGCCGCTTGCGCAACGTCCGCTGGTGGAACACACCGCTACCTCCTCTTCCCCGGCACGCCGTCCGCGTGGCACTTCGCGCAGGTCCCGACGGCGACCCTCGCCCCGCCCGCGGCGCGGACGCGGCCGTGGCACTGTCCGCAGGACGCCTTCTGGTGGCAGTCCGCGCACTTGGCGCCGTACATCCCGGCGTGGTCCGTGTGGGGCATGAGCACCTTCTTGCCGTCCGGCAGGGGGAAGAGCACGCTCGCCGGGGCCTTCGCCGGCGCCGTCGCGGCGGGCGCTTTGCCTTTGAGAGCGTGGCAGGAGGCGCACTTCGCCTCGCCGTCCCAGGCGCGGTGGCAGGAGATGCACAGCCGGTGGCGCGCGCCGTGGAGGTCGGGCTTGCCCAGGGCCTCGCCGTCGCGCAGGCGCTCCGGCGAGTGGCACTCGCGGCACTCCTGGATGGAGCGGGCCTGGTTGTAGTGATGGCAGGCTCCGCAGCTCTCGCCCATCTCGGCCATCTCCGCGTGGGCGCGGTGGGAGAACTTCACGGGCCCGTATTCGTCCTTGCCCGGGAACGCGATGGTCTTGACCGCCTCGTCGACCGAATGGAAGCCCATGACCTTGGCCCGCGGGCACTTCACCAGCGCGGGCTTCTCCTTGGTCGGGGTGGAGGTCGTGTGGCAGCCCCGGCAGTTCACGGAGGGCTTCGGCGCGTCGGCCGCGCGGGCCGCCGTCGCGAGCGCGGCGGCCAGGAAGATCCAGGGGAGCCTCGCCATCTTATCCTCGTATCGCATAGCGTGCCTTGGGGACGAAGGTCCGGTCGGGAAGGCTGATTACGGGGAAGATCATCACCACCGCGCGGTAGATGAGGACCTGCAGGCAGACGAAGGCGACCGCCACGGCGACCTCGCCGAAGGCGGGGAAGTAGGTCTTCGCCGCGTACGCCGGCGTGTACGCGACGAGGAAGGTGTTCATCCGGTTGAGCAGGACGCCGCCGGCGACCAGGGCCGCCGCGGCGAACAGCATCGGGGGCGAGCGCCGCACCTTCGCCGAGACGAGCATGCGCAGGGGCAGCACGAGGCCGAGCAGGACCTCCGCGGTGAACAGGACGCTGACCGCGTCGACCTTCATCAGATGGACGAAGGTCTCGCGGATGACCATGTCGCCGATCTTGAAGCCGAGGTGGATGGCGAGCAGCGGCACCGTCAGGCGTCCGAGCTCGGCGAGCAGGTCCATCCGCGGCTTCAGGCCGAAGGAGCGCGCCGAGAGCAGCGACTCGATGATCGCCATCGGCAGGCCGACGGAGATGGCCGACAGCAGGAACAGCAGGGGGAGCACCGGCGTCTGCCACAGCGGGTGCATCTTCGGCCCCGCGATGACCATCAGGGTCCCCAGCGAGGACTGATGCAGAGTCGACAGCACGACGCCCGCGATGATGAACACGAACATCGTCTTCTCGAGGCCGCGGTCCAGGGCGGCCAGCAGGCGCTCCGCGCTCCGGTCCCAGCGCGCCAGCGCGCCGGGCAGCGCGACGCGGCCCTTGAAGCGCTCGACGACGACCGGCAGGAACTCGATGTAGAGGACGTTGAGGTAGATGGTCACGCAGATGCCGACCTCGAACAGGGCGGAGTTGCCGTTCCACATGACCAGGGGATGCCAGATGAAGTACCAGCGGCCGATGTCGATGCAGACGCTGAGGGCCACGAAGGTGTAGCCGAGCACGGCGGTCAGCAGGGCCGGGCGGATGATCGGCTCGAACTCCTCGCGGTGCATGATGTGGCCGAGCGCCGCCGTGGTGAAGCCGCCGGCCGCCAGCGCCACGCCGCCCGCCTTGATCGTCGGCGTCCAGATGCCCCACGGCCAGGCGGTGCTCAGGTTCGAGACGGCGCCCAGGCCGAAGAGGAAGCGCGCCCCGAGCGCCGCCAGCCCGATCAGCGCGAGCACGATGAGCACGATCACGCCCGGCGTCAGGTACGGCCCGCGCATCGGCACGGGCCTCGAGTAATGGTTCATCGGTCCTCCCCGTCGTCGTGACGGTGCTTGGAGACCCACATCAGCAGGCCCAGCAGCGAGTACAGCGCGACCGGCGGCACGAAGTAGGCGAAGATGCCGTGCTGGATGCTCTCGGACACGCCGGGCGCCGGGTTCTTGCCCAGCTTGGGGAACTTCAGGTCGGTGAAGTCGCGTCCCGCCAGGTACAGCCAGGAGGTGCCGCCCACCTCGAGCTCGCCGTACACGTGGCTGACGTAGCGCTCCGGCGCGCGCTTGACGCGGTCCTTGGCGACGCGCACCAGGTCCTCGCGCCGTCCGTAGGTCAGGGCCTCCACCGGGCAGCGCGCGACGCAGGCGGGAAGGCCTCCGTCCGCGCGCCGCTCGTGGCAGAAGTCGCACTTCATGATGCGGCCCTGCAGCGCCTTGCCGTACTCGAAGGCGGGGATCTGGAACGGGCAGGCGATCATGCAGTAGCGGCAGCCGATGCACTTGCCGGTGTCCCAGACGACGGACCCGTCCTCCTGCTTCGAGATCGCGCCGACGATGCACGCCGACAGGCACGCGGGGTGGTCGCAGTGCATGCACTGGACCTTCACGCCGTACGGCGTCGCGGGGGACTTCGCGTTCTCGCAGAGGTTGACGACCGTCAGCGCCTTGTCGTCGGGACGGCGCGGCGCTTGGAACACGCCCTTGTCCTCGTAGCTCTCCAGCGGCCCGGCGGGAAGGTCGTGCGCGGTCGCGCACGCCCATTCGCAATTGCGGCAGCCGATGCAGGCGGTGGTGTCGACCAGCACGCCCATCCGGTCGGGAGACAGCTCGTGCTTCGGGCCCGCTTCGGCATCCGTGGACAAACCTGCCAAACCCGTACCAAGAGCAAGCGTCTGCTTGATGAAAGTGCGTCTATCGAGATTAGCCATAGAGGGGTATACGAGAGACATCGAGGATTGGAGCAACGCTCAGGCCAGAATCAACCGCAACCCTAAATCGGGTAGGAGGCAGGTAGGATCGTCCTACCCGCCCCCTCCCACACCACCGGACGTGCGCGTGACGCATCCGGCGGTTCGGATAGCGGCCTTCATGAGGCGGCCAGGCGCACTACGCCCAGCGCCTTCAGGTGTGAG
>JACPOW010000050.1 GCA_016191335.1 Elusimicrobiota bacterium | reverse complement strand
GGTTCTCGGCCGCCTATTCTACCGCTTCACCCTCAGGTTTTCGCGAAGCGAAAACCCTGGCGCCGCAAGGCGCCATGCCGTTTAAGCGCCGGTATCAACTCGGTCCAGGACCGAGTTCAAAACCCCGTGAACTTGGAGTAAAGGAAAGCCTTGACGCGCCGCGCGCCCCGGCTATACTATCGGCGTCCGCCGCGTTCATAGGTCTTAGGGCCTAGATTCGAGTGGGACCGAGTGCCCTGATGGTTTAGGCCTTTCAGGGCTACGCTGAAGTCAATGAGGACCCGAAGCCGCCGAGCACCCCTCCTCGCCGCGTGCGCCTTTGCGCTCGCCGTTCCTCTATCGGCCCCCGCCGGCGACACCCAGCCCGTCGCGGTCTCGCCCGTCGCGCAGCAGACCATCCCCGCCATCAACGGCTCCTTGACCACGCCCGCGGGCCGGCAGATGGCCGAGCAGCTGGCCGAGCTCGAGAAGGCCCTCGTCAAGCACCTGAAGGGCGAGCAGCCCTCGACGTTCGCGGCGCTCGACGAGCGGCGCAAGGCGCTCAAGGCCCGAATCGACGCGGCCCAGCTCGCGCCGGCCGACCGGAAGGTCCTCGACGAGCGGCTCGGCCGCACGGCGAGCGTCATCCTGCGCAGCCTGCGCCTCACCGGCGGGGGCGCGGGGCTGGACGCCGAGCTGTCGAAGGCCGTGGCGAACGCCGGGGCCGCTCCGGACCCGTCGGCGGCCAAGGACCCGCTCTTCCAGATCGACGCCCTCCTCGGCGACCTCGAGAAGGCCTCCGCGAACCCCGCCAACGCCGAGGAGATCTTCGAGCGGCTGAACCGCCGCTACGGCGGCGTCACCGGGCCGTCGGCCGCCGGCGTGCGCGTGGATTTCGGCGCGATCCGCAAGACCCTCGAGGTCACCTACACGCCCGACGGCGCGCCGGGCACGAACGCGGCGAAGGCCCGCGACCTGGCCCGCCCCACCCCCCCTCCGGCGCAGGAGCCCGTGACGGTGCGCGGCGAGAAGGTCGATTTCATCGCTCTGATGGCCGGCGCCGGCGAGAAGGCGCTCGCCGAGTTCCGCAACCGCGCCCCCGGCGCCGGCGCCCCGGACTTCGTCGGCGAGCGCGGCGAGATGCTCAAGACGCTGCAGGCCCTCGGACGCAAGACGGTCGCGGCGATGCTCGGCAACCCGGACGCCTTCACGACCCTCGACGCGCTGGTCGAGCATCTCCTCCGGGAGGAGGCGCGCCTGGCGCGCTCGTTGGGCGAGCCGGCCGCGTGGCCGACCTCCGAGGAGGCCATCTCCCGCCGCTTCGACCGGATCGCCAGGCTGAACCCCGAGCTCGCCGAGTTCTCGGCGGCGCTGTGGACCTACCGCGAGTTCCTCCGCGACGGCCTGCGCGGCGCGCCGGCCGGCACGCCTTTCGCGGCGTGGGAGATCCCCTTCCAGGACGGCGGGGCGCGCGGCGGCGTGGTCGTGTCGGAGACCCACGGCAAGACCGAGTTCATCGGCCTGCGGGTCGCCCAGGCGGACGGCTCCTCGGTGTTCACGGCCTTCTCCGCGGACGACCGGAGCGCCATCCGCGTCGCGCGCGCGAAGAGCGGCGCGAAGGAGATCGTCCGGCAGAACTTCGACGGCGAGCGCAACGTCCTCACCCAGATCACCGAGCGCTACGACGTCAACGGCGCCCGCGTCGAGAAGCAGACCTATAACCCCAACACCCACCAGACGGAGCTGACGACCTACTCCCCGGACGGCAAGGTGCTGCGCCGCGAGAGCGGGAACTCCGAGACGGAGGACGTGGTCATCGAGCAGCTCGGCGGCGCGGGCCCGCGCTTCGAGGCGCGGCTCTCCAAGGGCCGGCGCGAGGTGAAGTTCACCGACCAGGACACCGCGCCGTACCGGATGCAGGTCGACCGGGTCAACCCCGACGGCAGCATCGAGCTCGATTTCCGCGTCCTCAAGGACGGGCGCACGCTGAAGCAGGTCACGAAGCGCGTCCAGCAGGTCATCAAGGACGGCAAGGTCGAGAGCTGGGACGTGTCCATGGCGGACCTCCCCTCCCCCGGCCTGCCCGAGAAGCGCAAGGCGCAGATGCTCCTCCTGGCCAAGGAGGTCCTGGCCGCCGTCGGAGAGGCCGACCCGACCGGGCGCAAGACGGCGGCCTTCGCCGACTTCCTGAACTTCAACGCGGTCGCCGACGCCCTGCCCAAGGACATGGAGGATCCCCCGATCCGCCTCTCCATCGCCCCGGGCGCGCGCAAGGTCTTCACCTTAATCGTCCAGCGGGCCAACGGCGAGCGCCTCGTGCTGACCGGCTTCTTCGGGGACAAGACCGCGCAGCCGGGCCAGCCGGCCGGGCCCGCCTTCCTCGTGCAGAGCCCCGTGGAGTTCGACCTCGACTGGAACATGCGCAACGCCCACGACGCGGCGTCGCAGCTGCGCGCCGCGCGCGTGGCCCACGAGTACCTCGGCGACGGGACCCGCATCTTCCGCGAGGACGTGCGCAAGGAGGAGCGCGACGCCTACCGGGGCGGCGGCTGGAACCCGGGCAACTGGGTCGCCAACAAGAACGAGGTCAGCCGCTACTTCTTCCAGCGCCAGACCTTCAGCGCCGGCCGGGCCAACCCGTGGCCGACCACGACGACCTGGGAGGGCGCGGAGACCGTCCGCGAGAAGGCGGGGTCCGCCCCCGCGCTGGGCCTCGCGCAGAAGATCGTCAGCGTGCCCGGGATCAAGCAGACTCTCGAGGCCTCGAACTGGGTCAGCAACCTCGCCTACACCGGCATCGTCAACGTCGTCGAGAGCAGCGTCTCCGGCGACCTCGCCCAGCTGAACTCCATCGCCACCCGCTCGCGCAACCCCGCGTGGGCCCGCTCGATGGCCGGGCCGCAGCCGGACGGCGAGAAGGAGCCGGAGAAGTTCGAGGAGTGGACGAAGAAGATCCTCGCCAAGCTGACCCCGGGCGCGCGCGCGATCCTGAACAAGCGGGTGCTGGAGCTGCGCCCGGAGCGCCTGGCGTGGATGGGCGTCAACGCGACCGATTCCCCCCTGTACTACGAGCAGGCCATGGGCATGCCGCCGTCGGACATGGAGGCCTACTTCGCCCTCTCCGAGTTCGGCGCCGGCACCTACGGCAAGCAGCTGGCCCGCAACGGTCACGGAGTCCTGGGCGCCATCGCCTCCGGCGGCGAGGCCCTCGGCCAGATGGCGACGAACCCGCTGACCTGGGCCATGCCGTACGCTTTCTCCGCCCTCGGCAAGGCCGCGACTTCCCTCGGCACGAAGGCGGCCGTGGCCGCGGAGGCGGGCGCGACCGGCACGAGCCGCGCGCTGTCGCTGGCCAAGTTCGGCGTCAACACCTTCAAGGGCGCGGTCGTCGGCACCATCGGCGTGCCCTTCGTCCTGGACACCGGCCACATGGTGCACGAGGCCATCGCCAAGTTCGGGACGCCGGAAGGCGCCGACGCGATGGGCAAGGCGATCGTCGATCTCGGCTTCATCTACGGCATGGGCCGCTCGATGGGCAAGGACCTGGCCGGGACGAAGGTCGGCAAGCGCCTCATGGACCGCTTCCGCGCGAAGGGCGAGCCGGTGGCGCCCGAGCCGGTCGCGCCCGATCCCGTCGCCGCGAAGCCCAGCCCCCTCGTCGACGCGAACGGGCAGATGATGTTCGATTTCATGCGCGACCAGCCCGGCGTGAAGCCGGCCCAGCCGGTCAAGCCGGCCGCGCCGGTGAACCCCTCGGCCCCGGTGGCCCCCTCCGCGCCGGCGCCGGCCGTCGTCGACGCGGTCGTCGCCAAGGGCCCCCCTCCCGGCAAGATGGCGCGGATGGCGGAGTTCGTGTCCACGAAGTGGCGCGAGTTCCTCCAGCCCGCCGACGCCTTCGCGTCCAAGGGCGGCCTCGAGCCCCTCAAGGCCGGCGACGTCAGGATCAACACCCGCGCCGAGGCGAACGGCCCGGCGAGCGCCGCGACCCTCGACGCGAAGAGCGCCGAGATCATCTCCGCCGCGACCGCCAAGCCCGCCGTCCTCGAGACCGTGGCCCCGAAGACCGTCGCGCCGGAGCCCCTCCTCGCCGAGGCCGCCGCCGCCAAGCCCGGGGTCGTGGACGCCGTCTCCGCGAAGCCGGCGGTCGCGAAGTCCGCTTCCGCCAAGCCTCTCGAGCAGGGGCCGGCCAAGACGGCCGCGCCGCGGTCCGGCGAGCAGCTCCAGTTCGAGTTCATGAAGGGCAAGCCCGAGCCCACGACGGTGAAGATCGCGCGCGAGCCCGTGAAGACGAGCCGGGCCCTGGAGTTCGAGGCCCGGAAGAGCAAGGCGCCGCTCGCTGAGCCGCAGTACAAGCAGCTCGAGCTCGATTTCGGCGCGAAGGAGGCCGCCCCCGAGGCGAAGGTCCGGACCGCGAAGAAGGCCGCGGCGAAGCCCGGCGAGCAGCTGGAATTCGATTTCATGAAGGACAAGGTCGACCCTCTGCGGACCGCCAAGCAGCCGGCGGGCGCCGGGCCGATGGAGTTCCGCGCCAAGTCCTCGAAGGCGAAGGTCGAGAAGCCCCGCTCGGTGGCGGAGGAGGCCAAGGTCCGGGCGAAGGTGAAGCCCGAGGGCCGCCCCGTCGTCAAGGAGGGCGTCTTCCGCCGCGCCGGGAAATACCTCCTGGCCAGCGGCTACATCGGCCTCGCGTCCCGGGTCGTCCCGACGCCGCCCCCCTCCTACCCCCGTCGCCATGAGACTCCCTGGAAGACGCGCGACATCAAGGTCGAGGACCCCGCCGTGGCTCCGCCGGCCGACGCGGAGCCCGCCCCCGAGGAGACCCCCGCCGACACGCCCGAGGAGCCCCGGTCGGACACGGCCTCCGCTCCCGAGCGCCGCGAGGCCCGGACTCCGGACACCGCTCCCGCGGGCAACACCACGGCCGGCGGCAGCGTCGGCGCTCCCTCGGGAGCCGGCGGCGGCGGAGAGGGCGGCGGCCCCTCGGGCAAAGGCCCCAAGGCTCCCAAGTTCGGCGGATTCGGCGGCGGCGGCGGCGGTGGCGGCGGGGGCGGCGGCGGACCCGCCGGCAACGGCGCGGACGGCGGCGGAGGCGGCGGCGCTCCCGGGGCCGGAGGCTCCCCCGCGGCGGCTCCTCGCTCGGCGGGCCCCGCGGTGAGCCCCGAGCCCCCTCCCAACCTCCTCGGCGGCGGACCCGTGATCCCCGTCAACCGCGGTCCGAAGGCCGTCCCCAACGAGACGGGCGCCCGCGGCGGCCATAGCCCCGCGCCCTCGCTGGCGTCGCGCTTCGACGGCTCTCGTCCTCGCGGCGCGGCGACCCCCGGCTGGTCCCCGACCCCGATGAAGGGCGTCGGCGCGGGCGATTCCCCGGCGCTGCCTCGCCTCGCGGCCCGCGCCGGCGCGCTGGCCGCGCCCGCCGCGGCCGACGCCGCCGCTCCCGCCGACCGGAGCGCCGGCGCCCCCGCCGCCTACGCGCCGGGAGCCGCCCCCGCGGCGGGC
>JACPOW010000019.1 GCA_016191335.1 Elusimicrobiota bacterium | reverse complement strand
GCGCATCGACGCCCTCACCGGCCTCGCCCTCGGCGCCGCCTCCGGCTACTCCGGCCTCGCCGCCGCCGTGCGCTTCAACAACGCCGGCTACATCGACGCCCGCAACGCCGGCGCCTACGCCGCCGACGCCGCCGTCCCCTACGTCGCCGGCGCGACCTACAGGTTCCGCCTCGCCGTCGACCCCGCCGCCCGCCGCTACTCCGTCTTCGTCACCCCGCCCGGCGCCGCCGAGCGCACCGTCGCCTCGAACTACGCCTTCCGCTCCGAGCAGGCCGCCACCTCGAGCCTCGACGACCTCGCCCTGCAGTCCGGCGCCGGCTCCCATCAGGTGTGCGCCTTCGCCCTGGGCGCCGGCGCCCCTCCTCCCCCTCCTCCCGCCGCCGACACCACCCCGCCGGCGACCGCGCTGACCGCCCCCGCCTCGGGCGCCACCGTCGCGGGCTCCGTCGCCGTCTCCGCGTCGGCGACGGACGACGCCGGCGTGGCCGGAGTGCAGTTCAAGCTCGACGGGGCCAACCTGGGCGCCGAGGTCCTCGCCCCGCCTTACGCCCTGGCGTGGAACACCACGGCCGTCGCCAACGGCGCCCACACCTTGACCGCCACCGCCCGCGACGCCGCCGGCAACCGCGCCTCCGCCTCCATCCCCGTCACCGTCGCCAACGCCGTGCAGACCGGCGGCGCCGACCGCTTCGGCGTCAAGATGCTGTATCCCTCCGCCGCCGGAGGCAAGAACTGGGTCTCCAAATGGGACAACGGCAGGGCGCGCACCTTCTCGTCGGGGCAGGCCGACCCGGACGACCCCTGGTTCCGCGGCCGGGGCGACGCGACCTATTCCGCGGACGGCAAGGGCGTGTTCTCGATGTCCGGCGCGGTCCCGCGCATGTACATCCACGACCCGCAGCTGCTCTCCAGCTGGCGCAATGTGGAATCGACGGTGTACGCCTACCGCGTCGCGGACAGCGGGACCGCCTACGGCGGCATCGTCCACCACACGCGCACGAACCACAGCGCGTACGGCGCCTCCGAGACGGTCAACGGCTGCGACAGCCGCGGCAACGGCGCCCGCTTCCGCTACGACGGTCGAATCGACTTCGAGAAGGAGACCAAGCACCCCGCCTCCTCGCCGACCAGGAACAAGGCCATGTGGTCGACGTTCCCGTACCGGACCTGGATCGGCTACAAGCTGGTGGTGTACGACCTGCCCAACGGGAACGTGAAGCTCGAGAACTACATGGACCTGACGGACGGGGCCAACGGCGGGACCTGGACCAAGGTCAACGAGATCGAGGACGACGGCCGGAACTTCGGCGTCGGCGGCACGCCCTGCAAGTCCGGGATCGACCCGGCCCTGCGCCTGACCAACGACGACGCGCGCCCCGGCTCCGAGACGGGGCGGCCCAACATCGCCGTCTACTTCCGCAGCGACAACGTCGGGACGAACGGGCTGCTGTACAAGAAGATGAGCGTCCGGGAGATCTCCGCGCCCTGAGCGTCAGCGCCCGCGGGCGAGCGCGACGGCGCCGAGCACCACGGCGTCGTCGCCGAGGCGGGAGCGGGTCACCTTGCAGGCGCCGATCCTCTTGAACAGAGGGTCGGCGGCCAGCCGCCGCTTGACGATGGGCAGGATGAAGTCGCCGCAGGCCTCGATCACGCCGCCGCCCAGGACGAAGAGCGCGGGGTCGAAGCAGTGGCGGATGCTCACGCAGCCGTCGCCGAGGCGTTCGGCGGCGGCGCGCAGCACGCGCGTCACGAGCGGGTCGCGGTGGCGCAGCGCGCGCGCGAGGACTTTGCTCTTGATCTGGTCGAGCGCCCCGCCGTTGAGCGCGACGATGTCGGTCTTCTCCCCCGCCTTGACGCCGGCGCGGATGTCGCGCTCCATCGCGGTGCGGCTCGCGTAGGCCTCCAGGCAGCCGCGCGCGCCGCAGCCGCACCGGGGGCCTTTCGGGTCCAGCACGATGTGGCCGAGCTCCGCCGCCGCGCCGTTGGCGCCCAGCAGCAGGCGTCCGGAGGAGATCACGCCGCCGCCGACGCCGGTCCCCGGGAAGATGCCGACGAAATCGTCCACGCCGCGGCCGGAGCCGCGCCACGCCTCGCCGAGCACGCCGAGGTTCACGTCGTTGCCGAGGGCCACGGGCACGCCGAAGCGGCGCTCGAGCTCCGCCGCGATCGGGTGGCCCGCGATGGGGAGGTTCGGCGCCACGAGGACCTTGCCGCTCGCCGCGTCCACGAGGCCGGGCACGCCGATGCCGATGCCGCGAAGGCGGCGGGGCTTGAGGCCCGCGTCGGAGATCACGTCGCGCACCGCCCGGACGATGACCTTCATCACCTCGCCGGCGTCCTTCGCGCGCGGGGTGGAGGCCTTCTCCCAGCCGAGGATCTCGCCCCGGGGCGTCACCAGCCCCGCCGCGATCTTGGTGCCGCCGACGTCCACGCCGACGAAGAACTTCTTGGCCATGGGCGGATTCTAGCACACCGCGCGTCACGCCGCCGCGACGGAAGAGTGACTTACCATCCATACCCCCGGCCCGGGAAGGGGCCTATAATGCGCCCCATGAGCCCCTCCCGGACGCCGGCTGACAACGCTGACAATCCCCTCATGGCGACGGCGGCCCCGGGCGCCTACCCTAACACGGACATGGGACGCCTCCTCCGCCGACTGACGGCAGCCGCCATCGCGGCCGCGCTCCTCGCACCCGCGGCCGGAGCGAAGGTCGCGTTCACCGGCTACGGCAGCCTGATCATGCCGGTGGACAGCCAGATCCAGGTGCGGGGCCCCGCCGCGGTGCTCGCGGGCACGCCGGAAGGCAACCTCGTCTCCCGCGGCTTCCGCCTCGACGCCGTCGGCCTGTTCGCGACGACCAAGGTCAGCGAGGACGTCGATTTCCTCATGGACCTCACCTTCCGCAGCGTCGGCAACACCGTCGGGCAGACGCGCATCCAGTACGCGTATCTCGACGCGGCCCTGCCTTGGGGCGGCGCGCGCCTGCAGGCGGGCCGCGTGAACCTGCCCTTCAACTACTACAACAGCCGCCGTTTCTATCCGTTCCAGCGCGTCGAGCTCTCCGCCCCCATCTATGTCAACGGCATCCTCGGCCTGCCCATCGCCGACGCGGGCGCGGTGCTGACGCGGCGCTTCGAGCTGGAGAGCGGCTGGGGACTGGACGCGCGCGCCTACGCGGTCAACGGCTACGGCAGCGTGGCCGGCAGCACCGGCGCGCTTCGCAGCCCCTCCTTGCCCGGCGGCTTGGCGCTCAGCGGGAACCTCGGCTCCGGCAACAACAACAAGGACATCGCCTTCGGCGGCCAGCTCGCCTTCTCGCGCGCCGGGGACGGGGAGGTCGGCGCCTCCTACTACCGCGGGGCGTGGGACCAGCAGAACCGCCGGCTCCTTCAGATGGCGGGGGCCCACGTCCACTGGACCCCGGGCGAGTTCGACCTGCTGGCCGAGTACCTGCACCTTCACGCCACCGGCGACGAGGGCATGGCCCA
Organism: Elusimicrobiota bacterium; assembly: GCA_016191335.1. Lineage (GTDB taxonomy): Bacteria > Elusimicrobiota > Elusimicrobia > UBA1565 > UBA9628 > GWA2-66-18. The sequence continues at coordinate 50,270 of JACPOW010000019.1, read as the reverse complement.
GTCCTTGCGCTCGCAGTCCTGGTCCACGCACGGAGCCTTCCTGACCGCCTCCCACCCGCTCTTCACCGTCCGAGGACGAAAGGTCGTCGGCTGGGGGCACGCGGAGAACTACCACACCGGCCGCGCGGGCGGCGGATCCGGCCGCGAGGTGATGCGCTCGTACTCGGGCGGCGCTCACATGGCCGTCAACGACAACGTCTCGGTCAAGGGAGAGGCGCTGTACCTCTTCTACGCGATCCCGACCACGACGAAATCCATCGTCCTGGAAGGCCGGGTCGTCCAGGCGGCCGTCGTGATCACCTTCTGAGGCCGCGATGACCCGCGCCCCGGGCTTGCTGGTCGCGGCGTTCCTGGCCTTGGCGCCCCCCGCCGCCGCCGCGAAGGTCGTCCTGATCGTCGCCGACGAGAAACAGGCCGCCGCGGCGGCCGCTCGCGCCGCGAAGGACGTCCGCGTGACGGCCTTCGACCGAATCGATCGCGCCGACCCCATCGAGAAGGGCCGCTTCCTCGCGTCCTTGCAGGCCTCGGACCGCGTCGTCGCCGCCGCCTGGGGCAGCGGGGCCTGCGGCTGGCTCAACCACGAGGTGGAGGGCGTCCCCGTCGATTGCATCACGCCCTACGACGCGGGGCAGGTCATCGCCTTCGCCCGCTCCGCCGGCTGGCGCCGGGTCGCGGTCGTCCACATGTCGGGCTACGAGAAGGTCTTCGGCCGCCTGCGCGCCCGCGCCCGGGAGGCCGGAGTCGAGCTCGTCGCCGTCCGCGTCGACAAGCTCCGCGACCTGCCCGAAGCCCTGCCCCGCGCGCTGCCGGCCGCCCAGGCGGTGTGGATACTGGGATCGCCTTCCCTCACGGAGGGCGCCGCCTTCGAGTACCTCGTGAAAAGCACCTTGGCCAAGCGGATCCCGCTCCTCGCCCCCGGCGCGGACCTCGTCGCGCGCGGCGCCTTCCTCGGCACCGAAGGCGACCGCGCGGCCATCCTCCGCCACGCCGTGGACGCGGCGAACGCGGCGTCCGCCGGCGAGGCGCCGGCGTATTCCTCCGAGGCGCCGGACGGACGGCTCGTGTTCAACAAGGTCCTCGCCCGCCGCTGGGGCATATCGATCCCGGGAGGGACGCGATGAGCACGGCGACCACCGACGAGGCTCTGCGCTGGGAGGCCTTCGCGCGGCGGCTCATGCTCGCGTTCTCCCTGCTCACCGTCCTCCTCGGCGGAGGCTCCACCGCCCTCTCCGCGCTCCGCATGCGCGAGCTGCTCGAGACCTCGCGCGCCCTGCGCGGCCAGGCGATCGCCTCGGCCGCCGCGCGCGCCGCCTTCGTCCCCCTGAGCCTGGAGGACAAGGGAGAGCTCGCCCGCGTCGCCTCGTACTACGAGAACCAGAGCGCGCTCGCGTCGCTGCGCATACTCGACGAGCGCGGGGTCGAGCGGGCGCGCTACTCCCGCCCCGGAGCGCCGGTCCGGGGGCTCCTCACGGTGACCGAGCCCGTCGCGGCCCCCGGCGCGCGGCCTTCCGACCCGCCCATCGGCCGCGTCGTGGTCCTCATGGACACCAGCGACTTCCGCGGGGCCCTGGCGCGGCAGGTCGTCGTCTTCTTCGGCCTCAACGGCCTGTTCGCGGCCGTCATCCTGCTCAGCGGGCTGGCCATCATCCGGCGGCTGACGGCCGGCATGCGCGCGCTGGCGCGCGAGGCGGCGCGCGCCGAGGACCTCAGCCGCTCGAACCGCGAGCTCGAGGAGTTCGCCTACATCGCCTCGCACGACCTGCAGGCGCCGCTGCGCCGCATCACGGGCTTCGCCCAGCTCCTCGCGAAGCGCTATAAGGGGAAGCTCGACGCCGAGGCGGACGACTTCATCTCCCGCATCACCGGGAGCACGGAGCGGATGCAGAACCTCATCCAGGACCTGCTCGCCTATTCCCGCGCGGGCTCGCGGGAGCTGGTCCCCGTGCGCACGGACCTCGACGCGCTGCTGCGCACCGTCCTCGCCGACCTCGACGCCCAGCGCAAGGAGTCGGGCGGAGAGGTGATCGTCGAGCCGCTGCCGGCGGTGACCGGGGACCCCGACCAGCTGGCCCGCCTCCTTCAGAACCTGATCGCCAACGCGCTCAAGTTCCACGGCGACAAGCCCCCCGTGGTCCGCGTGTCCGCGCGGCGCTCCGGGGACGAGTGGGTCTTCGCCGTCGCCGACAACGGCATCGGCATCGAGAAGAAGTACGCGGCCGACATCTTCAAGATGTTCCGCCGCCTGCATACGGCCACCGCCTATCCCGGCACGGGCATCGGCCTGGCCATCTCGCGCAAGGTCGTCGAGCGCCACGGGGGGCGCATCTGGGTCGAGTCGGAGCCCGGGAAGGGCTCGACCTTCTATTTCACGCTCGGAGCATCGCACCCGCCGACGCAAGGAGGAAGAACATGAGCAAGCCCCTGGAAGTCCTGCTGGTGGAGGACGACGAGGACGACGTGCTGCTCACCAAGGAGGCCCTCAAGGACTCCAAGGTGATCGACGCCCTCAAGATGCTGCGGCGCCAGCCGCCGTTCGAGAACGCCCCGGTCCCGGACCTGATCCTCCTCGACCTGAACCTGCCGCGCGTGAGCGGGCGGGAGGTCCTCAAGGAGCTCAAGGCCGACCCGGTGCTCAAGAAGATCCCCGTGGTCGTGCTCACGACCTCGGCGGCCGACACCGACATCGTCAAGTGCTACGACCTCGGGGCGAACTGCTACATCACCAAGCCCGTCGACTTCGAGCAGTTCCAGCGCATCATCAAGGTGATCGACGAGTTCTGGCTGACGATCGTGAAGCTGCCGCGGCTCGAGGTCTAGCGCCGGCGGGAGGACAGCCAGAAGAAGACGGACGCCGCGCTCAGGGCGAGCGCGAGGACGAGCATGCCGGCGGGCCCGCCGAACCCGTCGAAGACCCAGCCCATCGCGAGCAGGGCGACCATGCCCACGGTCGTCGCCAGCGAGTAGACGAAGCCGGTGACGGCGCCCACGTCCTCCTTGGCGGCCGCGGACTGGAAGTAGGACGCCAGCCCGAGCTCGTTGCCGAGCATGGCCATGGCCATCAGGAAGATGACGGGCGCGGCGACCCACACGGTCGGGAACAGCCACAGCAGCCAGGAGCCGAGGATGGCGCCCGCGGCGTAGCGCAGCCAGGCGGGCCCGAGCTTGGCGTCCTCCCCCCGGCGCGCGGACTGGCGGCGGAGGAGGAGGGCCGCGGCGAACTCCCCGAGGTTCCACGCTCCGAGCAGGATCGCCGCGGACGCGGGAGAGCCCAGGACCTTCGCGGCGTACACGACGGCCAGCATCTGATGGAAGAGGTTGTGCAGGGTGATCACCGGCACGTTCAGCAGGGCCGCGCGCCGCAGCTCCGGGTCCGCCCAGACCAGGCGCGCCCCGCGCGTGAGGCCCTTCAGCGCCGCGAGGACGCCTTTCTTGCCGCCTTCGGCGGCGGTCTCCTTTTTGGCGGCAGCCGGAGCGGCTTCGCCGCGGCGGAACGCCAGGCGCGCGAACAGCAGCGCGGCGACGATGTAGGCCGCGGGGTGGATGCCGAGCGTGGCGAGATAGCCGAGCTTCTCGAGCAGGAAGCCGGTCCCGAAGATGCCGGCCATGGCGGCGAGCTCGCGCGTGATGTAGATCTTCGCGTTGTGCGCGTTGAGGACCCGCTCGTCGCGGCCGAGGATCTGCGGCAGGGCCGCGCGCCGGGCGATGTCGAAGGCGCCGCCGAGGAAGCCGTTGACGGTGAACAGCGCGAAGATCACGGGCAGGCCGAGCGTGGTGCCGAAGGCGAAGGCGAGAGGGATGGAGCCGATCGCCGCGATCTGGAGCATCGCCGTCGCGGCGAGGACTTTCGCGGGGCTGAAGCGGTCCACGAGCGGGCCCGCGAGCCAGCCGGCGACGAGGCTGGCGAGCTGCGCGGACAGGAAGAGCGCGCCGACGATGCTGGCCGCGCCGAACTGGGTCAGCAGCAAAGTGGGCACGACGAGGTTCAGGGCCTCGATGCCGACCTTGACGGTGGAGATGCCGGCGGCGTAGAGACGGAAGCCGCTGCGCGCCCGGGCCGGCAGGTCCGGCATCGGCGAGGCGGGCTCGGCGGCGGAGCGCTCCGCCGGGGCTCCGGTGGGACGCAGGGAGGGGCCGTCCTCCGGGGATCCGGGCGCGAGGAACGCGTCGCCCGCGGCCGTGGGGCGGCGGAGCGATTCGCCGCTGAGGATGCCCTCGAGCTCCTCGCCCGAGCGCCGCACGTCGGCGCGCGACGACGCGGCCGAGGAGACCTTCTCGAGGGCCTGCGCCGACGATTCGGAGAGGGCCGCGACCCGGCCGGCGACGCCGGGCCCCGCGTCGGCCTTCTCGCGCGGAGCGGCGGCCGGCGCCGGGAGGAGCGCGGGCGAGGCGAGCGCGCGAGCGGCCGCGGGCGAGAGCGCCGCGACGGGGACGACGGACGGCGCGGGCGCGGACGGGACGGAGAGCGGCGCCAGCGAGAGCGCCGACGCCGGCAGCATCGGCGCGGAGAGTGAAGAGCCCGCCGGGACGGCCGCGGCGGCCGCCGCGGAGGCGCCCGGAGCGGCCGTCGCCGAGGCGGCGCGCGCCGCGACCTGGGCCCAGGCGGACGGCCCGAGGGCCTCCAGCCAGAGGAGGACGGCGAGCGACGACGCGAACAGGCGGCGCACGGAGCTCATCCCGTTCATTGTACGGCGCCGCGCTCGGTCCACGATAGGAGCATTGGACCCAGCCCCTCGGGGGCCGAAGGTCTTTCCGGACCGGGTTGTCCGATTCCCGGTCCAATTCCGTTACGGGGCGTCAATGGCATTGAGCGGACGACGGTGGCATCCTAACGGTACGGCCATGAAGACCATCGAGATCGACCCGCCGCTGCTGCGTTCCCTCCTCGTGCTGGCGACGGTGATCGAAGCGCGCGACCCTTTCACCGGCGGCCACGTCTGGCGCACGAGCCGCTACGCCCGTCTCCTCGCGACGGCCGCGGGGCTGGAGAAGGACGACGTGTTCATGGCCCAGCTCGGCGGCCTGGTGCACGACCTGGGAAAGGTCGGGATACCGGACGCCATCCTGCTCAAGCAGGCGAGGATCACGCCCGCGGAGTTCCGCGTCATCGCCCTGCACCCGGAGATCGGGCACGACATCGTCGTCAACCACCCGCTCGCCCTGCTCGTCGACCGTCAGATATCCCAGCATCATCTGAGGATGGACCGCCAAGGCTACCCCGCGCGCTGGCGGGACCAGACGCCCTGGTTCGTCAGCCGGATCGTCAGCGTCGCCGACGCGTTCGACGCGATGACGAGCACGCGCCCCTACCGCCGGGAGCTCCTCCGCGCCCGGGCCCTCGCCGTCCTCGAGGAGGAGCGCGGGCGGCAGTTCGACGCCGGCCTCGTCGACCTGTTCATCGCGCTCGCGCGCGACGGCCGCCTGGACCACGTCATCGGCCACGCCGCCGACGACAGGCTCATGCTGTCCTGCCCCGAGTGCGGCCCGATCATCGCTCCGCCGGCGAAGGCGGCCGACGGCGACAAGGCCGGCTGCCCCTCCTGCCTGCGGGAGTTCGTCCTGCATTTCGCGCGGGGCGCGCCCGAGCTCGAGTGGACGGGGCGAGGCGCCTCGGCGCCCGCCGCGTCTCCCGACCTCGAAGCGGTGGAGGACGCGCTGCGCGACGCGCCGCGGCGCGTCGGGATCGATCCGGACCCGAGGGGCTAGAAGCGGACGGCCGCGCCGCGGCTCGCGTCCTCGACGCTGCGCTCCACCATGAGCCAATCCACGTTGGCGAGGAAGGCCTCGACGTAGGCCGCCCGCCCGCCGGCCCCCGCGTCCACCATGTAGGCGTGCTCCCAGACGTCCATCACGAGGATCGGGATGAAGCCGGCCGGATGGCCGACCTCGTGGTCGCCGATCCAGTGGTTCGTCAGCGCCTGGACGGACGGGTCGTAGTAGAGGATCGCCCAGCCCGCCCCGCGCATGTTCCCGACGGCGGTGAACTCCCGCAGCCAGGCGGCGTACCCTCCGAAGGAGGTCTTCATGAGCTTCGTCGTCTCGGCGTCGTCCCCCAGGGGCTTCTGCCCGCTCTTCAGGATCCCGAAGTAGTGCTCGTGCAGGATCATCCCGTCGTACTCGAACCCCAGCCGGCGCTTGAGCTCGGCGAACTCCGGGCCGAAGCTCTTCTTGTCGCACAGGGCGGCGAGCTTCGCGTTGAGGAGATTGACGTTCTTGACGTAGCCTTCGTACAGCGTCCAGTGCTGGCCGATCTGCTCGTCGCTGATCCCCGACAGCTTCCTGGGGCGCAGGTCCGTCCTGACGGGATACGCGTGGTTCATCGAAGCCTCCCTGAGTCGGCGTCACGATATCAGGAAGCCTCCCTCCCGGCCCACGGCGGCGGGGTGAAGATTCGTTGACCGCTTTGTCGTTATGATAACATCCGGCGTGCCCGCGCGAAGAACCCTCCCCGGAAGGCTCGGTCCGTCGGAAAGGACGGCCGGCGTCATGGCCGGGTGCTACGCCCTGGCGGCGGGGCTCTGGATCGTCGCCTCGGACCGGTTCGTGGCCGCTATGCCCGCCGACGTCGCGACCCTGACCCGCCTGCAGACGCTCAAAGGCTGGCTCTTCGTCGGCGCCACGGCCGCCCTCCTCTTCGTCTTCATCCGCCGCGCGCTTGAGCGCATGCGCCTGACCACGGAGAGCCTCGGCGCCAGCGAGGAGAAGTTCCGCAAGCTCGTCGAGCGCTCGCTGGCCGGCATCTACGTCATCCAGGACGGGCGCTTCGCCTACGTCAACGCGCGCTTCGCGGACATCTTCGGCTACCGGCCCGAGGACATCGTCGGGCGGCTCTCCGTCGAGGACCTCGTCTCCCCGGGCGACCGCGCCATGGTCAACGAGAACCTGCGCAAGCGCGTCTCCGGAGAGGTCCGCTACATCAACTACCAGTTCCGCGGCGTGCGCGCGGACGGCGCCCCGGTCGACGTGGAGGTCGGCGGGGAGCAGACGACGGTCGACGGCCGGCCGGCCGTCATCGGGACCTTGCTCGACCACACCGAGCGCAACCAGCTCCAGAAGCAGGCCCTGGAGACGCAGAAGCTGGAGACCCTCGGCCTGCTCGCCGGCGGCATCGTCCACGACTTCGGGAACGTCGTCGGGGCCATCACCGGCCACGCGGAGCTGCTGGCGCTCGAGCTGCCGCCCGGCTCGGACGCCCGCCGCAACTCCGATGAGATCCGGGAGTGCGCCCGGCAGGCGTCGATCCTGACCCGGCAGCTCCTGACCTTCAGCCGCCGGCAGAAGCTCGAGGCGGTCCCCGTGGACCTCAACGCCGCCGTGCGCGACTGCGCGGCGATGCTGCGCAGCGCGGCCGGGCCCTCCGTCCGGCTCGACCTGAACCTCGAGGACGGCCTCGGCTCGGTCCGCGCCGCGCCGGGGCAGATCGAGCAGGCGCTGATGAACCTGGTCATCAACGCCCGCGACGCGATGCCGAGCGGGGGAGCGGTCGCGGTCGCCACGCGACGAGGGGCGTTGAGCGTCCCCGGAGGGCCGGACAAGCCCTGCGCGATGCTCAGCGTCCGCGACACGGGCACGGGCATGGACCGGGAGACCCTGAGCCGCGTCTTCGAGGTCTTCTTCACGACGAAGGCCCAGGGCAAGGGCACGGGCCTCGGCCTGCCCACGGTCCAGCGCATCGCGGAGAACGCGGGCGGCCGCGTCGAGATCGACAGCTCCCCCGGCATCGGCACCACCGTGCGCGTGCTCCTCCCGCTGGCGGACCCCGTTATCCTATAATCCACGGACCATGGCCACCCCCCTCAAGATCGCGATCTGCGGAGCGACGGGACGGACCGGCTCCCGCGTCGCCGCCCTGGCCGCGACGGACCCGCGCTTCCACCTCCTGGCCCGCGTCGGCCGCGCGCAGGCCGCCGCGTTCGAGGACGAGGCGGCCGCGTGCGGCGCGGTGATCGACTTCACCACCCCCGAATCCTGCGTCCGCTTCGCCGCCGCGTGCGGCCGGAGCAAGGTCCCGTTCATCACCGGGACCACCGGCCTGTCCGTCGTCCAGCGCGCCCAGGTCGCCTCCGCCGCGCGCAAGACCGCGGTGTTCATGGCCCCGAACTTCAGCCGCGGCGTGACCATGCTCCTCCATCTCGCCGAGGACGCCGCGCGACGCCTGCCCGGCTACGACGCCGCGATCGTCGAGACGCACCATAAGGGGAAGAAAGACGCCCCTTCCGGAACGGCCCTGAGGATCGCCCAGGCCGTCAACGAAGGCCGCGCGTCGGCCGACCCGGTGCCGACCGCCTCCGTGCGAGTCGGCGGCGTCGTCGGCGACCACGTCCTGACCTTGGCCGGGCCCTTCGAACGCCTGACGCTCTCCCACATCGCCGAGTCCCGGGACGCCTTCGCGCTCGGCGCGCTCGAGGCGGCGCTGTGGACCGCGCGCAAGAAGCCGGGCCTCTACGACATGCTCGACCTGATGGGGCTGCGATGAGGCTCTGGAGGTCCTGGGTCGAGCTGTTCGAGGAGGAGACCCCGGAGACGCCCCGCTTCGACCCGGTCCATCTCGCCGTCGTGCTCGTCGCCTGCCAGGCCGCCGTCGGCATCGTGTTCTGGCTCCTCTGGACCGCGATGGTCTACGAGGGCGGGTTCGGGACGGGAGAGGGCAAGCTCGGGAACTTCCTCGCGCTGGCGCTGATCGCCGCGGTCGTCGAGGCCCTGCGCCGCGCCGACAGGCGCCACGGGCGCGGAAAGAAGTGAAGCCGCGCCGCGCGCTCCTCCTCCTCGGCGCGAACCTCGGGGACAGAGCCGCGGCCCTGCGCCGCGCCGTCTCCGGCCTGGGCGCCCTCGACGGCTGCCGCGTGCTGAAGGCCTCCCGCGTGTACGAGACCGCGCCGGTGGGCCCCAGCGACAAGCCTTACCTCAACCAGGCGGTCGCCCTCGAGACGACGCGCACCGCGACCGGCCTGCTCATCGAGGCCAAGCGCCTCGAGGCGCTCGCGGGACGGCGCCCCGGCCGCCGCTGGGGCGCGCGCGTGCTCGACGTGGACCTCGTGTCGCTCGGCTCCGAGCGCGTGCGCACGCCCTGGCTGACCGTCCCTCACGCGGCGATGGCCGCGAGACCCTTCGCCGCGGCCCCGCTCGGGGACGTATGCCCCGCCTGGCGGCGACGGTTCACGGCTATGAAGCCGGACCCCCGAATTGTTAAACTCTGGCGGAATGGCCGATAAAACCAAGCCCGCGGCTTACGCCGGATCCCTGAAGGCCGTCACGGTCTCCACGCTCCTCGACATGAAGCGCAAGGGCGTCAAGATCGCGATGCTCACGGCCTACGATTTCCCGACCGCGCGCCTGGCCGAGGAAGCCGGCGTGGACGTGGTCCTCGTCGGCGACTCGGTGGGCATGACCAAGCTCGGCTACGAGAGCACCTTGCCCGTCACCATCGACGAGATGGTCCACCACACGAAGGCGGTCAAACGCGGGCTGTCCCGCGCCCTGCTCGTGGCCGACATGCCCTACCTCTCCTACGAGATCGACCTCAAGGAGGCGGTGCGCAACGCCGGCCGCCTCCTGAAGGAAGGCGGCGCCCACGCCGTCAAGGTCGAGGGCGGCATGGAGGTCGCCTCGACCATCAAGGAATTCCTCAAGATCAACGTCCCCGTGTTCGGCCACCTCGGCCTGACGCCCCAGGCGGTCAACCGCCTCGGCGGCTACAAGGTCCAGGGCCGCAGCCCCGAGGCCGCGGAGAAGATCCTCACCGAGGCGCGCATACTCGAGGGCGCCGGCTGCGCCGCGGTGGTGCTCGAGTGCGTCCCCGCCGACCTCGCCAAGGAGATCACCAAGCGCCTGCAGATCCCGACGATCGGCATCGGCGCCGGCCCGCACTGCGACGGCCAGGTGCTGGTCAGCGACGACATGCTGGGCCTGACCGAGTCGGGCCCGACCAAGTTCGTCAAGCGTTACGCCGACCTGCGGGCGCAGTCGCTCAAGGCGATCGGCGACTACTGCCGCGAGGTCCGCGACGGGTCCTTCCCCGGCCCCGAGCACTCCTTCACCTCCCAAAAATGATCTGGCTGGCCGCCTCGCTCCTGCTCGCCGCCGCCGTCTACGCCCTGTGCTGGTGGGGCGCGGGCATCATCCTGCACCCGCCGGCGATGTCGCCGATGTGGATATTCCCCGAGCAGTTCGGCCTGCGCTACGAGAAGATCGCCTTCAAGACGCGCGACGGCCTCGAGCTCAAGGGCTGGTTCATCCCCTCGCTCACCGGGGACAGGCGCACCATCGTGATGTGCCACGGCTGGGGCGACAACAAGGGAGAGCTGCTCAAGCAGACCTATTTCCTGAACGAGAACGGCGGCTTCAACCTCCTGTACTTCGACTTCCGCTCCCACGGCGAGAGCGAGGGAGAGATCACGACCATCGGCGGCCTGGAGACGATCGACTTCGACGCCGCGGTCGAGTGGCTGCGCAAGTCCAAGCCCGGCCTGTCCGACTCGATCGGGGTCTTCGGCCTGTCCATGGGCGCCGCCGTGACCGTCGCTTCCCTCCCTAAACATCCTGACCTGCGCTGCGCCGTCGTCGAGAGCCCCTTCTCCGACTACCGCACCGTGATCAAGCGCTGGGCGTGGAACAACATGAAGCTCCCGTACTATCCGCTGGTCGCGATCACGCTCTTCATCCTGCGCTCGCGCGTGAAGGATCCGGAGATCGACCAGTTCAACCCGGTCGAGGCCGCGCCGAAGATCGCGCCGCGCCCCCTGCTCGTGATCGGCGGCGAGTTCGACCGCCTGATGACCCCCGAGGACGTGAAGAAGGTCTTCGACGCCGCGCGCGAGCCGAAGCAGCTGTGGATGGTGCCGGAGGCCTGGCACGCCAAATGCCGCGAGGCCGCGGGCATGGAATACGACACGCGCGTGGTCGGTTTCTTCTCGAGAAATCTTTGACCATGATCCCGGTCGTCCGAACCAAGAAGGCGCTGGCTGTGCTCGTCGACGGCTGGCGACGCAAAGGCCTTAGCGTCGGATTCGTCCCCACGATGGGGGCCCTGCATCCGGGCCATGCGGCGCTGGTACGCCGGGCCGCGCGGGAGAACGACAAAACGATAGTCTCCGTTTTCGTCAATCCTCTCCAGTTCGGCCCGAACGAGGACTACGGCCGCTATCCCCGCGCCTTGCCCGCCGACCGGAAGCTCGTCGCCGCCGCCGGGGCGTCCGCCGTCTATGCCCCGTCCGTGGAGGAGATGTATCCGAAAGGCTTTCGGACACATGTCGAGGTGGAGGGGCTCTCCGACCTGTATTGCGGCAGATATCGTCCGGGCCATTTCCGTGGGGTCGCGACCGTCGTCCTGAAATTGTTCAATCAGGTCCAGGCCGACAGAGCCTACTTCGGAGAGAAGGATTGGCAGCAGGTCAGGATACTCGAGACCATGATCCGGGATTTGGACGTCGGCGTGGTTTTAGTGCGGGTTCCGATCGTCCGCGAGAAGGACGGCCTGGCGATGTCGAGCCGGAACGCCTACCTGTCCCCCGCCGAGCGGCGCGCCGCCCCGGCCTTGCGCCGCGCCCTCGAGGCCGGACGCAAGGAGGCCCGCCGCCCGCACTCGCGTCTCGAGACCGTGGCCGCCGCCGTGCGCCACGCGCTGGCCGGCACGGGGCTCAAGCTCCAGTACGCCGCCCCCCTGGACGGACGCCTGCTGGCCGCCGCCTACCTGGGGAAAACGCGGCTGATTGACAACATCCGGCTCTAAAGTTACTATAACCACTCAATGACGCAAAAAGCTCACGGCCACGAAAAGACGCCCCCCGCGAAGCCTTCCTATAAGAGGCAGCAGTACTGGGTCGACGCCCCCCTCCAGCTCCAGATGGTCGGCTTCGTCGTCCTTCTGATCTCCGCGAGCCTGCTGCTGACCGCCTTCTCCGTCTTCCGCGGCGTCCAGGAATCCTCGATCGCCTCCCGTCAGATCTTCCACTCCATCGAGTGGATCAAGGGCGCCCTGCGCGCGCCCCTGCTCCTCGCCTCGGCGATCTCCCTGCTCGCGGGCGGCCTCGTCACCTTGTTCTGGTCGCACCGCTTCGCCGGCCCCCTGCGCGTGATCTCCGCCGGCATCGCCCGCGTGCGCCACGGGAACCTCGCCGTTCCCGTCCGCGTCCGCACGACGGACGCGCATCAGGAATTCGCCCGGGAGTTCCAGCTCATGCAGGACGAGCTGCGCAAGATGATCGCCGCCGACCGCGCGCACCTGGCCGAGGCCGTCGCCTTGCTGGAAGCCGTCGAGAAGTCCGCGCCTTCGGAGGACATCTCCAAGGCCCTCGACCACCTGCGCCAGACGTGCTCGAAGTACCATATTTGAAAAAAGCTACTTTGCTCGCGGTCCTTCTGGCGTCCCCTGCGCTCGGAGCTGAGCTGCCCGCTCCGAGCGCCCCGCTCGCCCTTCTCACCGAGTCGTTCGGCGAGCCCGGCGTCGAGACCCTCGCCTCGCGAGGCGTCCTCGTCCTCCACGGCAAGCCCGGCGCCCGCCGCCTGGCCGCCGTCCACTGGAAGGCGTTCGGCGCCCTCTCCCAGGCCGCCTCGTCCTGCCTCGCTCTGGCCACCGCCGCCGACGCCCTCGGCCGCGAAGCCGAGCCCGCCGGCCCCGACCTGGGCCTCGGCGCCTGCCGCGCCCTCCCCCTCGACGGCGCGGTGACCCCGTCGCTGCACGCGCTGGCCTCCCTTCTGCAGGCCGGCCACGAGGAGCGCTGGGCCCTGAAGCAGGCCAACGCCTCCCTCTCCGGAGCGCCGGGACGGCCGAACCTCTTCGACACCGCCTGGGGCAAGGAGCTGATCGAGCGCCGCCACGCCGACGCGCTGGAGAACCCCTCCGCCCTCGCCAAGACGGTCTTCGACGAGCTGCTCGCGGGCCCGCGTCCCGACAAGGACGCCGCGGCCCTGTTCGCCGCCGAGGCCGCGTCCCGCGGCGCGACCGCCCCCGAGACCCTCATCGCCTACGACAGCGCCCACGGCGCCCTGTCCGAGGAGCTGAAGGCTCAGATGCGCCGCACCCTCTCCAACGAGCGCCGCCGCTGGGCCGCCGCCAAGGCCCGCGCCGCCGCCGCCGACCTCCTCGGCAAGGCCTCCGTCAAGAAGGAGCTCGAGGATCTTCGCGCCATCGCCAAGGCCATGTCCTCCCGCCCGAGCCTCCCCTCCGACCTCGAAGCCGCCGCCAGCCGCGCCGCCGCCTCCGCGGGCGGGCCGAAGCTGCGGTCCGCCGGCCTCCATCTGCAGGAGCCGACGCGCCTCGGCCAGCACGAGCTCGGCGACGACGCCGTCGTCTCCGGCGCCTATTGGGTCGACGGCCTCAAGGAGAGCGAGTCGGCCGACATCGACGAGAGCCTCGTCGTCGAGACCGAGCGCGGCTTCGCCTCCGTCGAGACGCGCGTCAACAAGCGCAAGAACGGCGGTCCCTACCCGTTCGCCCGGACGATCAAGATCACGGAGCCCCGTCCGTTCTCGGTCGTCTCCCTGGTGTCGGCCGCGGGCTTCCCCCACACCGAGCGGGTCGAGGTCCCTCTCGCCCCCGACTTCGAGCTCGCGTTGATCAAGGAGTCCGAGGCCGCGGGCCTTCGCGCCGCCTGCCGGCCGAAGGACGCCGAGGCCGCCTACGCCGCGCTCGAGGCCCTGGTCGCCGAGCCGGCCAAGGTCAAGCCGCAGTACAAGGCGCTCGCGGACAGGGCCCGCAAGGCCCGCGAAGCCGCGAAGGCCGACGGCGAGGTCCTGGCGAAGCGCGACGAGGCCCTGATCCTGGCGCGGGCCGACTCCGCCCCGCAGCTGTGCAAGTACGAGTCCGCCCGGGTCGACGAGGCCATCAAGCTCTCCTCGCGCCTGCCCGCCGGCTGCGACAAGGACCTGCCCGAGCTCCACTCCCTGCGCGCCACGATCAAGCGCCGCGCCGCGGATCAGGCCTGGTTCCTGAAGGCCTCCTCCGAGGCCCGCTCCAAGAGCAAGTCCTGCCGCCTCGACGACGCCCGCGAGCGCTGGTCCGAGGCGCTCGCCTCCCTCGAGGCCGATCCGGGAGCCCGCTGCGGCAAGGTCGCCGAGGAGGCGACCGCCGCGAAGACGGAGTTCGCCGGCCTGACCCGCGACATCGCCTGGCGCGACGAGCTCGGGAGATCCCTCGCCAAGGCGGAGGCCGAGGCGGCCCCGGCCCGCCGCCTCGACATACTGCGCCCGGTGACCGCCCGCCTCGGCGCCCTGAACGCGAACTGCTTCGGCGCCGAGTCCAAGCGCGCCGCCGCCCTGACCCTCGCGGCCTCGAAGGCCCTGACCGCCCCGCCCGAGAGCGAGGCCTCCCGCCGCCTTCCGTCCGAAGGCGCGCTCTCCTCCGTCGTCGACGAGGTCCGCGCCGAGCGCGCGCGTCGCCTCGAGGCCGCCGGCGCCGCCGAGAAGGCCGCCATGGAGGCGGCCGCCCCCGCGGCGGCCCCGAAGGCCGCCGCGCCCGCTCCCGCCCCGAAGCCTTCCGCGAAGAAAGCTGCGAAGCGTCCGGCGCGCAAATCGAAGGAGGCCGAGGCGAAATGATGCGACTGCTCCCTCTCGTCTTGATCGCCGCCGTCTCCCTGCCCGTCCACGCCGCGACCGCGCGCCCGGCGGCCAAGCGCCCCGCGCGCAAAGCCGCTCCCGCGAAGCCCGCCGCCAAGCCGGCCCCCGCCAAGACGCCCGCGGCGGCCCCTCGCGAGGCGGCGCCCGCGCCGTCCCCGGACTCCCTCGACGAGACCGCCCTGTTCGGCCTGGGCGCGGACCTCGCCGCCCAGGACGGCGCGCTCCTGGTCGCCTTCGTGCGCCCGGGCTCGCGCGCGGAGAAGGCCGGCCTCAAGCCCGGCGACCAGGTCCTGCGCGTCGACGGCGCCGTTTCCTCCCGCGCCAAGGTCGCCGCCGCCCTGCGCGCCTGGACGCCCGGCACGCGCCTGCCTCTCGTCGTCCGCCGCGGCCTCGAGGTCGTCCCGCTCGAGACCGCTCAGGTGCCGCCGGCCCGCGACTTCGCCCGCGGCGACAAGGACCTGTCCGAGCACGAGAGGTCCCTGGCCGCCGAGCGTTCGAACCAGGCCGTCGCCGACGGCCGCGCCGTGGTCAAGGCCGTGGGCCCGCTCACCGTCTCCGTCCGCGCCGACCAGGGCCTGTGGGTGCGCTTCCCCAAGGGCCTGCCCGCCGGCCTCAAGAAGGGCGACGAGGTCGTCGCCGAGGCCGCGACCGGCCTGACCGTGGACGCCTCCCTCGACTTCCTCGCCGTGCCCCCCGGCTCCAAGCTGCGCGCCCGCGTCATCGAGGCCGTGGACGACGGCCAGGCCCGCACCGTGCGCCTCGCCTTCTACGCCCTCGACCTCGCCGGCGGCGGGACCTACACCACGCTCGGCCACGCCACCGCCGTCTCCGGCGACCAGCGCATGGCCCGCGTCGCCCCCGGCGGCACCCTCGTCGCGGCGGCGCCGCTGCCCGACGCCAAGCGCCGCGCGCTCGAGCCCGTGCTCGACGCCGACGCGCGCCTGCGCGTGAAGCTCCTCGATCCCCTCGTCATCGACGAGCCGCCGTCCTACTGGCGCGCGGGCCCCGGCCTGTGGGTCAAGACCGTCGAGGACGGCGGACGCCGCCTCTTCGAGGTCACGCACTCGATCTCCGGCCGCTCGGCCGAGAGCGCCGGCCTGAAGGTCGGCGACCGCCTCGACGCGATCGGCGGCAAGCCGACCGAGAAGATGGACTTCGCCGAGGCCGTCGACCGCCTCTACGGCAAGCCGGAGACCGAAGTCGAGGTCTCCGTCCTGCGCGGCAAGAGCCAGCCTCTCAAGCTCCGGCGCGGCGTGCGCTGGGCCGGCGGCAAGTCCGCGCCGATGCCTCTCGCCTACAACGCCCAGTAGGGGGGCGCCTCCGGCCGCCGGACCCCTCCCCTCCTTGGTTCGTTGCTTTAAAGCAACGGCCCCGGGAATAGACCGCTCCTATCGCCCCGTTTCAGGCTCCCGTTGCTTAAAAGCAACGCACCATTTTTTGCTTGTGCGGCGTCTGAGGGGGCCTCGACGGGCGCGGCGCGTTTTCGCGCTCGACTGTTTCCGGAAACAGCCGGCTCAGGCGGCTACTTGGCCGATTCGAGCTTCGACAGAAGCTTCTTGGCGTCGGCGAGGTTCTCGGGGTACTCGGCCGGGTCGGCGGGATCCTTCGTCGCCTCGACCAGCCTGAGCACGCGGATCGCGTCGTCCTTGCGGCCGTAGTGCAGGTAGGCCTCGGCCAGCGGCTGATGGTTCGCGGTGTAGCGCGGCGAGAGGCGCAGGGCCGTCTCGAACTCCTCCAGGGCCTTCCTCTTGTCCCCGCCCACGAAGCCCGGCACCTGCCACAGGATCTCGGCCAGGACGTTGTGCGCGCCGCCGTGCGACGGGTCGAGGCGGATCACCTCGGCCATCTCCTTCTTGAGCGGCTTGATGATGAACAGCGCCTTCATCAGGCCCTTGGTCTCGCCCCAGCGCCCGATGGCCACGCCGAGCCAGAAATGACCGTCGGCGGTCTGGGAGGACAGGGCCACGGACTTCTCGCAATCGGCCTTGGCCGACTCGTACAGGGCGAGCTTGTCGGAGCGCTTCTCCTTCTTCTCCGAGAGGCGGATCTTGGCCCGGCAGAGCCGCCACAGGTAGGGCGCCTTCCAAGTCTCGGACTCGCCGATGACCTCGCTCTTGAGGGCGTCCTGCAGACCGGCGATGTTCTTGGCGAGGTTGTCGTCGAGATGGCGCTGATAGTATTGGGCGTCGAACGACTCGGGGGCGAGGATCTTGTTCGCGCGCGCGGGCAAGACCAAAACCGCACATACTGCAAGGCCTGACACCGCCAGCGCGGCGGCCTTGGCGGCCCAGTGGGAGGCGCGGGACATCGAGTCGGCCAGAGAGCGGGCGCCGGCGTCCTGGAAGGAGACGGTCTTCTTGAACGGGAAAGCGGCGGGAGAGACCTGGCCGGCGACGGCGACGCATGGCACGCCGGCCTTGCGCGCGGCGCGCGCCAATACGACGGGCGCCTTGCCGAACAGGCTCGTCTTGTCCAGGCGCCCCTCGGCGGTGAGCGCGAGGTCCGCGGACTTGAGGGCCTTCAGCGCGCCGGTCTTCTCGAGGATCCAGTCGGCGCCGGGCACGAGCTCGGCGCCGGCGAACGCGAGCAGTCCGGCGCCGAGGCCGCCCGCCGCGCCCGCCCCGGGCTTGGAGGCCACGCAGACCTTGAGGTCGCGGCACAGCGCGACCGCCCAGACGGCGAGCGCCTCCTCGATCTTGCGTACCTGCGCGGGGGTCGCCCCTTTCTGCGGGCCGAACACCCGGGCCGAGCCCTTGGGGCCGAGCAGGGGATTGGTCACGTCGGACAAGGCGACGACCTTCACCCCCGAGAGCAAGGAACGGACCGCGCCCGCGTCCACGGAGCACAGGCGCGGAAGGTCGACGACCCCGTCGGGGAGCTCGCGGCCCTCGCAATCGAGCAGGCGCGCGCCGAGGGCCCGGGCCATGCCCGCGCCGCCGTCGCTCGACGCGGTGCCGCCCAGGCCGACGATGACCGTGCGCGCGCCGCGGCGGACCGCGTCGCGGATCAGGTCGCCGGTGCCGCGCGAGGTCGCGTCCATCGGGCGGCGCTTGCCGGGCGGGACCAGGGCCAGGCCCGAGGCGCGGGCCATCTCGATGACGGCCAGCTTCTTGGACGCGTTCCAGAGGTAGGAGGCGCGGCGGCGTTCGCCGAGAGGGCCGCGCGCGGGCGCCGAGACGACGGCGCCGCCCATGGCGACCTTGAGCGCGTCGATGAGGCCGTCCCCGCCGTCGGCGACGGGGATGCTCACGATCTCGGCGTCCTTAAAAACGGCGCGGACGCCGCGGGCCAGGGCCCGTGCGGCGTCCACGCACGACAGAGACCCCTTGAAGGCGTTAGGGGCGACGAGAACCTTCACTCTTTACGGATACATTCCGCGGATCGACGCGGCCTTCCCGAGCCGGCGCAGGCCGACCATGAAGGCGCCCATGCGCATGTCCACCTTCTCCTTCTTGGACAGGTCGTAGACCTCGGTGAAGGCGCCGACGATGATGTCCTGCAGGCGCGCGTTGATGTCCTTCTCGCTCCAGAAATAGGCCTGCATGTCCTGCACCCACTCGAAGTAGGAGACGGTCACGCCGCCGGCGTTGGCCAGGATGTCGGGGACGAGGACGACGCCCTTCTTGTGCAGGATCGCGTCGGCCTCGTTCGTGGTCGGGCCGTTGGCGCCCTCGACGATGTACTTGGCCTTGATCTTGTCGGCGTTGCCCTTGTTGATCGTGCCTTCCATCGCGGCCGGGATCAGGATGTCGCAGGGCAGCTCGATGAACTTGTCGATGGAGACCTTCTCCGCCTTCGGGTAGTCCATGATGGTGTCGTGCGTCTTGCGGTACTCCATGATGTCGTGGAGGTCGAGGCCCTTCGGGTCGTACAGGCCGCCGCCGACGTCGGAGATGCCGACGACCTTGGTGCCGTGTTCTGCAAAAATATTGGCGGCATTGCTGCCGACGTTGCCGAAGCCCTGCACGCATACGGTGGACTTGCGCAGGTCGAAGCCCTCGCGCGCGGCCAGCTCGCGGGTGACGTAGAACACGCCGCGGCCCGTCGCCTCGTTGCGGCCCAGCGAGCCGCCGATCTCGATCGGCTTGCCCGTGACGACGCCGGGGCAGGAGTAGCCGATCGTCATCGAGTAGGTGTCCATGACCCAGGCCATGACCTCGGCGTTGGTGTTCACGTCGGGAGCGGGGATGTCCTTGTCCGGTCCGATGATGATGGAGATCTCGGCGGTGTAGCGGCGCGTCATGCGCTCGAGCTCGCCGCGGGACATCTTCTTCGGGTCGCAGATCACGCCGCCCTTGGCGCCGCCGTAGGGGAGGTTCACGACCGCGCACTTCATCGTCATCCAGAAGGAGAGCGCCTTGACCTCGTCGAGGGACACCGACGGGTGGTAGCGGATGCCGCCCTTGGCCGGGCCGCGGTCCATGTTGTGCTGGATGCGGTAGCCTTCGAACACCTTCACCGTGCCGTCGTCCATCTTGACCGGGACGGAGACGGTCAGGATGCGCTTGCAGTGGCGCAGGCGCTCGAGCGCGAAAGGCTCGAGCTTCATCGCCTTGCCGGCGCGGTCGAGCTGCTCCATGGCTTGAGCCCAGGGATTGGCCTCGTGGGCTTCGGTGCGCTCGAGGGGCTTCACGACGGGGGACGGCTTGGCGGGGATCTTGGTGTCCATGGCCGGATTCTACATAAAAACGTCACCGTGTCAAATGCTTGATATCAGCCGTCCGTTTGACGCCCCCGTTCGGCGCAAATGATAGAATCGCGCCGATGAACTGGCGCAACAAGTGGGCGTTCTGGGGGACGGTCGCGGCGGTGCTGGCGCTGGTCAGCGTGCCTTCGGTGACCTGGGTGTCGGCGATCAACGACTACCGCCGCTTCCTCTCGGGCTGGGAGCCCGCCCCGCTGAAATCCACGGGCACGACCTACACCCCGCACGACCGCGGCGGCGGGAACCTGCCCGCGCTGACGTCGATCGAGTTCCGCCACAAGGCCCCCAAGGCCCGGTCGGTCGAGCTGGTCGGCGACTTCAACGCGTGGAAGCCCGGCCTCCTTAAGATGAGCCGCGGCGGCGACGGCGTGTGGACCGTGTCGATCCCGGTGATGGAAGGCCGGCACAAGTACCTGTTCCTCGTCGACGGGGAGCCGAAGGTGGACGAGCGCGCCGACACCGCGGACGGGCCCGAGGGGCGCCGCGTCTCGGTGAGGACCGTCAAATGAAGGCCCTCGTCCTGCTGGCTTTGCTCGCCGGCTCGGCCTCCGCCCAGGCCTTGCCCGGCGCGGTCGTGTGGCTCCCGCCCGAGAACTTCCGCCAGTGGAGCGGCGTGGACGCGCTGATGCGCTCCGGCTCGGACCTCAAGCTCACGATCGGAGTGACGCCGACGATGGCGACGCCGCTGGTCAAGGCCGCCTTGCTGCCGTGGGTCGAGAAGGGGCGCGTCGAGCTCGCCGCGCGCGTCAACGGAGACCCGGTGCTGACCGTGGTGGCCGGGCACCCGTCGGCGCCGCGGCCGCAGGACGCGCTCGAGCGCGCCGTCGAGGCGCGCGAGCGCCTGCAGAAGCGCCTGGGCCTCGCCCCGGCGGGGTTCATCCCCGGAGCGGGGGCGCTGGACGCCGGCCTGGCGGGGGCCCTCGGCCAGAGCGGGGCCGTCTGGATCCTGGCGGGCCCCTACGCCGCGCCGGAGGAAGCCTGGGTCTCCGGCGGAAGAGCCGTCATCGTGCCCGCGAGCGCGACGACCTTGTTCGACGAGAGCTCCTCGACGGCCTCCGTGTTCCTGGCCGCGGCCGCGGGGCTTCCCCGCCCCCCGCAGGGATGGGCCACCGTCGGAGACCTCGCCCTCACCAAAGCGGGAGCGCCCTCCGATCTCTCGGGCATCGCGGCCTGGCCCGCCTGGGACGAGGAGGCCGCCCGGGTGCCGCCGTCCGACGCGGGCGCCCGCGCCGCCTGGGACGCCTACGGCGCCGCGGCCGAGACGCTGGAGCGCTACCAGAACTCCGGCTCGGCCGATCTGCGCACGCTCGACGCCGCCGTCGAGCTGCTGCGCCGCGCCCAGGCGGCCCGAAACTTCCGCGGCACCGGCGCCGAGGACATGCCGGCGCCCCTGAGGACCGCGCTGCTGGCCGTCTACAAGCGCCTGAAGGTCCCCGCGCCCGATTCCCTGTACGACTCGTCCCCCGCCGCCGCCGCGGCCGCGGGGCCGAAGGAGCGGCCGACCGGGGTGCGTGCCCTGAGCGGCCCGTCCTGGCTCGAGTTCCGCGCGCCGCTCGGCGCCATCGCGCTCCTCCCGTCGTTGACGCCGGGAGCCACGACGGCCGTGGTCGACGGCGGCGCGGCGGCGGACCCGTGGCGCATCCTGACCTTGCGCGCCGAGTGGAACGACGACGCCGTGAGTCTGATCCTGAAGGTCGGCCGCGCCTCCAACGCCCCCCCGCGCCCGGTCTACGAGATCTACACCGACTTCAACCGCGTGCTCGGCGCGGGCCGGGTGCCGCTGCTCGAGGGCCGCGGCGCCGTCGTCCCCGCGCGCGACGCCTGGGAGCTCGCGCTGTCCATCGTCGGCGACGAGGCGCGCCTGTACCGCGTCCGCGGCGGCGGGGAGCCGGAGGAGACCGCGGCGTTCAAGGCGCAATGGCTGGCCGACCGCGGAGAGGTCTCCGTCTCCGTGCCGCGCTCGTTCATGCGCGGCAACCCCGCGCGCTGGGGCTGGGCCGTGGTCGCGCTCGCGGAGGACCCGGCGCGCCCCGGACGCCGTCCCGCGGCCTCGCTCGTCGGCCCCGACGGGACCATCCTCTTGGGAGCGCTGGCGCCGGCGGACCAGCAGAAGGGCATCCTGTCGCGCTCCAACTCGCGCGTCCCCGCCGCCCGGCTCGAGCCCTAGGCTATCGGCGCCGGGTCACGCGGCGGGAGATCTGGGTGGAGTTCCCGTTGGGGTCGGAGACCGTGATGAGGATCTCGTTCATCCCGTCCTTCAGGGGCACGGTGACGAGGAAGTTCCCGTCCTGGTCGATGCGCATCGGCTTGCCGCCGACCTCGACGCGCAGGCGGTCGTCGCGGAGCACGCCCGAGACGCGCACGCTGTCGGCGTCGATGTAGGCTTCCTCGGCCGGGCTCGCGATGACGATCGCCTTCTTCAGGTCGGCGGTGATGCCCGCCGACGCGCGCCGGACGCCGACCGTGTAGTAGCGCGGCTCGGAGAACTTCCCCTCGGTGCCAAGAAGGTCGATGATCGCGATGCGCCACCAGTAGGCGCCCGGCTTGAGGCCCTCCTCGTTCGGGCGGAGGCGGTCTTCCGCCTCGAACTTCTTGTCGAGCACGATCTGCTTGAAGTCCCGGTCGGTCGCGGCCTGGACGAGGTAGCCGGCGATCGGCAGACCGACGCGCAGGGACTGCAGGTCGCCGCGCAGGCTGTCGGCGTCGGCCTCGGGGACGGGCGGCAGGCCCGCCGGGCCGCGCGGCTCGGGAGCGGGGCCGCCTCCGACCTTGACGGCGGAGGCGTACTCGAACGCGCGGTTCTCCTTCTCGGGGAGGTTGACGATCGCCTTCGGCACCTCGGGCGCCAGGCCCGGGCGCACGAGGGTGCTCATGCCGGCGGGGACCTCGACGCTGCTGCCCTGGGCGTCGACGCCGGCGGCGCCCTTGAAGACGTCGACGCGCGTCGTGAGGTCGGCCTCGACGGTGGCGGAGTAGCGCGTGTCGCGCGTGCGCGGCGTGATGAGGGCGGACGCCGTGACGACGCGGGCGCGGCCCGCGAACACGGAGCCGGACTTCAGCTCGAGGTCGCCGTCGCGGTCCTGCGGCTTGATGACGGCCATGGAGTTCGGCTCGAGGCTCAGCAGCTCGCGGTCGAGGAGCTTGACGCGCGCCTTCGACTCCTCGAGCGTCCTCACGGTGTCGCCCTGGAACAGCTCCATCGCGAGCTTGCCGGTCTTCCAGCTCGCGGTCTCCTTGCTCCGGTACAGGACGCGGTTGATCGCGTAGACGAGGTGCGCGGCGCGCAGCTGCGCCTTGATGAGGCGTACCGGCACGCGCAAAGTCATGCCCGGCAGCGCCACCGTCGGGTCCTTCGTGGGGAGCTTGTTGTGCTTGAGGATCTCGTCCCAGCGGGCCGGGTCCTTCAGGTACTTGTTCGCGATCGCCCACATCGTGTCGCCCGGCTTGACGACGACGTTCTGGTAGGTCGAGCCGTCGTCGACGTCGGCGCGGGAGGGCAGCGAGAGCCCGAGGACGAGGAGGGCGGCGAGCAGCCTCATACGAGCGCGGCCGCCGGCTTCACGCTCCCGTCGGGCTGGAGCGTCAGCCCCTTCTTGATGGTGAAGTAGAAGCGCGCGCCCTGGCCGGGCGTGGACTCCACCCAGATGCGCCCGAAGTGGGCCTCGACGAAGTAGCGGGTGATCGTCAGGCCCAGGCCGGTGCCGCCGCGGCGCTGGCCGGGGACCTGCTCGAACTTCTCGAACACGCGCTGCAGGTGCTCCGGCGGGATGCCGTCGCCGTTGTCCTCGACGCAGGCCTTGAGCTCGGAGCCCTCGTCGGTGATCGAGACCGTGATCGTGCCCCCGTCGGGCGCGAACTTGATCGCGTTGCCGAGCAGGTTCGTGAACACGCGCTCGAGCATGTCGGAGTCGCCCTCGATGGAGAACTCCTCGACGGCGACCAGATGGACGGAGATCTTCTTGGCCTTGGCCAGCTGCTCCAGGATGTCGATGGCGCGGCCCGCGACGCCCGCCAGCGAGAGGGTCTTCAGCTGCAGCTTCGCGCGGCCGGATTCCATCTTCGCGATGTCGAGGATGTTGTTGATCATCGCCATCAGGCGGCTCGTCGAGCGCCGCACCGAGGAGACGATCGTCTGCTGGTCCGGGTTCAGCACGCCGGCGGTGCCCTTGAGGAGGATGTCGATGAAGCCCATCGCCGAGCCGAGCGGGTTGCGCAGGTCGTGCGTGATGTAGTTCAGGAAGTCGTCCTTCATCATCTCGAGCTCGCGCTCGAGGGTCACGTCCCGGATGGCGAACACGACGCCGAGCTCCGCGCCCCGCCCCGGGGTGACGACCGAGCTCGACGCCACGCGCAGGAACTTGCGGGTCTGCTTGTCGGAGAGGTCGGCCTCCTTGAAGCCCTTGCCGGGCTCCTTGGACACCGCGACCAGCGCGTCGCGCAGGAGGCCCTCCGGCAGGGCCTCGGCGATCGGCCGGCCCTCGATGTCGGCGTCGGCGGCGAGGCCGAACATCTCGCGCGCCTGGCGGTTGGCGAGCTGGACGCGGCCTTCGCGGTCGGCCATGACGATGCCTTCCGCGATCGAGAACATGATCGCCTCGGTCTTGCGCTGCTCGGCGATGAGGCGGTCGACCTGCAGGACCGAGTAGGAGCGCAGGCGCGCGGTCATCGTGTTGAAGGTCTCGGCCAGATGCTGGAGCTCGTCGCCGGTGTTGATGTCGACGCTCGTCTGGAAGTCGCCCCGCGCGACGGCCTCCGCCGCGCGCGTCAACGTGAGCAGCGGCGCGGTCAGGGCGCGGGCGAGGAGGAAGGACGCGAGCAGGGAGATGCAGATCGTGACGATCACGGCGATGCCCGCCGTGCGGCGGGCCTCGGAGGCCGCGAGGTACGCCTCCTCGCGGCTCTGCAGGACGAGCACGGCGCCGCCCAGCACGGGGATGGGGGCGTAGGCGCCCACGCGCTCCACGCCGGTGGGGTCGGTGAACTCGCTCGAGCCGACGCTGCCGCCGGACCCGAGCGCCGCGCGCGTGATCGTCCAGTCGGGCAAGGTCGAGAGCTGCAGGCCGCGCGGGGTCGTGGCGGCCGACAACGGCCGCCCGTCGGCGTCCACGAGCACGGCGAAGCCGGTGCCGCCGACGCGCTCGGCGGCGATGCGCTCGGCGAGCTCGCGCAGCGGCACGACGACGCGGGCGTACACGCCGCCCTGGATCGGCCGGTGCAGGACCAGCATCGGCCCCGCGGGGCCGCGCAGGATCTCGGCGCCGCCCTTGCGCGTGATCGCGCGGCGCAGGGCCGCGCGCGCGGCCTTGGGGTCGAGCGCGGTCGGGGCGCCGGTGAGGACGGGGCTGAACGCCTCGAGGATCGCGCCGCCGTTCTCGCGCAGCAAGGTCACCGAGGCGACGCCGCTGCCCGCCTCGACGAGGGCGCGGGTGAGCTCCTGCTTGTCCGGCCAGTCCATGCGCGCCTTCAGGCCGACGATCGCGACCTTGACGCGCTGGTCCACGGAGTCCACCCAGCCCTCGACCTGCTCGGCGGTCTTCTCCGCCAGCTTCACGTGGAGCTCGAGGACGGCGCCCTGCACCGCGTCCTGGTTGGACTGCACGATCTTCCAGGACAGCACGGCGACGGGGATGAGGGCCAAAGCCCCCATCACCAGCGCGACGCGTCGGAACAACCCGGAACGGAGCCAACCCATGGTTTCCTAATAAGGATAGGCGTAAGGCCAATCCCTGTCAATACTCCGTCGGGAAACTAAAACTAGAGGATGCCGCGGATCGCCGCGACGAACAGGGGCAGGAGGAGCCACGCCCACCACAGGGGCACGGGGGCGGGCTCGGCGGCGGGCGCGAGCGGCGCGGCCGGGGACGCCGAGCGGGAGCGCGCGGCCAAGGTCCGCGCCCCGGGGACGGTCTCCGCGAAGGCGCGGGCGACGGAGAAGGCCTCCAGCATCGCGCCGCGCTCGAGCAGGGCCGTGGACGGGCCGGGCGGGGCGAGGCGGGGCGAGGCGGCCGCCGAGGGCGCGGAGGTCATCGCCCCCTCCAGGGCCGTGCGCACGCGCACCACCAGGTCCGAGGGCGACCGGTCGATGGCGAGCGGACGAGGGGCGCCGAGGACGGGGAGAGGGACGGCGGAGGCGGACGCCTCGGCGGGCGCGCCCGGAAGCCGGCCGTTCGGCGCGGCGGAGCGGAACATCACGGCGGACGCGCCGCCGGCCGCCGCGGCGCCCGGGACGGAGGCGACGGCGTCCTGGAGCGTCTCGCCTTCCGGCGCGAAATCGACGGCGTTCCGGCTCGGGCCGTGACCGGGACCGAACGCGGCTTCGGCGCTCGCGGGCGAGAGGCGTCCGCGGGCGCCGCGTCCGACGGAGAACATCCCCCCTTCCGGGATCGCCGCGGCGATGGCGGGAGCGGCTCCGGCGGAGGACGAGGGATCCTCGAGCGCGCCGCGGCCCTTCTCGTCGCTCTGGTCGAAGAAGGCGCGTCCGAGCCCCGCGGCTTTCTCCGGCCGCGCGTGCTCGAGCGAGGAGGCGTCGGCGAGCGGGCTCGAGGGCGCGGCGCGACGGGCGGCCTCGGTCAGGACGGCGCCGTCATCGGGCGTCGAGGCGGCCGCCTTGCGGTCGCGGGAGATGGCGAGCGACGGCGAACCGGGCGAGGCCTTGGCGGGAAGAGCGGGCGTCTGGTCCGAGGCTCGGCCCTGAGCCGCCGTCGACCGGCCCGACGCGGGACGGACGGCGGCGGTCTCGGGGCGGATCGAGGCGGCGGCCGCGGCGTCGGCCTGGCCGACGAAATGCTTCACCGTTCCGAGAAGCCCGGGGACCGGCGAGGGCAGGAGAGGGATCGCGCCGCGCAGGTCCGCGCCGGAGCCCAGGGAGGGCGAGCCCAGCGCGCCGCCGCCGGGCGCCGAGACGGGCGCGGCCGGCGCGGACGGGCCCGCCGGGGAGACGCCGTTCTCGACGGGCATGACGACGCCCGCCCAGGAGGGCGAAGCCAGAAGGAAAAGCGCGAATAACGCCTTCATGGCCCGAGTCTAGCACAAACCCGGAAGAAACATCAGCCGAAAAAAGAACGGTTTTTTCGTCTTTTTTTCATAGGACCTAGGGCCCATGGCGCCCGGGACCAAAGGACCTAGAAAAGGCCCCTTGACGGACAATTCCTGATGTTCCAACCGACGCGGTCAGGCGGCGCTGGCGGGCGGGGAGGAGCGGCGCAGCCAGTGCCACAGCGCCGAGGCCAGCGCGCCGAGGAAGGCCAGCGCCAGCATCCAGGCCCAGAACATCGGGTTCGGTCCGTAGGGCGGGCGGGGGTGGTCGGGGTTGTTCGGGTCCGAGGGGTTGTCGCGGGCCTCCTGCAGGAGGCGCAGGTAGCGGTCCCAGAAGGCGATGCGGCCCTGGAGGTCCTTGATCTCGACTTTGAGAGCGTCGATGCGCCTCTGGAGCGCGAGCTGCTCGCCGATGCGCTGGGACAGCCGGCTCCAGTCCTGGCGCAAAGTCTCGATCTCGGCGCGGGCCTGGCCGCGCTCCGCCAAGGTCCCGTCCACCTTCGCCTCGGCCTTCGCCAGGTCCTCGGCGAGCGCGGCGCGCTCCGCCGCGGTCGAACGGCCGCGCTCGGCCACGCGCTCGCCGTAGCCCTTCAGGGCGTCGGCCTGGCGGCCGAAGGCGTCGGCGCCGGGGCGGATGCGCACGCGCTGCTCGACCGCGTCGACGAACAGGTGGCCGGGCGTCGCCGTGGTCACGACGTCCCCGCCGCGGCCCTCGTCGGTGGAGCCGCTCGAGCGCGGGTCGGAGGCGATCGCGCCGTCGGCGAGGCGCCGGCTGACGGCCTCGGGGCCGTCGGCGGCGACGCGCTTGGATTCCTGGTACCAGCCGTCGCGGCCGCGGCGGGTCTCCAGGGTGATCTGCTCCACGCCGCCGTGGAAGCGGGAGAGCGTGCGCACGCGCGCGGCCTCCAGGTCCTCGGCGGCGTGCGTCGCCTGACGCTGCAGGGACTGGCGCCCGAGGTGGACCTTCAGGTCGCGGTCCGCGATCTTGTCGCCGGCGCGGTTCGGGGTGCGGCCCGCCATCACGTCCCCCTCCTCGACGGTCATCTTCTTGTCCCACAGGCCCTCGCCCGGGCGCACGGCGGAGTCGATGCGGACCTTGTCCGGGAACTGGCTCGGGTCGAAGAAGCGGTCGGCCGGGTCGGGCAGGAGATTGAGGACGTCGACCGCGCCCAGCACGCTGCGGAAGAAGCCGTGGTTCTCGGTCGTGCCGCCCTCGGTCTTGTACATGTACGCCCGGCCCAGGTAGTGATGCTGGCTCGGGTTGCGCCCGGCGAACTCGGCCGGGATGCCGGCGACGCCGCGCGGGATCTCGAGGAGGATGTTGCCCCAGTTGAAGGGCAGGTACGACCAGTGCTTCGCCTTCCACAGGGCCGACTGGGCGCCCTCGAGGCGCTCGATCAGGTAGTTCTCGCCGAGCAGGACGGGCAGGCCGTTCTCCTCGTAATGGCTGAAGCGGACCTTGGTCATCGCCTCGTCCCCGTCGGCGCCGATCCGGTCGCCGCCGGCCCGGTAGGAGATGAGGTTCCACTTCCGGAAGGCGTCGTCGACCGACTGCTCGCTGGCGTAGTCGCCGACGAGCCGGCCGTCGGCGTCGACGACGGCGGCCAGCAGGGAGCCGGTCAGGGTGCGCTCGACCGGCGTGCGGTCGCCGGCGGTCACGGACTCGTCGAGGGCCTTGGGCCCGCGCGCGGCCGCCGCGGCGACGCGGACGACCTTCTTGTCGGCGTCGAGGCCGAGGCTCAGGTCGGCGGAGCGGTGCAGGGTCCAGGTCCCGGGCTTATCCTTGGTGCCGCCGCGCGTCAAGGTGCGCTTGGCGTCGGCCAGCGCGGTCTCGGCGTTGACCGTGCGGGCGTGCGCCAGCTTGAGCTTCGAGGACGCGTCGGTGAAGGCCTTCGCGGCGGCGTCCATCGCCTTGATCTCGTCGGCGTAGGCGTCGTGGGCCTTCTCGATCTCGGCCTGCAGGCCGCCGTCCTTCGCCGCCGGGATCTTGCTCAGCTTGGGCTCGGCGACGCGGCGGTCGAGCTCGCCCTTGAACGACGGGGAGCGCTCGTCGAGGCCCTGGGCCAGCATCGCCTGGCGCAGCGCGGCGCGCAGGCGCAGCTGGGCGTTCTGGTAGGTCCGGCTCTGGCCGTCGGCGGCGGACTTGGCGGCCTCGGCCTCGGCGGTGCGCGCGGCCTCCTCGGCCTTCGCGGTGGCGAGGTCCCGCTCGGCGGCCGTCAGGTCGCGCTCCGCGTTGTCGTAGGCCTTCCACTGGGCCTCGAAGTCGTCCTTCGTGCGGTAGAGCTGGGCGACCTGGCCGTTCTCGTCGCGGGCGAAGCCGAAGCTGTTCAGCTTGACCTCGATCCAGCCGCGGCGGCGCTCGGAGGACTCCAGGCGGCGCGCGTTCTCGGCCAGCTTCTCCGCGCCCAGGGGCGAGATGACCAAGGTCCTGAACGCCGCGTTCTCCTCGGACGTCTCGAGGCTGCGGAGGTTCGGGAAGCGGTCGCGGCTCAGCGGCTTGTCGCCGGTGTAGAGCTTCATGACGACTTCCTCGGGCGGCCGGGAGAGGGCGGCGAGAGGGTGCAGCGCCTTCGCGGGCTTGCCGCCCACGGGCGCCTCGAAGAAGAACACGCGGCCCTCGGAGTGCTTGCCGCCCGGGCCGAACACCGCGTCGAACGACCAGGCCTCGGGCTTCTTCCCGGCGCCGCCCAAGGACACGAAGTGGGCGCCCGGCGCCTCCATCAGCTTCTGCAGGTCGGCGACGGCGAGGTTGTCCTGGTACTTCGTGTCGGCCGCGAGGCGCGCGGCGTCGGCGGCGTCCGCGCCGCCGATCACCTCGAAGCGGCCGGTGCCGGTCCTCGGAACGTCGATGAAATAGCCCATCTTGCCCGTGGCCGGGTTCAGGCGCTCGACGATCTCGCCGGGCGTGCCGCGGGGCGTCTGGCCGGCCCGCACCAGGGACGCCTCGACGTCGGCGGCGCTGAGCCACTCCTTGACGTTCCACGTGCGGGCGCCGTCGGCGCCGACGAAGGTCACCGCGTACAGGGCCTGGAAGCCGGCGCCGACCTTGCCCGAGGTCCAGCGCTCGCGCGTCTCCCGGAGCCGGGACAGGGCCTCGGCGATCGGGTCGATGCGGGCCGGGGTCTGGCGGGTCCAGCGCGCGGCGCGCAGGCGCGACTCCTCGAGCGAGATCAGGGCGTCGAGCGCGGCCATGCCGCGCCCGTGCTTGGCGCGCGCCACGCCGCGGTCGAGCGACTCCTTGATGCCGTACAGGCCGTCGAGCGTGCGGATGACGGCCGCCGAAGGCTTGGCGGCGAGCGCGCGCGCCAGCTCGGCGTCGAAGGCCCCCTGGGCCTTGAGGTAGGCGTCGAGCTGGGCGTCCTTGAGGACGAACCTCGTCGCGTCGTCCCCGGAGTCGGCGAGGTAGCTCGTCAGCAGGAGGTGGCGCGCGTCCTCGGCGGCGGCGTACAGCTTGTCGAGGCGGGAGAAGACGGCGGCCTCGGCGTCGCTGGGCCCGTGCGCGTTCCAGTAGGTCTCGCTGAGCGCGCGGTCGATGCGGACCTTCGCGTCGCGGTCCAGCGAGAAAGCCGCGGAGGCCGCCTTCAGGTCGGCCTTCATGAAGGCCAGGAACTCCGCGCCGACCGGGTTGGAATCCTTGTCGAGGAGGCCGACGCCGCGCAGGGCCGTCTGCAGGTCCGCGCGCAGGTTGAGGCGCTTGCCCTCGACGTCGACCTTGACGAGCCGGTCGAACTTCTCGGCCGGGGTGTAGCCGTTGCTGTCGAGGGCCTTCGCGTCGGCCAGGGCGGTGCGGTAGAGCGCCGCGTCCTTGAGGATGCGCGCGCGCACCGCGGCGGGGACCGCCGTGCCCATGCGCGCGAACAGGTCCTCGACGCCGGACTCGAAGGACGGGTCGGCGTAGCGGCCGGCCCAGTAGTCGAGCAGCTGGTCCTTCGGGTCGTTCGTGACGCGGCGCTCGGGGACGTCCGGCGAGGTCAGCGGGCGCAGGGACCCGGCCGAGCCCTCGCCGAGCGCCTCGAGCTCGGTCACCAAGGTGATGAAGTCGGCCTTGGTGGCCGTCATCTGGCGAGCGAAGCCGTCCCAGGCCGCGATCAGGGCGTCCTGCGCCGCCTTGTACTCGGCGGAGCCGGTGCCGGAGACCTCGGCGCGGGCGCGGAGGTCGCGCTCCGCGGACTCGATGAGCTTGCGGCGCGCCTCGAGGCCCTTCGCGCCGTCCTCGACGCGGACCATCAGCGAGTGCAGCCGGAGGGTCAGCTCCTGGAGGCGTCCGGAGGACTGCATCTCCTTGCGCAGGACCTCGCCCATGACCTTCTCGAGGCCGGCCTCGATCTCGCGGGGGTCGGGCGCCTCGATGAAGCCGCCGCCGATCGGCGTGCCGCGGAAGTAGCCGAAGGTGGCCACGGGCGTGAAGCCCTTGTAGCTCATGCGCTCGGCGATCGTGTTGGCCTTGATCTGGCCCATGATCCCGTCCTCGTTGCCCCAGCTCGCCGGCGTGCCGCCGTCGAACAAGGTGCGGCGGATCGAGTCGATCTGGCGGGCGCGGATGTCGCCGATCAGGCGTCCCGCCAGGTCGCGCAGGTTGTCGGAGTTGGCCGCGTCGTCCGGCACCAGGCGCAGCAGGTCCTCGAGGAGCGTCGCCGGGGGCAGGCCGAGCCGCGCGACCATCTGCTGGCGCTGGCTCTCGAGGCGGACGACCAGGGACTTCCGGACCTGGTCGAGCTGCATCGGCGCCACGGAGGCGTCGCGGTCGCGGATCTCGCGGTCGATGAAGCGCAGGAGCCGCGCGTCGCCCTCGAACTGGGCGGCCACGATGTCGGCGCGGGCCGCGGCGCCGACGAGCGCGTCGCGGTACAGGCGGTCGGCCTTCGCGGTGCGCAGCTCCGCGAGGCGCAGCAGGACCTCGGGCGGGGTGCCCGGGTCGGAGAGGCGCAGCTCGATCCAGCCCTCGACGAAGTTCCGGTCGATCGGCTCGCGGCCCAAGGTCTGCTTGGCGAAGTAGTAGCGCATGAAGGCCGCGGAGCGGTGCTTCAGGTTGTCGGGCGTGAGCAGGTCGATGCGGTCCTCGGGCGCCACGGTCGTCAGGGTCTGCTCGGACTCGGCCAGGCGCCGCGTGAGCTCCGGCCAGCTCTTCGGCACGGCCCCCGCGCCGGAGGCGACGCCCTTGTCGGGGTCGACGCCGAGCGAGAGCAGGCCGGCCTGGAGCGTGAAGATCTGCGAGGAGAGGCGGCTCTTCTCGAGGAGGCTCTCCGCGTCCTCGCCGCGGATCGCGCGCAGGGCGTCGCGGGCGGCGTTGAGGCGCAGGGAGAGCTTGGCGGCCTCGGCGTCGCGGCGGCCGTCGTAGGCGTCGCGCTGGCGCTCCTCGGTCAGGGTCTGGATGCGCGAGGCGGCGGCGAGCTCCGTGTTGTAGATCGGGGCGTCGGTGAGCGCGCCCATCAGGCGGCCGAGCGAGCGCACGACGAGGCTCACGGGCTCGAGCTGGAGCAGTTCGACCTTCAGGTTCTTGTCGACGAGGTCCTCGACGACCTTCGCGGTGGACACGCGGGCCTGCAGGATGCGGCGCTGGGTGCCGACGGGGTCCTTCGCCGCCAGCAGGCGGGACAGGGCCTCGAGGGCCTGGCGCTCGTCGATCGCGGCCTCGACGCGCGCGTCGGCCGGCCGCCCGAGCAGGAAGTTGATCGTCTCGCGCGCCTGCGCGAACTCGAGGGCCGCCGCCTCGCGGGCGACCTTGGCCTGGTCGTAGCGGCGCGTCGCCTCGGCGCCGCCCGAGGCCGCGGCGGCCGCGAGCTCGGGCAGCAGGCGGCCGTCGTACACCGCCAGGCGCGACTGGGCCGAGCGGAGCGCGACCATGTTCTGGTAGAACTGCACGGCGAGACCGGACTCGACGCGGGTCTTGAGGGCGTTGTAGTACTCGGCCTGCTGCGTGTGCTCCTTGACCTGCAGCTCGCGCATCTCCTCGGGCTTGAGCTCGAAGCCGAGCACGGGGGTCACGGGGATGCCGGTGATTCCGATCGAGGGCAGCCAGCCCACGCCCTGCGCGGTCAGGCCCATGCCGACGTTGATGTCGAGCCAGGCCTTCTGCACGCGGTGGTCGGCGGCGCGGGCCATCTCCTCCGCGGCCTCCTGGCGCTTGGCGATCTCGAAGAGGTTGTTGGAGTTCGCCGACGCCGCGGCGAACGCGTCGTCGATCGAGGAGAGGCGCAGCGGCGTCCCCGCGTTGCGCGTCGGGCGCTCGAAGGGCGCGGTCACGCCGGCCTGCGCCCGGAGCAGTTCCGCGCGCGACATCGCCTCGAGCGTGGAGGACATGTACCAGTCCCAGTTCGAGAAGGCCGCGCTCAGCTTCTCCGGCGGGATCAGTCCGTTGCGGTAGGCGCGGATCGCGTCGGACAGCGCCTGGGCCGCGCCCGGCACGCCGGGCTCGACGGCGCGGGCCCGCGCGTCCCAGACGCGGGCCTGCTCCAGGGCGCCCTGGCCGTCGCGCGTGCGCTCCGCGTAGGCCTGGCGCATCTCGGCCTGCACGGCCTCGGATTCGAGCGCGTACGCCTTGTCCGCGCTCTTGGAGCCGGGGTCGTATATCGGCAGGCGGACCGACGCCCCGATGGTCAGCGCCTGGTTGGCCATCATGTCCTGGAACTGCACGCCGAAGCCGGCCGACAGGCGGTCCACCCACGGGATCCAGTCGATGAGGTTGAAGGGGTTCTCGCCGACCGACTGCTTCAGGGACTCCTCGTTGAGGCTGCCCAGGATGGTGCCCAGGCGGTCGGGGGAGGCGATCAGGCGGCGGATGTTGCCGAGCATCCGGCGCAGATCCTCGGAGTTGAGGTCCTGGAACGGGGGCGCGCTCTGGGGGTCGCGGCCCGTCAGCGCGTTGTACCGCAGGACGGCCTGATGGAGACGGGACTCCGCGTCGGCGAGGCGGACCGCGGCCTCGCCGCGGGAGGTCTCAGACGGGGCGTTCTTGACCGCGAAGTCCGCGACCTTCAGCGCCCACTGCGCCTCGGCGACCTCGACGACGGCGGCCTGCCAGTCCTTGGTCAGGGAGAGCATGCGGTCCTGCAGGCGCAGGCCCTCGCGGTAGAGGATCTGCGCCTTCGATTCAATCAACTGCTTTTGGGTCTTTGATAGAGACATCTCGGTGTAGGTGCCGACCGTGAAGCCGCCGCCGACCGCGCGCTCGGCCAGGTCGTTGGAGACCGAGTTGGAGACGAAGCCGACCATGCCGCGCACGCGCGAGTTGTCCATGAACGCGCCGGCCTTGCGCAGCTCCTGGATCTCGCGGGTCAGGTTGCCGATGTCCTGGGTCACGAGCTTGCGGGCCACGTCCTGCTCGAAGACCTTCTGCAGCTCCATCGCGGTGCGGGAGGACTTGGCCTCGTCGCCGGCGAAGAAGTCGCCGAGCTCGCGGTTGTAGGCCTTGAGGGTCTCGCCGCCGCGCAGGTTCTGGGCCGAGTTGTCGCTGACCTTCTGCCACAGCTCGGCGAGGGTGAACGAGGTGTTCATCGAGATCGTCAGGCGGTTGTTCATGCCCACGTACTGCGAGCCGTAGCTGACCGCGATGTTCGATTGGCCGCTCAACTTCTTCGAGATCTCGCCGAAGTAGGTCTTCGCGCCGCCGATGATCTTGCCCTCGGCGGAGACGACCAGGCCCTGGTCGGGGAAGGACACCGACAGGCGGTCGCCGATCTCGTTCTGCTTGGCGCCCATCTCGCCGGTCAGGCGGTTGTCGATGCGCATCCAGGTCTTGCCGTCGTCGTTCTTCAGAGAGAACCCCTTGAGGATGCTCACGCCGCCGAGCTGCTGGTTGATGTCGTCCGTTCCGGAGGTCTTGGCCCAGTACAGGTCGAGCGTGAAGGTGTCCCCCCCGCCGTCGGGGTTCATCAGGCGGTTCAGGTCGAACTGCGGGCCGACCTGGGTGCGGAAGTAGTTCTTCTTCGCGCCCTCGGCGGTGATGGTGAAGTCGCGGTTGAGGTCGGGGTCGTAGCCGGTGAAGTCGAGGTTGACCTCCTGGAGGAACTTGCGGGGGTCCTGCGCGAAAAGGGCCCGCTGCTCGAAGTTCAGCTTCATGACCTCGGTCAGCTTCAGGGAGCTCTTCAGGTTCCCGCCGTAGTAGTACGGCTTGTCCTTCGTGTCGGTGACGGCCCCGTCGGCGAAGCCGGCGAGGCCGACGTAGAGCTTGTCGCCGAACAGCATGACCGCGAAGTCGTCGAAGATCATCATGCGGCTCTCGCCGGCTCCGGTCTTGACGCTGTTGTCGGCCGGGATGTCGAAGGCGAAGCGGTGGAGGTTCACGTTCAGGTAGTTGACCCAGTTCTTGCCCTGCAGGGTCTCGACCTGGACCTCGACGCCCTTGTCGCCGTACGGGGCGTTCTCGCCGTCCTTGCTGGGCGGGCTGGCGAGCTGGTAGCCGGAGACGCTGACGTTGCTGCCGAACACCTTGCCGATGTTGCCGAGGGTCACCCACGAGCTCGTGTCGAGGCCGTGCGGGACGGCGAACTTGGACTGGTAGACCAGGTAGAAGCCGTCGGCGGTGTCGCCGAACTCGAGCACCTTGGAGTTCGGGATCAGCGACGCCAGGCCCTGCGGGTTGCGGAGCAGGTCCTCCTTGATCGCGGCGACCTCCATGGCCGAGCTCTGCGCGCCCTGCGTGACGAGGCCCAGGAGGGCGTCCACGAAGGCGCCGTACTCCGACTTGCGGATGACGAGGGACGCCGGGTCGGTCTTGGTGCCGTCGTTGGCCCAGCCGCCGCGGCCGAGGCGCAGGGCCTCGATGCGGCGCACGAGCGCGGGGTCGAGCTGGTCCTGCACGGAGTTCTTCGGGTCGTTGAGGAGCGCGGCCAGCTCGTTCTGCTTGTCGTCGATCTGGGAGAACTGGGCCTGGAGGATCTCGCGGGAGCGGCCGAGCTGGTCCTGCAGGCGGTGCCAGTCGATGTTGGACTCGAGGACCGCGCGGGTCTTGTCCATGATCCGCGAGACGTCCTCGCTGACGTTGTTGAGCGCGCTCTTCTCCTTCGGGTTGAGCTGGCTGAGCCACGAGGAGATCTTGATCCGCTTGTCCTCGAGGTCGGTCATCGTCTTGCGCAGGGCCTCCTGCATCGTGTTCAGGGCCGTGACCTCGTTGTCGTTGGCCGTCTGGCCGCCGCTGTAGATGTCGCGCATCGAGTCGTAGTAGCCCTGCACGCTGTCGACGCTGCCGTAACGGTCCTGGTTCCAGGTCTGCTTGAGCCGGAAGAAGGTCATGGCCTCGGTCAGGACCCCGTCGATGGAGGAGAACACCCGGACCTTGCGCGCGAGGACCTGCTCGCCGGTCTCGCTCGTGCCGTTGGAGGAGGCGTAGGCCTCGTCCTTCGGGATGTCGGCGATCGCCTCGCCGAGCACGGTCGAGATCCGGGCCAGGAAGCGCTCGGTCGCCGGGACCTTGACGTTGAGGCCGTCGACGCCGGCGGCGACCACGGTGTCGGAGTAGAGGAAGCGCGCGATCGCGTACGCGGCGGGGGCGCTGTCCGGCTGGTTGAGGCTCGTGGGCACGAGGCGCTTGGCGGCCTCGAGCGCGAGCAGCGAGATCTGCTGGCTCTCCGAGACCGTGATCGGCGCCTGGGGGCCGGAGGGGACCGTGCCGTCGCCGCCGCTGCCGCCCAGGTCGATGCCCCCGGCGCTCTGCTGCTCGTCGGCGACCGCCTTGAGCCTGTCGACGAGGTTCTGGATGGCCTTCGCGTCCACGGCCGCCTGGACCCGCGCCACGCCCCCGGCGTCCGCGGTCACCCCGACCGGCAGGCGATATTGGGACATCTGGTACTTGCCCTTGGAAATGGTTTCGATCTTGCCGATGATCTCGTTGATCTGCGCGTCCTGCGTGTTGATCTGCTCCGCCCGCTGCGCGCGCTCGGCGGTGTACTGGGCGATCTTCTTCGGGAGGCTGAAGGGCTGGGTCTCGCCGTAGACGACCTCGGTGCCGGTGAAATTGGGGTCTTTTCGCTGGCCCATCTCCACCTGGTACTCTCGGATGCCCTTATTGTGCCCCTCGGCGTCATCGTAGCCGTCGAGGTTCTTCTGCAGTTTCTGGCGCCACTCGCCGATCTTCTGCCGCGCCTCGGCCTGGTTGCCGTCCGCCGCGCCGAAGGTCGCGAACGCCCACGGGATGGTGCGGTTGTTGAGCTTGACCGCCTCCGTGATCACGGTCTTCTTCGAGTCGTAGAGCTTGAAGTAGTCGCTGTTCGCGGCGGAGACCTGGTCGATCGACTTCTGCTGGTACGGGATCAAGGTCTCGGTCAGCATCGACTTGGCGCCCTGGAGCGCGGGGATGATCCTGTCGCGCAGGAGGACGGTCTTGCGGTCGATCAGGGCCTGGCCCCCGCCCGTCCCGGTGTTGACGAACGCGAGGTCGGCGTCGACGTCGGCCAGCACCCCGTCGAGCATGGTCACGACGCCCTGGAGGCCGGTCCGGGCCTTGGGCAGGACGTTCTGCGTCGCGTCGTCGATCGCGGTGATCGTCGCGTCGGCCTTGGACCAGCGGATGATCTCGCGCGCCGCGTGGGGCGTGAGCTTGGCGGAGTTCACCAGGTCCATCATCGCCGTGTGCCCCGCGAGCGTGTCGCTCTCCGGGAATTGGACGGCCTTCAGGCTGTCGCCGTAGTTCTTGATCGCGTCCTGCAGCGCGACGAGGCCGAGGCCCGACAGCATCGGGATGTTCGAGCCCGCGACGCGGTTGATGCTGGCCGCGTTGGCGTCGAGCCGGGTCAGGTAGGTGTTCAGGGCGGCCCGCGCCTCGGAGATCTCGGTCTGCGACTGGGCCTTCCAGCGCGGCAGGGACTCGGGGTGCGGGTCGCCGAACTCGTCGATCACCGTGCGCGTGTTGCCGCCGTCGAGCATGCGGTTGACCGAGTCGAGCGACTTGCCGAAGTCCGCCTTCTTGCCCTGCCAGTAGACCTTGCGGTCGGCCAGGATCTGCCGGGTCTGCTCCGGCGTCGGGTTGCTCACCGAGACCGTGGGGCCGGGGACCTCGACGACGAGCACGCCCGCGTACTCGAGGGGCATGGTGCCGAGGCGGCTCAGGCCGGCCTGGGCCTTGGTGATGTTGTCGTTGACCTCGGCGAGGTTCTCGTTGAACTTCTTCAGCGAGAAGGCGTCGGGGTCGTTCGGGTTGCCGCCGTTGATGCGCCACTCCTTGATCCGGGGCAGGAGGTCGATGCGGCGCTGGTACTCCGTCGCCGCGTCGGCGCTCTGGCCCCGGTCCTGGGCGTTGATGCCGTCGATGAAGGCGCGCATGTCGGTCTGGAAGGTGCCGATCGTCCGGGAGACCATCCCGGCCTTGGCTTCGGAGTCGGCCAGGTCCTTCAGCATGTCGTTGTCGGCGGCGACGTCGCGGTCGATCTCGTCGCGCCACTGGGCGGTGTTGCCCGCGTTCTGGTCCGCTCCGCTCTGGTT
Organism: Elusimicrobiota bacterium; assembly: GCA_016191335.1. GTDB lineage: Bacteria > Elusimicrobiota > Elusimicrobia > UBA1565 > UBA9628 > GWA2-66-18. Next base: position 12,565 of record JACPOW010000019.1, on the reverse strand, counting down.
CTGCTGGTTCTGCGCGCGGGAGGCGGCGATCTTCGCGCGCTTGGCCTCGAGCAGGTCCATCATCTCCTTGATCGCGGCCTGCGCGGCGTTGATCTCGTTGAGCGACAGCGCCAGGTCCATCACGCTGGCCAGCTTGGCCATGTCGGTGTGGAAGCGCAGCATGTCCTTGCCGTCGCGGCGCTCGCGCAGGGCGGCGTTGCGCACCCGGTTCGACGAGGCGAGGAGCTGGGAGGTGGCGTCGCGCTGGGCGACCTCCCCCTTGGCCTCGGCGCGCAGGACCTCGATCTCGCCGACGAGCTTGTCGATCTTGTCCCGGACCTCGGGGTTCAAGGTGGAGGCGACGCCGGCGGGCGCGGCGGCGCCGCGGCCCTCGGCGTAGTCGGCCAGGCGCTGGGACAGGGCCTTCATCGACGCGTCCTGCGCGGCCAGGTCCTCCCAGTAGCCGTTGCGGTCCGGCGGCGGCGTCAGGCCCGAGAACTCCTTCTGCAGGGCCTCGAGGCGGGCCAGGGCGTCCGCGTCGCTCGGCGGCGCCAGCAGGTCGCGGCGCTCGGCCAGCTTCTCGCGCACCTCGACCTCGTCGGCCTTGGTCGCGAGCGCGGCCTTCAGGCGGGCGAGCTCGGCCTCCTCCTCGGGGGTCACGGGGCGGCTCAGCTTCTGGAGCCGCTCGAGCTGGGCCTGCTTGTCGCCGAGCTCGGACAGCAGGCGGACGCGGTGGTCCTTGACCGCGGCGATCTCCGCGTCGAGGTGGCCGGCCTGGCCCGACAGCTCCTTGATCCGGGCCATGACCTGGTCCATCGGCTGCTTCCACAGGTCGGGGTCGAACGGCAGGCCCTTCGCCTGCTCGGGCGTGCGCTCGCCCGCGGCGGCGATGAGGCCCTGCGCCGACAGCATGGCCATCGGCAGGTCGCGGGCGCTCTCGCCCAGCACCGCGCCCTTGGCCATCAAGGTCGTGCGCATCACGGCGTCGGAGATGTTGAAGCCGGCCAGGGCCTGGAGCTTATAGAGGAGCGTGTTGCCCCAGGTGATGGCGCCGCCGAACGGGATCGGGCTGTCGCCCTCCGGCCGCTCGACGGCCGCGCCGATGTTGTGGAACAGGTGCAGCTCGCGGCCGGTGACGGCCTTGACGCCGGGGTCGATGAACGAGTCGATCGTGCCCGCGTAGGTCATGATGCCTTCGATCTCGGCGCCGACCGTGACCAGGCCGAGGAACGACTTCAGGTTGGCCTTCCAGAATTCCCAGGAGACCGCCGCGCCGAGCACGGCCACGATCAGCCCCTTGACCGGCAGGCTCGCCAGCGGGGCGTCGTCGCGCAGCTTGGCGATGCGCTCGCGCGCCGCCGCCGGGAAGGTCAGCAAGGTCGACAGGATGAGGGTGTTGAGCAGCGGGCCGAGGATCAGGTCCTTGGCCAGGGCCGCGACCGCGGCCCCGAGGACGGGCGCCAGGGCGTCGCCGATGAAAGGCACCGCGGCGACGGCGACGGGCAGGCCGTTGAGCACCGCGACGATCGCGGGGCCGAGCACCGGGATGGAGGTCAGGGCGAAGGAGAGCGGCAGCACCGGCGCGAACGCGCCCAGCAGGCCCATCGCGACCGCGCTCATGATCGCGAGCGTCAGGCGGCGCGCGAGGAAGGTCGTCAGGGGCGCGGCGGCCGGGACGATGAACCAGCGGTTGACCGCGCGGTACCACGCCTTCGCCTTGAGCCCGGCGAGCATGCCCGCCCCGTCGAACGCGTCCTTGCGCATCGAGGACTCGAGCCACTGCTCGGCGAAGTTGTCCTTGTCCGACAGGGCCATGAAGTCCTCGGTCGAGTGGCGGAACTCGAAGGAGATCGCCTGGCGGAAGTAGCCGAAGATGAACATGTCGAACAGGTGGTACGGGAAGCGCACCGCCGCGCCGATGAAGTGCTTGTGGAACTCGAGGGCGCGCTGCAGCGCTCCCTTCCAGCCGGGGGCGTAGGTCTTGTTGGCCAGCTCCCGGAAGCTCTTCCAGCCGTCGTACTTCTTCGAGTCGTAGCGCTTGAACTGGTCGCGGTTGGCGGCCTGGAGCCGGTCGTAGACGCCGATCCAGGACTCGAGCGGGCTGAACTCGTTGAGGCGGTACTTGACGCCGAGCTCGATGACGCGCTCGCGCTTGATGTTGAACTGGCGGGAGATCTGGTCGATGACCTGGTCGATGGTCTCGATCTTCATCAACGGCTTCAGCGTCGGGTCGTGGCGGACGCCCTTGACGGTGCGGAAGCCGAGGAAGTCCTCATAGATGTGCTTGGGGGCGACGCGCGGGCCGGGGAAGGACGGTTCTTCAGGCTTGGGCACTTCCGGCTTCGGGATCTCGGGGGCCGGGGTCGCGGGAGGAGCCGGGGCCGGCTGCGTCGTTTCCGGAGGCGCCGGATCGGTCGGTGCCGGCGGTCCGCGCTCATCCGGCTGTTCCGGCTTGGGGGCCGGGGCGGCGGGCGTCGCCACGGCGGCGACGGCGGTGCCGCGGCCGCGGGAATCCTTGAAGGACCAGGACGCGTCCCCCTTCCAGGTCGGGACCAGCTCGAGGCGGACGGGCTTGAGGCCGGGCTTGGCGGCCTTCAGCGCGGCGTAGGCGACGGCGACGGGATCGACCTTCGCCAGGCGGGCGTCGTTGAGGGTCGGGATGCGGCGGGTGCCGGGGCGCAGGCGCTTCGTCTCGATCTTCTTCGTCCACACCGTCAGCTCGGTGCGGTTCTTGTCGGAGCGGAACACGAAGATCCAATGCGAGCGGGGGTCGTCGAGGTTGATGGCGACCTTCACGAGCCGCGCGTCCGGAGAGATCGCGCGGGCGCGGGCCTGAGCCTGGGCCTTCAGGGCCAGCAGGGACTTGCCGTCGGCGCCGCGGGCGTCCTCGGGCAGGCTCTCGAAGCTCTTCGGGGGCTTGGCGTCCGCGGAGACCGGCAGGGCCGGGGCGTCGAAGACGGGCTTGCCGTCGGCCCCGACGAAGGCCGACCGGCCGAAGGCGTCGAGGAAGCGGTAGGAGGCGGCCCCGGTCCACGCCGGGTCCACCTCGACGCGCACGGGCCGGAAGCGGGGATTCGCCTTCTTGAGGGCGGCGTAGGCGCGGTCGAGCGGTCCGACCGACTCCAGGCGCGTGTCCCAGAGGGTCGGGGCCTTCGTCGGCCGGAAGCCGAGCTTGCGCACCGCGACGCGCTTCGTCCAGACCGTCAGCTCCTCGTTGCGCTTGTCGGAGCGGAAGATGAAGATCCAATGCGAACGCGGGTCCACGAGGTTGATCGCCACGCTGACGAGCCGGGCGTCCGGGGCCAGCGCGCGCGCGCGCGCCTGCGCCTCGGCCTTGGCCGCGAGCATCGCCGCGCTCGTCGCCTCGCGCGCCTCCGCCGGGAAGCGCTTCCAGCTGCGCGGCAGGGCCGGCTCCGCGGCGGCCGTCGTCGAGGGCTGTTCCTGAGCGGCCGGGGGGTTCGCCGAAGGCGAACCCGGAAGGCCGGGGAACTCGTCGTGGACCGGCCCGTACTCCTGGACCATGTCGGCGTCGGCCTGGCTCGGGGTCTCGACCACGGGAGCCGGGGTTTCGACGACAGGCTCAGGGGCGGCCGTCGTCGAAGGCTGTTCCGGAGCGGCCGGTGGTTCCGCCGAAGGCGGAACCTGCGCGGATTCGACGACCGGCAAAGGCAACGGCATTTCTCGCGAGTTATTCTTGGAATCGTAGCCGTAGACCTTCAGGCCGCCCTTGGCGAGCGCGACGATCTCGGCGCGCACCGGCTTGAACCCGGGCTCCTTCTCGGCGAGGGCGGCGAGGCGGGCTTCGAGGTCCACGGCGGGGAGGTCCTCGGGGTGGAGCATCGCCGGGCGCTCGTCGCCGCCGAACTTGCGGGCCTCGACGCCGTTAGGTCCGTAGGTCAGGATCTGCTTCTTGGCGGGAGCGTGGAAGGCGAAGACCCAGCGGGGACCGGAGCTCTTGAGGTCGACGCCGACGCGCATCAGGCGGACGTTGCCCGCGCGGGCCCGGGCGGAGGAGTGGGCGCGGGATTCCGCCGCGGCCAGGCCCTCGAAGCGGGACGGCGGGGCGCGCGAGGGAGAGGCCTGCTCGGGCTCGGCGGCCGGCGGGACCTCGTCCGAAGGAGCGGGGACGACGACGGGCTTCGCCGCGCGCCGGCCGATCCACCAGCTGGCCCCGGAGACGAGGACGTAGGCCGCGTTGAGCGCGGCGTACAGGCCGTACTGGGCGGCCTGCGGCGAGCCGGGCTCGGCGATCCAGGCGAGGTGGCCGGTCCACACCACGAAGCCGAGCGAGGCGAGGAGGAACAGCAAAGAGAAGCCGGGGGTGAAGCCGTTCGGCGCGCGCCCGCGGACGATGGAGATGACGTCGGGCAGGAAGAGCAGGAAGAAAGCGCCGCCGGTGGCGGCCATGATGCCGAAGGTCACGTTGGCGACCGCGGCCGCGCCGAACGCCGCCGCCAGCGCCGCCGGGATCACCGCGGCCGCCGCGTAGTACATCGCCGCGGCCAAGGCCAGGGCGAGGAGCGAGGTCACGACGGTCGCGACGGCCGACTTCTTGCCGCTCAGGGCGCCGGCCTCGCCGGCGGCCTTCTTGCCCCACTTCGCCGCGGGCCAGGCCAGCAGCATGGCCGCGGCGGCGAAGGTGTTCTGGATCCCCCAGAACGGCATGCCGGCCACGGTCGCGTTGACGAGGCCGAGAGCGAGGCTCGCGGTGACGAGGATGCCCGCGCGCCACGCCGGCACCGCGACCTTCCCGCCCTTGATCGCCTTGAACACCTCGGGGATCGGGAACACGAACGCCAGGGCGTTGCCGATCCAATAGCCCGCCTGCCCCAGGTACTGGCCGATGACCGAGAAGTTCGCGCCCGACGCGACGTCGACGGGCGGCAGGGCCCCGGCGGCGTGGGTTCCGCCGTGGGGCAGGGCCAGGGCCCCGCCCGCGACGACGGAGGCGGCGGCCAGGCCGAGGCGCTGCTTCCAGCTCCGGGTCCCGGGAGCGGCGGCGACAGCGGGGGCCGCGCCCGAGGCCGAGGCGCCGGCCTCGCCGTGGAGGCGGCGGAACGCGGCGTCGGCGAACTCCTTGGCGTCGCCGGCCGTGGCCTCGGCGGGCAGGACGGCGTCGGCGCCCTTGGCGGGGGTCTTCGCGGAGCCGAGGGACGGGCGGTCGGGGGTGACCGGAGCCGGACCGGAGACCAGGGCCCTGAGCGCGGCGAGGCGCCCGGCGGGCGCGAGCGGCGAGGCGGCCGCGGGGGCCGCCGGGACGAGGGACGGGTTCGCGAGGGCGGGGAGCGTGCGCGCGTGGCCGCCGAGGGCCGGGGCCGACGGCGTCAGCGAGGGCGCCGAAAGGACCGGCAAGGACGGCGTCAGCGAGGCGTTGAACGCCGTCGGAGAGAGAGGGGAGAGGACCTTGGGGAGGGCCAGCGCCCCAGTCTCGCCGGCGTAGCCCGGGGCCTTGCTCTGGGCGGAGATCGCGCGGATCTCCTGGGCGTAGATGGGGCCGGACCCGGACAGCACAAGGGCGGCCGCGAGCGCGGCCGCCGTGATTTTCCGTCCCAATAAGCGCAGGGAGCGAGGGGTCACTTCCTATAGCTTATACCCACTTCCCCATATTGTCAGCCCCTTGGAGGCCTAAAAAGGGCTTATTTTATGGCCCAGGGGTCCTTGGGACTAAGGACCCCTAAGTGCCAGGCTTTAAGTTATTAACGCAAAATCAGCGTTTTTTCAGTTCATCGACGGCGATCCGGTCTCGAGAGACCGGATCAGCTGGCTGATCGCGCTGGGGGTGCGCTGGAACAGGCGGGCTAATTCGGAAACGCCCATACGGGTCTCCTTCCAGACCCGGTGGATGGCCTCCCGGCGGACCGCCGAGACCTCGCGCCACTGCACCCGGCCGAGGATCTTCTCCTCGGTGAGGCCGTGGCGGACGGCCACCTCGGCGATGATCTTGCGGGCGGCCTCGACGGGGACCAGGCGGGGCGCCGTCGGGCGCTCGCTGTGGGCGGAGATCCTGCTGAGGAACGCCTCCCCCCCGATGGCCACCCCGCCCATGACGGGCAAGGTCTGGTCGCCGGCGGTCTTCATGCGGTCCTTGATGTACTGGAGGTAGCGGACCGACTGCTTCAGGCGGCCGTTGCCGAACTTGCGCAGCACGAGGTCGCTGTCGACGAGCGGCTCCTTGTGCTCGGCCTCGACGTAGGCGGCGCAGGAGGACCACTGGTAGCGCCAGGGCTTGTCCTTGAGGGCGTCCCGGACGCAGGCGAGGTGGACGTAGCGCGTCATCTCGGCCAGGTGGGTGTCCTTGTCGACGATGTAGGCCTTGTACCGGCCCTGGAACACGTGCCCGACGGCGTTGTGGGCCGCGTTGAAGTACTTCGTGTACTGGGTGTTGAAGCCCTGCATCACGGCGGACAGGTTCGCCTGCGACGTCTGGATGAGGAGGTTGACCGAGTTGCCGAGGAGGCTGTAGGCGAACACCTCGAGGCCGTGGCGGTCCTTGTATTGCCGCAGCAAGGTGAGGAACTGGCGGCGGTCCTGGTTGGAGAGGAAGAGGTCCTGCCGGTTGTTGCCCTGCAGTATGACGAGGTAGCAGGCGCCGGCGTACTGGATTCGTTTAGGTCGTCCCATAATGCGGACATCCTAGCATAATTCGCGTCCGAGTGCCAGGCTTTTAATGGTTAGAGGTTGGTGCCAGGCCTACCGATGTTTGCGTAAGTCGGGGAGGTAAAGCAAACATCGGTAGGCCTGGCACCTTATGCGGCTAGGAGAGGACGCGCTTGCGCAGGCCGCCGAGGGCCTCGGTCTCACCGAGGATGACCAGGCGGTCGCCGGCGCGCACGGGGCGGTCGACGGACGGGTTGAGCTCGTAGTCGTCGGAGCCGGCCGCGACGACGGCGACGACGAGCGGGCAGCCGCCCTCGCCGCCCTTGATCTTGCCGACGGGGTGGCCGATGACGGGGGAGTCCGAGGGCACGGAGATCTCGTCGAAGCGGAAGTGGGAGTCCTTGTTGCGCAGCATCGAGTCCAGGAAGCCGACCGTGACGGGGCGGATCATCTCCGAGGCCAGGCGCAGGCCGCCGATGAACTCGGGGTCCACGACGCCGTCGGCGCCGCTGCGCATGAGCTTCTCGCGCACGCCGAGGGATTTCTGGCAGGCGAGGACCTTGGTCTTCGGGTTGAGGCCCTTGGCGGACAGCACCACGAAGGCGTTGTCCTGGTCGGTGGCGAGCACCGCGAAGACGCCCGCCGCGCGCGTGACGCCGGCGCTGCGCAGGACCGCGTCGTCGGAGCCGTCGCCGACGATGTTGAGGACGTCGAAGCCGAGGCGCTGGGAGAGCGTGGCGATCGCGGCCGGGTCGCGGTCCACGACGACGAAGTCGCGTCCCGTCTTGCGCAGCTCGGCGCAGATGACGCCGCCGGTGTGGCCGGCCCCGCAGATGATGAAGTGGTCCGTCAGGTGCGCGATGCTCTGTTCCATCCTCATTCTCCTGAACGCCTTGGCGAGCTCCCCTTCGACGACGATGGCGGTGATCGCGGTGAAGCCGTACGTGAACAGGCCGATCCCGCCCAAGATCATGAACATCGTGAACAGCCGCCCGCCGTGGCTGAGCGGGTGCGTCTCGCCGTAGCCGACCGTCCCGATGGTGATCACCGTCATGTACAGCGAATCGAAGAGCGACCAGCCCTCGATGAGGTGATAGCCGGCGGTCCCCGTCGCCAGGCAGGCCACGAGCAGGGCGAAGACGAAGAGAAGCCTGTCGCGGACGCCGGCGAGCTTTCCCATGCGGTGATTCTACCTTTAGTCGATCAGGCTGCGGTACAGGTAGGTGTACTCGAGCGAGGTGCGCCGGGCCCGCTGCTCAAGGTCGGCGGCGCCGCCGTGGCCGCCCTCGATGTTCTCGTAGTACAGCGGGTCGTTGCCCAGCTCCCGCATCCGGGCGACCATCTTGCGCGCATGGCCGGGATGGACGCGGTCGTCCTTCGTCGAGGTCACGAAGAAGGCGCGCGGGTAGGCGACGCCCATCTTGAGGTTCTGGTACGGGGAGTAGCCCAGGATCGCCTCGCGCTCCTCCCCCTCGGGGTCGCCGTACTCCCCCATCCAGCTGTGGCCGGCGAGGAGCTTGTGGTAGCGCATCATGTCGAGCAGAGGCACCTGGCAGACGACGGCGCGGTACAGCTCCGGCTTGCGCGTCATCGCGGCGCCCACGAGCAGGCCGCCATTGCTGCCGCCCATGATGCCCAGGCGCCGGGAGCTGGTGAGCTTGCGGGCGATCAGGTCCTGCGCCACGGCCTCGAAGTCCTCGTAGGCGCGCGGGCGGTTCTTCTTGAGCGCGGCCTGATGCCAGGCCGGGCCGAACTCCCCCCCGCCCCGGATGTTGGCCAGGGCGTACGCGCCGCCGCGCTCGAGCCAGGCCTTGCCCGCGGTCTCGAGGTAGAACGGTCCGTAGACGGCCTGGAAGCCGCCGTAGCCGTACAGCAAGGTCGGCGCCGTGCCGTCCACCGGGGCGTCCTTGCGGCGCACCAGGAAATAGGGGACCATGGTCCCGTCGGCGCTCTTCGCCTCGAGCTGGGTCGCCTCGAGGCCGTCGGTCTTGAAACGGGGCGGCAGGCTCTTCAGGACCTCGGGAGCGGCCCCGGGCTTCGGGATCAAGGTCAAGGTGGACGGGACGAGGAAGGAGGTGTAGCTGACGAACAGCTCGGAGCGGAACGGGTCGGCGGCGGCGATGCCGATGGTGCCGTTGTCGGGCAGGGGCACGAGGGTCCTCTTCCACAAGGCGCCCTCGCGCTCGGCGGTGTAGAGGCGGGTCACCACGTTCTCGCGGATCAGGAGGTGCAAGGTCCCCTGGACGAAGAAGGCGGAGGCCAAGGAGGAGCGCGAGTTCGGGAAATAGACGGTCTCGACCTTGCCGGCGAGGTCCTTGGCGTCGTAGGCGTCGTCGGGGACGGAGATCAAGGAGCCGGCCTTGCGGGTCGCGCCGTCCACGGTCCAGTCCTTGAGCACGCGCACGAACAGGCGCTTGCCGTCCCAGTCCTCGATCTCGGTGTCGAGCGGCAAAGCGAGGCGGCGGAACTTCCCGTCGGGCGTCATGCGGTGGTACTCGGTCTCGAAGAAGGTCTTGGCGACCTGGACCATGACGAAGCGCCCGGTCTCGTTCTCGAAGGACGCCGGATCGACCGACACGTCGGACTCGAGCCCCTCGAACACCGTCGGGGCCGAGGACAGGGAGACGCCTCGGGCCCAGCGCCGGATGGTGCGGGGGTAGCCGGACTTGGTCAAGGTGCCGGGGCCGAAGTCGGAGCCGACGAGCAGCTCGTCGTCGCCCAACCACTCGAGGCGGTGCTTGGCCTCGGGGATGGCGAAGCCGCCCGCGACGAAGGTGGAGCGGGCGGCGTCGAACTCGCGCACGACGACCGCGTCCTTGCCGCCCCTCGAAAGATTCAAGAGGCACCGCGTATACTGCGGGACGCGGCAAGACGCTCCCTTGTAGACCCACGACTCGCCCTCGTCCTTGCCGAGCTTGTCCACGTCGAGGACGATCTCCCACTTCGGGTCCTTCTTGCGGTACTCGGCGAGCGTCGCCCGGCGCCACAGGCCGCGCACGTGCTCCGCGTCCTGCCAGAAGTTGTAGACCATGCCGCCGCGCCACGCGGGCCAGGCGATCTTGTCCGAGGCGTTGAGGATGGCGCGCATCTCCTGGCGCAGGGGCTCGTAGCGCTTGTCCCCCTCGAGCTCGCCGAGCGAGGTCTTGTTGCGCTCCTTGACCCAGTCGATCGCCGTCTTGCCCTCGATGTCCTCGAGCCAGAGGTTCGTGTCGGCGGCGGGAGCCGCGGAGGCCGGCGCCGCGGCGGGCGCTGCGGGGGCGGACACGGCGAGCAGCAGGGCGAGGGCGGAGGGGATCAGACGGAACATGGTCATGGCGGCCTCTCTAGCTTTTCTGTCCGGCGACTCCGATGAGCCTGGCGACCTCGTTGCGCAGCTCGACGATGCCCGTGCCTTCCTGGGAGCTGACCCAGGCCAGGGCCTCGGGCGTCATGCCGACGAGCTGGGCCACCTCGCGGCGGCGGACGAAGGAACGGGACGACTTGACCTGGTCCACCTTGGTCGCCACGACGCGCCAGGGCAGGCGCTCGGCCTGGAGCCAGTTCAGCATCTCCAGGTCGAGCTTGGTCGGCCCGAGCTTGGCGTCCACGAGCACGAAGATGCCGGCCAAAGTCTTGGTCCCCATGAGGTAGCCCTCGATCATCGCGCCCCACCCCTCGCGGGAGGCGGCGGGGCCGGTGGCGAAGCCGTAGCCGGGGAGGTCGACGATGCGGCGCTGCGGGGCGGCCTCGTAGACGTTGATGGTGCGCGTGCGGCCCGGGGTGCTCGAGGTGCGGGCGAGGTCCTTGCGGCACAGGGCGTTGATCATCGTGCTCTTGCCCGAGTTCGAGCGGCCGACGAAGGCGACCTCGGCCAGGCTGGCGCCGAGCTTGGCGGGATCGGTATCGGAGAGCAGGAAGCGGACGGCGTCGAGCGCGTGAGCCATCTATTCGTCTCCTCGCCACGAGCCGCGGCCCTGCTTCACGCTCGACCGGCGGCGCTTGGCTTCGACGGTGATCTTCTTCGAGTTCCGGGAGCGGCCGCGCTTGGCCCGGCGGGCCTTCTCCGCGTCGTGGCGCAGGCGGTCGGCGCGGTCCCGCGCCAGGCCCTCCAGGCGGTCCGCCAGGCGCGCGCGCGCGATGAGGCGGTTCTGGCCCTGGGAGCGCTCCTCGGTGCAGCGCACGGCGATCCCGGAGGGCCGGTGGACCAGCAGGACCGCGGTCTCGACCTTATTGACGTTCTGGCCGCCCGCGCCGCCGGAGCGCGTGAAGCTCTCCTCGAGGTCCTGGGGGCGCACGCCGAGCTTGGCCAGGCGCGCTTCGACTTCGTTCCAGGAAGGCATGAGCCATTCTAGCTGTTTCCGGAACGGTCGGCCCGCCGGGATGGCGCGTCCGCCTAGCGGATGCGGTCGAGCGCGGGGTTCTTGCTCTGCGTGGTGGGCGCGTCGGTGAGGACGTTGGCCTGCCGCAGCAGGTTCTCCTCGACCTCGAGGTTGCGGCGGCCGAGGCTCTCGCGCACGGCCTTGTCGGCGCGCTGGGCCAGGAGCTGGCCCTCGCCGGTGCCGTCGCCGGCGCGGTTGAGGATGTAGTCGTTGAGCGTGCGCCAGTCGATCCGGGCGCCGTTCTTGCGGGCGAAATCCTGGAACGCGGGGTCCTTGCGCATCTCGAGGAAGAAGGGGTCGACCTCGAACATGTTGCGGAACACCGACTCCGCCTTGGCGGTCTCGATGTCCATGAGAAGGGAGAACTGGCGCGGCGCCCGGCTCAGGGTGCGGCCGGTGTCGATGCGGCCCATCGCCTGGACCATGTGGACGCTCGACATCTCCTCGGGGCCGAGCACGAGCATGTCGAAGGTCGTGTAGCCGCGGAAGGCGCCGGGCTTGGTCGAGTTGCGCTCGCCCTTGAAGTTGAGGTCGAGGCCGCGGCCGCCGACGCGCGTGTCGAGGATGAGGACCTTGACCTGACCCGTGTTCAGGCCCTCGATGTTCATCTGCTTGAGGACGTTCGCCTCGGGCACGTTCAGGCGCAGGTATTCGGTGTCGGCGAACACCTTGGCGATCTCGTTCTGGTTGACGCCGGCCTTCTTGAGCTCGGTCTCGACCTTGCGCAGGGCGCGCGTGTCGGAGACGCTGAGGACGATCAGGCCGGTGTTCTTCTGCGTCATGCGGATGCCGTTCAGATAGTCCTGCGCGGCCTTGCCGGGGACGTCGCTGATCTTGATGACCTGGGGGTCGTCGAGCTTCATCCCGCGCTCGGACAGGTACTGGTCGATGCCCTTCTTCGCCTCGGCGGGAATGATGTCGGTCTCGCGCAGGACGACCTGGTCGGCGGTGGCGACCTTCTGCATCTCCAGGGTCCGGGTGACGCGCGCCAGGCGCTGCTCGGGCGTGGCGACGATCTCGAGGAGGACGTTCTTGGGCATGGCCGAGCCCTCGCCGACGACGGAGATCTTGTTGGCGCGCAGGTGGGCCTCGAACTTGTTGCCGGAGGTGCCCGACAGCGAGATGAAGTAGGACTTCTTGTTCGTGGTGACGTCCTTGATGGTGGACATCGAGTTGTGGGTGTACGGCAAGGTCAGGTCCGTGCCGTACTCGAGCTCCCACCAGCGGCGGGAGGCGTTGTCCATCGACTCGAACCACTGGCCGTTGTGCACGACGTTGAAGCGGCCCGTCTTGTTGTCGACGCGCACGCCGGCGGCGCTGTCGTGGAAGCCCTGGACCATGTTGATGATCTCGGAGCGGATGTAGGAGCCGCGCCCGGTCAGGCCCTTGGGCAGGATCATCGAGCCCACGTAGGACCACATCAGGTTGTCGCGCTGATGGGCGGGCATCATCGGGTCGTTGGCCAGCGCCTTGAGCATCTTGGCGGCGTGGTAGCGGGTCAGGCCCATGCTCTCCGTCGGGGCCGAGGGCAGCTTGCCCGTGGCCGCCTGCCAGACGAACTTGGGGAGGCTCGGCAGGAAGCCCAGGAAGCCGGCGCCGTCGATCTGCTTGAGCCTCGCGTCGGCGGTGTG
>JACPOW010000055.1 GCA_016191335.1 Elusimicrobiota bacterium | reverse complement strand
GTTCCACGCTTCCTTCGGACAGGGCCTCGCGACCCCGCCCTTGCGTTTCCCTCGGGTCCCTGCGACCGGGTTCCCAGAGGACTTCCACCTCTTCAGTCGTGCGTCATGCTGGGCGTACAATAGAGAGCCCAGTCCTGGTGCGAGGACTGGGCTCACCACGAGAGCGCGTTACATTAATCCCGGTTGCATTCGGAACGGACGACCGACGGACCATAACCCTCGCAGGTGTTGGTCGGCGTGTCCTGCGGCCCGGACGGGGACAAGCTCGGCGGCGGGTTGTAGGGCGGGTTGTTGTTCGGGTTGTTGGCCAGGGGGCTGAAGCCGCCGTTGCCGCTGCCGCGGGGCGGGCCGTCGATCTCGCCGAGCGAGTTGCCGGTGTTCGGCGTGCCGACCGCGAAGCCGGCCACGGCGTCGCGCAGGTCCTCGCCCTTGCCGCTGGCGAGCGTCAGCTTGGGGCCGTTGGCGCGGCGGGAGGCCGTGACGGGGCCGCCGGCGACCGCGTCCTTGATGTCCTCGGGAGCGGGCATATTGAGGCCGAGCTGAGGGCCCTTGTTGAAGGTGTAGGCGCCGATGATGCAGAGAATGATGATGATGACGGCGTTTCGTGCTCGGGACATCGTTCCTCCTACGGCGTATGTCATGAGATCGTCATGCTGATGTCATAAATTCTCATCTATGTCATAGACGACAACCTATCAATATGATATCTCAATGCTGGTTCGAAAGCAAGCGGCTTTAGGCCCCCCTGGGGCCGGGGCCGAAAGACCTAGACCGAATCTGAGCCCCCAGGAGCGCCCGTGAACGACCTCGTCTCGAAGCTGAATCAGAAGACCAATTGGACCATCAGCGTCCAGCTCCTGATCCTCTATGTGGTCTCCGTCGCCATCTTCTTCGGCGCCCACGCCGTCCAGCTCAAGGCCGAGGCCGGGCTCAAGGACCGCGTCGCGAAGGGCGAGGCGGGCGCCTCCGCCGGGCTGTTCCTGCTGGCGCTGATCCTCAACTTCGTCGGCGTCGCCGCGCTGGTCTTCGTCACCAAGAAGACGGGCGAGAACGTCCGCATGGCGATGATGATCCTCCCCCTCTTCCTGATCGTCGAGCAGCATGTCCGCGCGCTGCGCGCCGCGCCTCAGGACCGCCGGGTCCAGCTCCTCTCGCTGGCGGGCGTCATCCTCGGCATGGTCGGCGGCGTCGCCGCGCTCATGCCCCACGCGCCGCTGAAATAAGCCCGCTCGCGATCCGCAGGCCGTTCAGCGTCAGGTCCGGCTCGTGCCGGACGCCGGGCAGGTCCTTCAGGAACAGCGGCGCCAGGCCTCCGGTCGCCGCCACCACGGGGCGCCCGCCGAGCTCCTTCTTCGTGCGGGCCAGCACCTCGCGGATCATCCCCAGATAGCCGAAGTACAGCCCCGCTTCGAGGCAGTGCTCCGTGTCCTTGCCGATGACGGTGCGCGGCTTGCGGACCTTGATCAGGGGCAGCTTCGCGGTGAACTCGTGGAGGGCGCGCGCGGCCGAGTTGGGGCCCAGCAGGATGGCGCCGCCCACGTAGGCGCCCTTCGCGTCCACGCAGTCGAAGGTGGTGGCGGTGCCGAAATCGATCGCGATGGACGGGCCGTCCGTCAGGTCGCGCAAAGCGAGGGCGTTGAGGATCCGGTCGGCGCCGACCTGCGCCGGCGTCCTCACCTTCAGCTTCAGGCCGAGGGGCGAGGACGGCGTGACGAACATCGGCTTAACGGAAAACGAATTGGTGATCGCCTCGGAAAGCACGGCGTCCAGGCCGGGCACGACGGACCCGACCACGACCCGGGTGGGCGACCCGTCCAGCTTACGGAAAGGGCATTTGAGCGCCCGGCCATACCACTCTGAAGAACGCCGGGGATCGGTCTCCAGGCGCCATTGGCGCTGGAGTCGATCCCCGGCGAATACTCCTACCGTAATGTTTGTGTTGCCTACGTCGACGGCTAACAGCATCGATTTATTTCAAGGCTCCGACCAATTCCTTCACCGCGCCGGCCGACTTGAGCAGCGCCGCGCGCTCCTCGACGGTCAGGTTCAGCTGGATGATGGACTCGATGCCGCGGGCGCCGAGCTTGCAGGGCACGCCGACGAACACGCCCTCGACGCCGTACTCGCCCTCGAGCAGGGCGGCGCACGGGAGTATCTTGCGCTTGTCCTTCAGGATGGACTCGACCATCTCGGCGGCCGACGCCGACGGGGCGTAGTACGCCGAGCCGGTCTTCAGCAGCTTGACGATCTCGGCGCCGCCGTCGCGGGTGCGCTGGTTGATCGCCTCGATCTTCTCCTTCGGGAGCAGCTCGGTGATCGCGATGCCGCTGACCGTCGAGAAGCGGGGCATCGGGACCATCGTGTCGCCGTGGCCGCCGAGCACCATCGCGTGCACGCTCTCCATCGAGACGTCGAGCGCCTCGGCGATGAACCAGCGCATGCGCGCGCTGTCGAGCACGCCCGCCATGCCGATGACGCGGTGCTTCGGGAACTTGGAGACCTTCAGCGCGACCTGGCACATCGCGTCGAGCGGGTTCGAGACGATGATGAGGATGCAGTTCGGGGAGAACTTGACCACGCTCTCGGTCACCGACGCGACGATCTTGGCGTTGGTGTTGAGGAGGTCGTCGCGGCTCATGCCCGGCTTGCGCGGGATGCCGGCGGTGATGACCACGACGTCGGAGCCGGCGGTGGGCTCGTAGGAGGTCGTCCCGGTGATCTTCGTGTCGTAGCCCACGACGGGGCCCGACTCCAGCAGGTCGAGGGCCTTGCCGGCGGGCATGCCTTCGGTCGCGGGGATATCAACCACGACGACCTCGTTACATACTTCCATCTCGGCGAGGCGCTGCACGAGCGTCGCTCCGACGTTTCCGGCCCCGATCACCGTCACTTTCGTCCTGGCCATGTTAACGACCTCCTATAGTGTCCTTCGGGGTCAGACCTCCCGTTGTTGCGTTGTTCGTTAAGTAGCTTCCTCGCGAACAACGCAACAACGGGAGGTCTGACCCCACCGTCAAAGGGGTATGTTGCCGTGCTTCTTGGGAAGGCGTGCGACCTTCTTCCCTTTCAAGAACTTGAACGCCCGGATGACCTTCGGCCGGGTCTTGCGCGCCTCGATGACCTCGTCGATGTAGCCGCGCTTGGCGGCCTGGAAGGGCGAGGCGAACTTCTCGACGTACTCCTGCACCAATTCGGCCCGGCGCTTCTCCGGGTCCTTGGCGGCCTTGAGCTCCGCCTTATAGAGGATGCTGACGGCGCCCTGGGGGCCCATGACGGCGATCTCGGCGCAGGGCCAGGCGTAGTTCACGTCGCCGCGGATGTGCTTGGAGCTCATCACGTCGTACGCCCCCCCATACGCTTTTCTTAACACCACGGTCACTTTAGGGACCGTGGTGCGGCAGTAGGCGTAGAGGAGCTTGGCGCCGCGGCGGATGATCCCGCCGTGCTCCTGCTCGAGCCCCGGCCAATAGCCCGGCACATCCACCAAGGTCAGCAGCGGGATGTTGAACGAGTCGCAGAAGTTGATGAAGCGGGCGCCCTTCTCGGAGGCGTCGATGTCGAGGGCGCCGGACAGGACCTGGGGGTTGTTGGCGATGACGCCCACGGATTCGCCGTCGAGGCGGATGAAGCCGACGACGAGGTTCCGGGCGAAGCCGCGCTGCACCTCGAAGAACTGATGGCCGTCGGCGATCTCCCAGATGACGTCGTGGATCTTGTAGGCCTTCTTCGGCTCGAGCTCGCCCACGCGCTCGAGGACGTCGCTCTCGCGCTTGGGGTCATCGGAGGGCATGACGGGTCGCGGCTTCTCGCGGCAGTTCTGCGGCAGGAAGTCGAGGAGCTCGCGGATCTGGCGGAAGCAGTCGTGCTCGGAGCCCGCGGTGAAGTGGCACACGCCGGAGAGGCGGGAGTGCGTGTCGGCGCCGCCGAGGGTCTCGAAGTCGCAGGTCTCGCCGGTGGCGGCCTTGACCACGTCGGGGCCGGTGATGAACATGTGGCTCGTGCCCTCGACCATGAAGATGAAGTCGGTGAGCGCGGGCGAGTACACGGCGCCGCCGGCGCAGGGCCCGAGGATCGCGGATATTTGAGGGACATATCCGGAAGCATCTACGTTTCTGTAGAAAATCTCCGCGTAGCCGCCCAGGCTCTCGACGCCTTCCTGGATGCGGGCGCCGCCGGAGTCGCACAGGCCGATGACTGGCACGCCGGCCGTGATGGCCATGTCCATCGCCTTGCAGATCTTCATCGCGTGGGCGAGGCCGAGCGAGCCGCCGACGACGGTGAAGTCCTGACTATAAAGACAAACAGGCCTTCCGTTGATGCGGGCGAAGCCGGTGATCACCCCGTCGGCGGCCATGTACTTCTTGTCGAGGCCGAAGTCCGTGGCGCGCGTCTCGACGAGGGCGTCGATCTCCTCGAAGCTGTCGTCGTCGACCAGCATCTCGATGCGCTCGCGCGCGCCGAGCTTGCCCTGGGCCTTCTGCGCCGCGTGGCGCTCGGGGCCGCCGCCGGCCTCGACCTTGGCCTTCTTGTCGAACAGCAGCTGGGTCTTCGGCGAAACGAGGGGGCGTTCCTTTTTAGATTCCATAGTTGTAGGCATCCAGACATGATTGGTATGTCGCCCGATCGATCTTGATCCAATTGGTCCTATTGATCCCCCGTCCATTTCTGAACGTAGGGCTTGCCGGATAGGCGCTCGCCACCTGCACCCACCGTTTATGCTCAGCCCCGATCAAGCGCACTTCATCCGCGACCTCGGAAAAATCCTGGTCCTGGCTGAATATAAGCGCGACGTCGTACTCGTTTTTGATCGCCATCCTTATGACATCAAGAGCGATCCGAATGTCCACGCCTTTCTCCGACGCGCTCAAGAATGAGTGCGTCTTCCCATCCGGGAGCTTGACCGTCTTGTTCCGATATTTAAGGGGACGACTATAGACCATCACCCCGTCACGGCTCATGCCCAGCAACTTCTTCGCCCAGAAGCCGCTCCACTTCACATTGTCCTGGGGGTCGGGAACACCCGTGTAGAATCGAATTGAAATCGGATCGAGGCCGTTTGCTTTGCAAACCCGTTCGGCCAACGCCTTTACATCGTAATCAGGATATAGAGAACCGAAAGCCTCCTTGGCTGCATAAAACAGATTCTGGCCGTCAAAAAAAACGGCCGCACGTTTTATCGCCGGCTCAAGATTCGGATCAGCCATGAAAAAGGAAACCCCAACCGGGCCCGAAGGCGATCGGTTGGGGATTAGATTGGTTGCTGACTGCAATAACAGTATACACCATACTACGGTTCATTTCCAGGCGATTCAATGAGCTTCCTCGACGAGTTCGATCAGGACGCCGCCCTGGTCCTTCGGATGCAGGAAGGCGACCTTATGGCCCCAGGCGCCGGGGCGGGCGGCCTTGTCGATGAGTTGAGCGCCGGCGGCGGACTGCTTCTTCAATTCGGCGGCGATGCTCGGGACGGCGAAAGCGAGGTGGTGCTGGCCGGGGCCGCGTTTGTCCAGGAATCTAGACACCGGGGATTCCCCGTCGGTGCCGGCGAGGAGCTCGATCCAGGGGCCCGAGCCCATGAAAGCGACCTCGACCTTCTGGGAGGCGACGACCTCGCGATGCGCCAGCCGCAGGCCGAGCTTCTCGTGGCGCGCGATCGCCTCGTCGAGGTCCTTCACGGCGACGCCGACGTGATGGAGCTTCAACGCGCCTCCAGGAGGCGGCGCCCGACGCTGCCGGGGTCGGTCTTGCGGCTGACCATGTCCTCCAGGATCTTGTCGGTGACGCGGTCGAGCGCGCTCTTGATGACGCGGCGCTGGATCCAGAACTGGAGCTCGGTGGCGTGCTGGCCCTTGAGCCGCGCGCGGCCCTCGCCGGACTTGCGCAGGTGGGTCCAGTGAGCGTCGAGGACGGAGGCGAGCTCGGGGATGCCTTCGCCGGTCTTGGCCGAGGTGGCCAGCACGGGCGGCTCCCAGGCCTTCTGCGCCTGGCCGGCGGAGTGTCCGAGCCCGAGGGCCGCCTTCAGATCAGCCACGGCCTTGTCTTTCCCGGCGAGGTCGGCCTTGTTGACGACGAAGATGTCGCCGATCTCCATGGCGCCGGCCTTCATCGCCTGGATCTCGTCGCCCATCGACGGCGTGGTGACGTAGAGGACGGTGTCGGCGACCGAGGCGATCTCCACCTCGTCCTGGCCGGTGCCGACGGTCTCGATGAGGATCTTGTCGCAGCCGAGCGTCTCCAGGACGTGGATCGCGCCGAAGATCGCGTACGTCAGCCCGCCGATCATCCCGCGCGACGCAAGGGAACGGATGAAGACTCCGGAATCCGTGGCATGCTCCATCACGCGAAGCCGGTCGCCGAGGAAAGCCCCGCCCGAGATGGAGGAGGACGGGTCCACCATGAGGACTCCGACTTTCAGCTTTTTGGAACGGTAATAGCCGATCAGGCGCCCGGTCAAAGACGATTTTCCGGCGCCGGGCGGGCCGGACACGCCGACCTTCTGGGCGGAGCCGGAGGATTTGAAGAATTCCTTGGCGAGAACCTCGGAGTCCGGGGCGTCGTTAACGACGATGGTCAGCGCGCGGGAGGCCGCGGCGTGCTCGCCGCGGCGCACACGCTTAACGAGCTCTAACGGCGCGATTTTACCTGGCAACGGCCAGCTTCCCCTTCAGATAGTCGACGATGGTCTGCAGGGGCGTCCCGGGCCCGAAGACCCCGTCGACGCCCGCCTTCTTGAGCACGGGGATGTCCTCGTCGGGGATGATGCCGCCGCCGAACACGAGCACGTCCTTGAGCCCCTTCTTCTTGAGCTCTTTGCAGATGGCCGGGAACAGGGTCAAGTGAGCCCCTGACAGCAGGGACAGGCCGACCGCGTCCACGTCCTCCTGCATCGCGGCGGCCGCGATCATCTCCGGCGTCTGGCGGATGCCGGTGTAGATGACCTCGAAGCCGGCGTCGCGCAGGGCGCGCACGATGACCTTGGCGCCGCGGTCGTGGCCGTCGAGGCCGGGCTTCGCGATCAAGACTCGGAGCGGTTTGTCCATTACCAGGTTCCTCCTTGCGACTCGAGCACCGCGGCGAACGCGTCCACGACCTTCGGGTCGAAGCGGCTGCCCGCGCCGGCGCGCGCCTCCTTCAAGGCCTGCGCGCCCAGAGCCGCGTCCCGCAGCCCGGCGGCGCGCAGCTCCTCCATCTTCACGACCAGGCCCAGGATGCGGGCGCCCAGCGGGATGGCGTCGCCCTTCAGCTTGCCCGGGTAGCCGGTGCCGTCGAAGTTCTCCTTATGATGGCGGATCATCGGGATCGCGCCGTCGAGCATCTTGATGCCCTCGAGCATGCGCGCCGAGAACGCGGGCAGCATCTCGTCGGAGGCGCTGGTCACGCCGAGGTCGGCGAGCAGGCGCGGGCTCTTGAAGGCGACGAAGCCGATCTTGTGCAGGACGCCGGCGTAGTAGAGCATGCGGTACTCGTACTCGTCGACCTCGAGGGCGCGCCCGATCGAGCAGGCGAGCTTCGCCGCGCGCACCGGGTAGTCCTCGAGCCCCGGACGGGAGGTCTCGATGGAGGCGGTCAGCAGCTCCAGCACGTGCGAGAAGAAGTTCTTCTGCTCGGACATGATCTTCGCGTTGACGATCGCCACCGAGGCGAGGTTCGCCAGGCTCGACAGCAGGCCGATGTGGCCCTCGCCGTAGCCGCCCTCGCGCTTGTTGAGCACCTCGACGACGCCGACGAGCTCGCCGCGGAACAGCATCGGCACGCACAGCAGCGAGCGCGTGACGAAGCCGCTCGCCTTGTCGAACTTGCCGGCGAAGCGCGGGTCGCTGCGGGTGTCGTTGACGACCTGCGGCTGGCGCTCCTGGGCGACCCAGCCCGCGATGCCCTGGCCGATCGGCAAGGTCATCGTCTTGAGCGCCTTGGCGTGCGCGCCGGAGGCGACGCGGAAGAAGAGGTGCTTCTTGTCGTCGGTGACGAGCATGATGGCGCTCGCCTCCGAGTCGAGGAGCTGCTCGGCCGCCGCGCCGATCTTCTGGAGGAGGAAGTCGAGGTCGGTCGTCGAGTTCAGCGACCCGGCGATCGAGAAGAGCTCGAGAGCCAGGTCGACGTTCATGTCGGGGCCGGACGCGCTCGCGTTGGTCTGTGCCATGGCTTACTCGGTGCCTCCGATGACTTCGCGGCAGGTCGTCAGGCCCAGCTTCACCTTCTCCAGGCCGTCCTGGACGATGAGCCGCATCCCTTCCTTCATGGCCTCCTTGCGGACGTTGTCGGCGGCGACGTCCTTGAGGCAGTAGGTGCGCAGGGTGTCGGACATGATCAGGATCTCGTGCATGCCCACGCGGCCCTTGTAGCCGAGGGTCTTGCAGTTCTCGCAGCCGCCGGGCTTGGGGCCCATGAGCTTGCTGCCCTTCGGGAGGTCCACCTTGTTCTCCTCGAAGATCTTAATCTCGTCGGGCGTCGCGTCGTGCGGCACCTTGCAGGAGCACAGCCGGCGCGAGAGGCGCTGGGCGAGGACGGCCTTGATCGTCGTGGCGACCATGAAGGCCGGCAGGCCCATGTCGGTCAGGCGCGAGATCGTCGAGGCGGAGTCGTTGGTGTGGATGGTCGAGAAGACCAGGTGGCCCGTCATGGCGGCCTCCATGGCGATGTGGGCGGTCTCCTCGTCGCGGATCTCGCCGACCATGATGACGTCGGGGTCGAGGCGCAGGAAGGAGCGCAGCGCGGCGGCGAAGTCGAACTTCTTGTCGCCGCCGAGCTTGACGTCCGGGTTGACGGGCACCTGGACGATGCCGTCGAGGTTGTACTCGACGGGGTTCTCGGCCGTGAGGATCTTGATGTCCGGGCGGTTGATGTGGTTGAGGCAGGCGTACAGGGTCGTGGACTTGCCGGAGCCCGTGGGTCCGCAGACGACGATGAGTCCGAAGTTCTTCTTCCCGCCGATACCCTTTAAAAGACCCAGGAGCTTGTCCAGCGTGTCCTGCAGAAACCCCATCTTCATGATGTCGACCTGGACGCTGGCTCGGTCGAGGATGCGCATGACGCAGGACTCGCCGTAGACGGTGGGGACCATCTCGACGCGGAACTCGATGGGCTTGCCCTGGGCCAGGATCTGGATGCGGCCCGACTGGGGGATGCGGCGCTCGGTGATGTTCATCGAGTTCGTCATGATCTTGATCTTCGCCGCGATCGCGTTGCGGTAGCTCCACGGCACGGAGAAGGTCCCGGGCAGGAGGAGGCCGTCGACGCGGTAGCGCAGCAGGATCTTGGAGGTCTTGCCGGTCGGGTCCTCGAAGGGCTCGATGTGGATGTCCGAGGCCTTCATCGACATGCAGGTGAGGATGATCGCGTTGACGAACTTCTCGACCTCGGGCGCCGAGGCGTCGACCTCGCTGATGTCGGACTTCGGCGCCTCCTTCTGGACCTCGATGCCCTCGCCGTCGGGCACCGCCTGCGCCTCGGTCTTGGCGACGTCCGTCATCAGGCGGTTGAGCGCCTCGCCCTCGCCGCGGCCGTAGGACCCGTCGAGGGCCGCGAGGATGTCGGTCGGCAAAGCGAGGTAGGGCTGGATCTCGAGGCCGGTGCGCAGCTGGATGTCCTCGGAGGCGAAGAAGTCGCGCGGATCGGCCATGGCGACGAACAGCACGCTCTCCTCCTTCGCGAACGGGATCGCCACGTGGCGGCGGGCGACGGCCTCGGGGATGATCTTGGCGACCTCGGCGTCGACGTCCATCTGGAGGAGGTCGACGGCCTTGACCTGCCAGTCCTCGGACAGCGCCTTGAGGAGCTGAGCCTTGCCGATCAGGCCGGCGTCGATGGCCGCCTGCTGGAAGCTCTTGCCGGACCGGGCCGCCTCGTCGGCGGCCTTCTTGAGCTGGTCGGCGTCGAGGAGCTTGCGCTCCGCGAGGACCTCGGACACCGTCTTGCGACGCTGAAGGCCTTTAACCGCCATGATATTCTCCGAAGACGGACCGCAAAGTCCCGAAGATCTCGCCGATGGTGGCGCGGGACTCGACGGCGTGAAGGATGTGCGGAAAGAGGTTCTCGACCGGCGACTTCGCGGCCTTTTCCAGACGCGCGAGGGACGCGAGCGCGGCCTTGGAGTCGCGGGACTTGCGGAACGCCTGGAGGCGCTTCACCTGATCGGCCTCGAGCTTGGGAGAGACCTTCAGGCGCTTGGCCGAGGTCGAGTCCTTCTCGTCGATCCGCAGGGTGTTGACGCCCACGATCTTGCGCCGTCCTTCCTCGACGTCGCGCTGCCAGCGGTAGGAGGCTTCCTGGATCTCGCGCTGGGGGACCTCCCCCTCGATGAGCTTGAGCATGCCGCCCTGGCCCGCGATCTCGACGAGCTTCGCGCTCACGCGCGCGTCGATCTCGTTGGTCAGCGACTCGATCGCCCAGGAGCCGGCGACGGGGTCGACGGTGTCGGTCACGCCCGTCTCGTGGGCCAGGATCTGCTGGGTGCGCAGCGCCAGCGACGCGCTCTCCTCGGACGGCAGGGACAGCGCCTCGTCGTAGGAGTTGGTGTGCAGGCTCTGCGCCCCCCCCAGGACCGCGGCCATCGCCTGCCAGGCGACGCGCATCGCGTTGTTGAGCGGCTGCTGGCTCGTCAAGGTGGAGCCGCAGGTCTGCACGTGGAAGCGCAGCGACTGGGTTTTAGGGTCGGCGGCGCCGAAGCTTTCCTTCATCAGGCGCGCCCAGACCCGCCGGGCGGCGCGGAACTTGGAGATCTCCTCCAGGAAGTGGTTGTGGCAGCCGAAGAAGAAGGCGAGCTTCGGCCCCATCTCGTCGATCTTGATGCCGCGCTTGAGGAGGCTCTCGATGTAGACGCGGGCATTGGCGAAGGTGAAGGCCACCTCCTGCACGGCGTCGGAGCCGGCCTCCCGGATGTGGTAGCCGGAGATCGAGATGGGATGGAACTGCGGCGTGTTCTTGAAGGACCACTCCATCGTGTCGGCGCACAGCCGCAGGCTCGGCGTCACGGGGAACACGTAGGTCCCGCGGGCGATGAACTCCTTGAGGATGTCGTTCTGGAGGGTGCCCTTGAGCTCCTTCAGGGCGATGCCGCGCTTCCTGGCGACGGCGACGTAGAAGGCGAGCAGGACCGAGGCGGTCGCGTTGATCGTCAGCGAGGTCGAGACCTGGTCGAGCGGGATCTGGTCGAACAGCATCTCCATGTCGTCGATCGTTCCGACATGCACGCCGACGCGGCCGACCTCGCCCTTGGCCTTCGGGTCGTCGGCGTCGAGCCCAATCTGGGTCGGCAGGTCGAAGGCGGTCGACAGGCCCGTCTGGCCCTGCTCGAGGAGCCAGCGGAAGCGCTCGTTGGTCTGCTTGGCGGTGCCGAAGCCGGCGTACTGGCGCATCGTCCACAGGCGGCCGCGGTACATCGTCTTCTGTATGCCGCGCGTGAAGGGGTATTCGCCCGCGGCGCCCAGCTGGCCGGGCCTGACCGTGTCCGCGCCGTAATAGCGCCTCATCTCGATGCCGGACGGGGTCGGGAACTCGGGCTTTTTCTCGGCGATGTCGCTCATGCTTGCCTCATCTCGATCCTGTCCCCGACGCGCACCGAGCCCTTGAGGACGCCGCCCTTGAGCTCGAGCACGCTGCGCGCCGACAGCACCCACGGCGACAGACGCCACGGGCGCAGGTCCTCCATCACACGGCGGACGGTGAGGTCCGCGTCGAGGAAGAGGACGTCGATCGGGAACTTCATGAAGAAGGTGTGAATCATCGGGCACGGCACGATCCAGAGCCCCTCGTCCGGCGCCATGGACTCGCGACCGAGAAGACCTTTGCTGCGCGAAGCGGGGTCGTCCGCCTTGAGCACGCGGACCGCGACCGGCTTGGCCTGCGTCCGGTTAAAAGCTACCAAAAATGCCTTATTCACGCGAGTAAAAGCATTCTACATGTTTTGTCCGTCGGGTTGGTCCCTCGGGGGTTTTGAGCACACATGTGCTCAATACCCTCCTCGGAAGAATGGAAAACGGAAAAAGAGGCGGTGTCGCCTCGGCTAGGGATTCGACCGAAGAAGGAACGGGGTCAGGGCTTCGGTTCGTCAGGAGAGATGAGACGTATATTACGCTCGCGCATGAACTTCTCCGTCTCTGCCTTCCATTTTTCTGGAGACACGAAGCGAGCCGCGCGCTCCTCATCGGTGAGCACGACGGTCCTCAGCGACGGGGCGCCGCCCCCATGATAGTCTCCCTGCGGGAACGATCTGAGCCAGTACCGCCCGTCCGAAGGGTCCCGATGGAGCGTTTCCCATCCGCCGCTGTCCTTCTCGATCCCGACCAGCTCGAGCACTTCGCCGGCCAGCCATTCGATCCTTTTGCAGACGGCGTCGCCCACGACGCCATCGGACGATTTCACCCATGCGCCGATCAACTCCGTTTCACCGGGCTGGAGCTTTTTCATTTGACGACCTCGATGACGGCATCTTTGGGGATCGGACCATTCAGGATGACGAACTCCCTCGCTCCGCCGGATGTCAAACCGCGGCCGATGAAGCTGGGATTATTATACGCGATAGGAGTGGCGACCCCGGATTTGACGGCGGGGAATCGGATGACGATGTATTCCGCCGCCGGCTCGATCGCGAGACGCTCCCGTATCTGCGCAGCGTTCAGCCCTTTGATGTCTTCCGCCGCCGTCACGAAGGTGCGCAACTGCCCCGAGGGACCCAGCATCCGGAGCCTGCTCAACGCATCCGGCGTGTTCGGGATCACGCGAACGAAGGTTTCCGGAAGCTCGTTCACCGCCTTCGCGGGTCCCAGGTTGATCGAGCCCGATTGGGATTGCGCCAGACGCATCGCCTGCTGCCCCGGCCCCGCCATGAAGCGGTTCGCCAGCGGGGTCGCGGCGCCGACGACGTAAACACCGCCGAGATAAACGGCGGCCCCCGCCAGACCCGCCAAGACCGCCCCCGCCACGAACTCCTGCAGCCGGCCGGGCTGAGGGCGGTCGTCCTCGTTGAAGCCGTCCTCGGATTCGATGGTCATCCGGCTCCGGCGCACGGCGAAGGCCGCGACGCCGAGGCCGGCGGCCGGGACGACGGGCCATAGGGGAAGTCCCCCGCTCTCAGGGGCGGGAGATGCGGGTTCAGAGCGGTCCAGCGCGGGCACGACGCTCGGCCGCGGGCCTCGCGCCTTCGCGGAGACGATCGGCGCGTCGGCCGGCGAGCCCCGCGCGGGAGCTTGCGCGCCGGCGGTCGCTCTCGACGGAGCGGCGCGTCCCTGGCTCTCGAACTTGATCGCGAGCGCGCCTTTGTTGCCGGGGTCTCGCTCGAGCACCGCGTTCGCCTCCGCGAGGGCGGCGCGATAGTCCTTCTGCTCCAGGAGGACCTGGCTCAACGCGAGGCGCAGTTCCGGGTCGTCGGGCTCGCGAGCCAGCGCCGGGCCCAGCGCCTCGAATGCCCCCTTGGGCTCCCCGAGGCGGGAGAGGATTCGCGCGTGCAAGGCCGCGTTATCGGAGGACGGCTCGAGCCGGGAGACGGTCGCGGCGAGGTCGGTCCGGAACGCGATGATGGCGTCCGCGTAGGCCTTGGCGTCGAGGCGACCGGCGCGGTGATCGTCCTGCGTCCGGGCCAAGGAGGCGTCGAGCGCGACGAGCTCCGGGGCGGGCGCGGCGAAAGCCGGCGGAGCGAGGAGGAGCGCCGAGCTCAGGAGGAGGGAACGGAGCGGGGCCATACGCCGCAGTATAGCCCCCGCCTCGTAATTTCGCTAGTTGTTTCGCGGCGGCTCAGCGCAGGACGGAGAGGCGGCCCCGGCCGGTGCCGGCCGAGGTGGTCACCACGAAGATGTAGGTGCCGCTTGCGACCGCGCTCCCCTCGGTGTTCTTCCCGTTCCAGGACAGGCCGTTGACCTCGCGCACGAAGACACCGTCGAGGGTGTAGATCTTGATGCCGATGCGCGAGCCCTGCAAGGATGGCGGGATCGAGAATGCGACGGTCCCGATCTCCGAAGGCTTAAAAGGGTTGGGAAAGGCGATCGGCTTCTGGTCTCCCTCGAATCCGGCCAAGGTCCCCTTCACGGCGTAACGCAAGGTGCGGAAAACATTTATTCGACCCGCGCCCTGCGAATTGGCCGATGAGCCCGTCGTCTCTGCTCCGGCACGGATCGCTTCCCTGATCTGCGCGGGCGTGAACAGCGGCTTCTGCGAATAAACCAATGCGGCGAGACCGGCCACCATGGGTGAAGCGAAGGAGGTTCCGCTCGCGGAAGCGGTACCGCCGCCTCTCGCGGTGGTCAGCACCCCGTCACCGGGAGCCGCGACTCCGTTCGCCGCCAATTCCGAACCAGGACAAGAGTACGAAGCGATCTGATTCGCCGAGTTGGAGGCCGCCGCCGGAATCACCCCGACGCAATTAGCGGGTGAGTTCACGTTTGTCCCGGAACAGCCAGGAGAATTCCCCGAAGCGGCCACGATGACCACGCCCGCCGCGACCGCGGGAGTGATCGCGGCCTGAACAACAGCCGCACACGCCGCGTTCCCACCGATGCTCAGATTGACGACAACCTTTCCGTATGGCGCCGTCCCATGGACGCCCTGAGCGTAAGTGATGGCATCGGCGACCGCCTGATCATCGGTCGCGCAAGCGCCGTTCGAGCAGCCAGCCGCGCAGTCGGCATCCCTGAAGATTTTGAGCGAGACAAGCCGCGCGCCCCAGGATACGCCCGAGATCGCCGCACCATTATTCGTGGACGCCGCCGCGACGCCGGCGACCTCGGTACCATGGCCGCAAGCGTCCGTAGCGGCGAGCGGCGTACACGCCGCGTTGTCGCCCCCGAGCACCTTGTTCGCACCTGGATCGCAGAATTGGCTTGCCGTATTGGCCAGCTTCGCGCTCAGATCGGAATGAGTGCCGTCAATGCCGGTGTCCGCAACCGCGATGGTCACCCGATTCGAAGTACCGTCCTCGAATTCCCAACCAGCATACGCGGCAACCTGCTGAAGCGCATACTGGGAATTCACAAGCGGGTCATTGGGAACCTTATTCACGCGATAGGCATGATTGGCGCTGGTCCCAAGCACTCCAGGAACCGAGGATAGCTGGGCCAAACCCACCCCGACGGGAGTCCCGGTGGCCAGAAGCACTCTCGTCCAGCCTGTCGCCGCAACTTCATTGGCCCAATCCGCCCCAACGGTGGTCAGCGCGGCAATCCGGGCGGGTTTCGATGTTTCAGTCGAAAAACGAACGAAAGCCTCGCCGGACACCACCTCGACGGGAGGAATGGGCGTTCCCCTGGGTCCGAATCCTGCCACCGAAAGGAACTCGGTATTCAAGGCGCGCGCGGCGGGAGAGAGCGAGAGGAGCAGCGCCGCGGCGAGGAGGCGGCTAAGCCGCAACGCCGTTCTCCTTGCGGATGATCCCGACGACCTCGTAGATGTCGTTGATGTCGAACTCGGCGCCGGACTCCTTCGTGCCGAAGGTGTCGCCGTACTTGGCCCAGCAGGCGCGGATGCCGGCGGCCTTCGCTCCCTTGACGTCGCGGTCGGGCCAGTCGCCGACCATCAAGGTCTCCTCGGGCCTGGTGCCGAGGACCTCCAGGGCCTTGCGGAAGGGCTTGGGGTCGGGCTTCTTGACGCCGAAGTCCTCGGAGGTGATGATCTCGTCGAAGTAATGATGCAGGCCGAGGCTGACGATGCGCAGCCACACCTCCATCTTCGGGGCGTCGGAGAGCACCGTGAGCTTGATGCCCATCTTCATGAGGTCCATCAAGGTCTGGTTGACGCGCGGGTACAAGGTCATCGTCCCGTTCTTGGACCGCCGGTAGGCCAGGATGCCGCTGGCCAATATCTTGTAGTCGATGTGGCCGAGCTTGGCCTTGAGGATCTTGTCGAAGATCTTCTGGTCCTCGATGCCTTCCTTCCAGTAATGCTCGAAGAACTCCTCGACCAGCGCCTCCTTCTTGCCCGGCAGGCCGCCGTCCATCATCCCCTCGACGGCGGCGTCCACCGCCGACCGCTTCATCTTCATGAAGTCGGTGAGGGTGTTGTCGATGTCGAAGATGACGCCTTTGATCATTCCTTCACGCGCTCGACGTAGGAGGAGGTGCGGGTGTCGACGCGGATCTTGTCGCCTTCCTTGACGAAGAGGGGCACGTTGATCTCGAGGCCGGTGTCGAGGGTGCAGGGCTTGACCATGTTGGAGACGGAGTCGCCCTTCACGCCGGGGACGGTGGAGACGACGGTGAGGACCACGTTGGCGGGGAGCTCGATGCCGGTGAGCTTGTCGTCGACGTAGACGGCGAGGACCTCCATGTTCTCGCGGAGGAACTTCACCTGGTCGCCGAGGAGCTCCTTCGGGTAGTGGATCTGCTCGTAGGTCTCGTTGTCCATGAACACGGCGCTGTTGCCCTCGTCGTAGCTGTAGGTCTTCTCGCGCTTGGTGACGGGCACCTCGCGGAACTTCGTGCCGGAGGCGTAGGAGCGCTCGAGCACCGCGTTCGTCTCGAGCACGCGCAGGGTCGCGCGATAGACGGCGGCGGACTGCGACTTGCGGTGGTGCTGGAAATGGATGATCTGGACGATCTGGCCGTCGTCTTCGAAGACGAGGCCGTTCTTGAATTGCGAGGTGTCGATCATGGTGCTTCCTCCGGTGAAAATAGGCGGCGAAAACCGCCGTTCATCCTACTAAAAAGCCCTGAAACCGTGCTACAATCAAGTTACTCACCTTATGAGCGCCCACGAACGACTCGCCGAGCTCAAGGACCGCCTCGACGCCAAGACGCGCCTCATGCAGGACGTGGCGCACGAGCTGAAGAACCCGCTGTCCGTCATCCACGGCTACGCGTCCTACCTGACGAAGGAGAAGGTCAGCCCCGAGGAGATCCAGAAGGCCCTCAAGGCCGTGCTCTCCAACGCCGATCGCCTGATCGGGCTCGTGGACCATCTTCAAGAGGCCGTGCGCCTCGAGTCCGACGGCTTCACCGTGGAGCCGCACCCGATCGAGGGCGCGACTTTGCTCCAGGAGGCCGTCGAGTCCGTGGAGCTCGAGGCCGCCCGCCGCGGCATCCGCCTGCACTGGCGCAGCCCCGTCGGCGACTCCCTGCTCGTCAGCGCCGACCCGCGCCGCGTGCTGCAGGTGCTGGGCAACCTCCTGAGCAACGCCCTCAAGTTCATCCCCGAGGGCGGCTCCATCGACTGCACCGCCCAGCGCGACGGCGAGTTCGTGCGCTTCAGCGTCATCGACACCGGCCCCGGCATCCCCGCCGACGAGCTGCCGATGCTCTTCGACCGCTTCTACCAGACGACCGACAACGTCCAGAAGCGCAAGGGGCTCGGCCTCGGCCTGTCCATCTGCAAGGGCCTCGTCACGGCGCACGGCGGCCGCATCTGGGTGGAGAGCCTGCCCGGCGTGGGCTCGGCGTTCAACTTCACCCTGCCCGCCGTCTTGACTTCGACCTCCGCCGCGCGGTAGAATCGCCTCACTGGGTCCAAGGGCCCGGCTAGGAGGTAGGTCTCATGGTCCGAATCCTGTCCGCCGTCTTGGTGCTCTCCGCCGTCACCGCGTCCGCGACGCCCTCGATGCCGTCGTTCGAGGTCTCGGCCGCCCAGCTCCAGGCCTCCATCGCCGCGCTGCGCGCCTCGCAGGTCCAGGCCAAGGTCGCCGCCTCCGGCCCGCAGATCGACAGCATGGCGTGGGACCTCCAGCGCTACGAACGCGACATCGCGCAGATGCGCAACGACCTGCGCTGGCTCCAGCAGCGCCTGCGCCGCGCGGGCTCCAATCAGCCCGGCCGCCCCGGACAGCCCGGCCAGCCCTCCGACCCGTCTTTGCGCTGGGACATCCAGCGCCTGGTCCGCGACCTGGCCCAGACGAGCCGCGACGCCCAGTGGCGCCTCAACGACCTCCGCTTCCTGGCCTCCTCGGCCGAGAAGGACGAGGCCCTGGTCGCCCCCGCCACCCGCCTCCTCGACGCGGCGCGGCGCCTGAAGAACGAGACGAACTGGTTCTCGATGGACGCGCGCTTCGCGTACTTCGACTTCACGCGGGCGGGATACACGTTCGAGGGCATGGATCTGGACCGGAACTCGCGCGATGTCGACACGAACGCGCAGTCACTCCAGGAAGAGGCGGACAAGCTTCTCACGAAAGTCCGCCCTTAAGGGCGTTTTAAAGACGGGTTCAAACGCACGGCCTCGCGCATATGCGCGAGGCCGTCGTGTTTATACCCATGGCGCATGAGCAGAATCCCGAGGTTATAACGGGCGGAGGCGAAGGCAGGGTCGTTCGCGCGGAGCACGACCGCTTCTCCGAAATATCGGATGGCGCCGGCGTCGTCGCCGCGGGAAGCGAGGATGGACGCAAGGTTCACGCGCGCTTCCGCATCCCTCGGTTCTAGCCGTATGCAGTTCTCGAGGTAAGGGATCGCGGCGGAGCCGCGATCAGAAACAAGTAAAGCCACGGACAGGTTCGAGTTCGAAAGATATGAGGTCGGCATGATGCTGACCGCGCGAGTCCACAATGATATGTCGTTCCGCCATATCTGCGCCTGTCTCGCCGTTACGGCCGAAAGGCCGACGACGACGGCCAACACAACGCCGGCCGCGGCACGCGGCCGGCGAACCTCGAGCGCTCCCAGCATGAGCCCGAACGCCACCGCGAAGGGCATGCACGCCAAATACGAATACCGGTCAGCAGCGGCCTGGCGCCCATTCTGCAGCAGCCCCGACACCGGGGCCAACGCGAGCAGGTAAGCGAACCAGACCGGCACCGCCCACGCGCGTATCTTTTTATGGAAGCATAACCCCGTCACGAGCAGCGCCAGTAATGCTCCCGGGCACGATCCCAGTCGTATGGCGTTGCCGTTCAATGGCAGTTCATAGTACGGAGAAAGCCCCGCCGGGAAGACGGTCTTACTGAGATAGAACCAGCTTCCCGACAACGAGACGAGCATTCGATCCACGGCGCCGAGATCCAGCCCCCGCAGGTCCCCCGTCCGGAACCCCCCCAGATTCATCCACGCCGCGAACCCGCCGATGACGGCGTGCGGGAGAAGACTCGCGACGGTCTTCCGCGCAGGCTGGCGCCTGATGAAGAGCTCTATGAAAAAAATGAACGGCAGAACGGCGATGGAGGTTCCCTTCGAGAGCACGGCGCCCGTGAAGGCGAACGCCGACGCGAAGCGCCGGTCGCTGAGCCAGGCCAACAGGGACAGAACGACGAAGAATCCGGACAAAACATCGCGGCGCTCCGTGATCCAGACGACGGATTCGACCCGAAGCGGATGAAGAGCGAAGAACAGCGCGGCGCCTGCGGCGCTTAACGGCAACGGCGTGGAGGACTCGCGCGGGAGCAATCGACGGCACGCTAAAAAGAAACAGCCGGCGGTCAAACTGTGAAGCGCGATGTTTGTTCGCCGGAACGCGTCGGGATCGAGGCCCCAGAGCTTGAAGTCGACCGCCCAACTTAACCACGACAACGGTTGCCATGGACCATAATGTCGAGTGCTCCACATCCATTTCAGATGAGCGAGCGACAATCCCCGCCACTTATCGTTGGATAACAAATTCGCCGCGTCGTCCCACTGGAGGAAGGCGGCGGGAGGCGACGCGGCGTAGAAGAAACAGAAAACGACAACGGATAATGCAACGGCGGTGGAGTACTCGTTATAACGCACCTTCATACGCCCCGTTTCCTTAACCACAGCCTTCCACATCCCGACGGCTCGAAATATTTATCGAACGCTTCGGTGACGGCCCGCGGCATCCGTTCGAGGCATGAGACGCACCGCACCGCGCCACGAGTCCTCGGAGCCGCCAGCGCCTCGGTCATGTGCTTTTCCAAGAACGCCGGTTCGTAGTAGGCCTGACTGTCGTCCGGCAAAAACCATATGAAAGCGGCATGAGGTCTGTGAAACGAATCGCCCGTCCATACATCCCAGACCGCCGCGCCGTTCGGAAGCATGTCCGACACGCACTTCCACCTTTGCGTCTGTTCCTGATTCCCGTAGCGGATCAGCCCGACGGCGCCCCAGGCGGGGATCGCGATCGATATCCCGAGGGCGCCGGCCAGGATATAGCCCCGCCGCGTCCGCGTCCCCACCCAATGGATCGCCTCGCGCGAGGCGAACCCGGCCAGGAACGGCGCGACGAACAGAAGATGCTGAGGATAGGCGGACGGCGTCACCGCGAGCCCCCCCAGCGCGAACGCCAGCGCGCCGGCCTCGTCGGGACGCTCGCGCCAGCGGCGCAGGCCCCGCAGCCCCGCGGCCCACATCAGCGGGTCGCTCAGGAGGGACGGCTTGAGCGTGGCGCTCCAGGAGACGTTCGCCCCGGGGAAGCCCATGTTGTACAGGAAGTAGTACGACCACAGCTTCCCGAGGCCGCCGCGCGCCGCGAAGTACGCCAGGCCCGCGGCGGCGACGAGGCCGCCGCCGAGCGCCGCGCCGCCGAGGACGCGCGCGCGGTCCTTGGCCGGGAGGCGCCAGGCCGCGCCGAGCAGGAGCCCCGCGGCGGGGAAGGCGGCCTTCGGCGTGCACCACAGGGCGAGGCCGAGCAAGGCGCCGGCGAGGGGGCCGGCCTCGCGGCCGGGGCGCGCGAGCGCCCACGCGGCGGCGAGGACGAGGAGCATGCCCGGGACGTCGGGACGGATCTCGAGGGACTTCTGCGCGAAGGCGGCGAAGGCCGCGAGCCAGGCGGCGGCGAGCGCGCCCTCGAGCCCGGAGGCGCCCTTGCGCCGGCGCGCGACGAGGAGAAGCGCCCCGAACCAGAACACGGTCATCAGCAGGCGGCCGGCGAGAGCCTTCGCCGCGGGCTCGTGCGGCGGGTCGACGACGGGCGCCAGCGCCGCCCAGAACAGGGGGCCGTGATGCTCGAAGAAGTCCCGGAACGGGAGGTTGCCGCGGGCGACGAGCAGGGACGCGTGGAGGTGCTCGAGCTCGTCGGTGTCGTGGTAGCGGTGGAGGACCAGGCCGGCGCGGAGGCCCGCGGCGAGGAGCAGCGCGGCCGCCAGGCCGCACCAGGCCCAGCGTCTCAGGGGCATAGGGCGCGCGCCAGAGCGCGCCAGGCGTCGAACGGGATCTCCTCGGGGCGCGCGGCGACGCCGAGGCCGGCGGCCTTGAACGCCGCGTCGACCTCCGCGCGCGGCTTGCCGATCGCCTTGCTCAGGACCCCGGCCGCCATCTTGCGCCTTTGCGAGAACGCGATCTTGGCCAGGCGCCAGAACGCCTTCTCCTCGGCGGCGGGCAGGCGCGGGGCGGCGTGGCGCGTCAGCACGACGACCGCGGACTCCACGTTCGGGATGGGCATGAAGGCCGTGCGCGGCACCTCGAAGGCGAGCTGCGCGTCGGCGCGGGCCATCACCGACAGGGACAGCAGGCCGTAGTCGGCGCCGCCGAGCCGGGCGACGATGCGCTCGCCGACCTCGAGCTGGAACATGAGGACCGCGCGCGTCCAGCCGTCCCAGTCCAGGAGACGCTGCAGGATGGGCGTGCCGACCGCGTAAGGCAGGTTGCCGACGACGATGAACGGGCCCGGCCCGAGCTCGCGCAGGTCGAAGCGCAGGAAGTCCTCGTTGATGGTCGTGAGGTTCTTCGCGGCCTCCGGGCCGACCCGCTCCCATGTCAGACCCCCGCCGCGCTGCCGCCGCGGCGGCGGCGCAGGAGGTCCTCGCCGATCTTCCACACGTCGCCGGCCCCGAGGGTCAGCACGACGTCGCCGGGGCGCAGGTCGCGCGCCGCCTCCAGCGCTCCCGGGAACGGCTGGGCGTTCACCCCGGTCCTGCGGATCGCGTCCACGATGACCTTGGAGGTGACGCCGGGGATCGGCTTCTCCCCCGCCGCGTAGATGTCGGTGACGTACACGAGGTCGGCGCCCTTGAAGGCCGAGCCGAACTCGCGCGACAGGAGCTTCGTGCGGGTGAAGCGGTGCGGCTGGAAGACGACGACGACGCGCTGCGCCTTCCACAGCCCCGCGACCGCGGCGAGCGTGGCGCGGACCTCGGTGGGATGGTGGCCGTAGTCGTCGACGAACTCGACGCCGCCGGCGGCGCCCAGGCGGTCCATGCGGCGGCCGACGCCGCTGAAATCCGCCAGGCCGCGGGCGAGGCGGTCCAGCTCGAAGCCCAGGAAGTGCCCCGCCGCGAGCGCCGCGAGCGCGTTCGAGACGTTGTGGCGCCCCGCGACGCGCAGATGCATCGTCAGCATCTTCTTGCCTTTATGGTAGACGTCGCACTGCGAGCCGTCCTTGCCCATGCGCGCGTTCTTCGCGCGCCAGTCCGCCCCGGCGCCGAAGCCGAAGGTCACGACGGGCCGCGTCACCCGGGAGCGGATGGAGCCGAGCACCGGGTCATCGTGACAGAGTACCGCGGCCCCATAGAACGGGAGGCGCTGGAGGTGCGCGACGAACGCGTCCTTGAGCGCGTCCATCGTCTTGTAGTGGTCCATGTGGTCGTTGTCGATGTTCGTGACGACGGCGACGAGCGGCGTCAGGAACAGGAACGAGCCGTCGGACTCGTCGGCCTCGGCGACCAGGTACTCGCCGACGCCGAGCTTCGCGTTGGAGCCGATGTTCTTGAGCTGGCCGCCGATGATCATCGTCGGGCCCGCGCCGGCCTCCTTGAGCGCCATGGACACGAGGGAGGTGGTCGTGGTCTTGCCGTGCGAGCCCGCCACCGTCACCGTCTTCTTCATGCGGCCGAGCTCGGCCAGCATCTGGGCCCGCAGCACGACGGGGATGCCTTTCTTGCGCGCGTAGGCGACCTCGGGGTTGTCGGCGGCTACCGCCGAGGAGACCACGACGACCTGCGCGCCTTTCGCGTTCGCCGCGGAGTGGCCTTCGAAGACGCGCACGCCCGCCGCCTGCAGGCGGCGCGTGGTCTCGGTGGACTTCGCGTCCGAGCCGGAGACCTTGTAGCCGAGGTTGTTGAGCACCTCGGCGATGCCGCCCATCCCCACGCCGCCGATGCCGACGAAGTGGATGCTGCGCACGAACGACTTCATCAGGTCCTTCTTCATTTCTTCTCCGCGGAGGCCGTCGAGGCCGCGGGCCGCAGCAGCCACTTGAGGCCGTCGGCGGCGGCCTTGTTCTTCGGGGATATCTCGAGGGCCTTGCGCAGGGCGGCGACCGCGCCGGTCTCGTCGCCGATCATGACCGAGGACACGCCGCGGCCGAGCCAGGCGGGCACGGAGGCCGGGTCGAGCTCGGCCGCGCGGCGGAAGGCGGTGTCCGCGCGCTGGCCCTCGCCGACGGCGGCGAAGGCGAGGCCGGTGGCCGTCCACCAATCGGAGTCGTCGGGATGCTCCGGATTTTCCCCATTCTCGGGCAGGACCTCGGCGACGAGCGCCATCCAGCCGGTGCCGATGACCCAGAGCCCCATGTCGTTGCCGACCTGGCGCGGCTGATAGCTCACCTTCGCCGGGGTCTCGGAGTCGCCGCGGCCGGCGGAGACGGGGCGCGTGAAGGTCAGGTTCATGCCGAGGCGCGCGTCGGTGTCGGCGGGGGCCTCGCGCATCGTCTTGCGCAGGTCGTCCATGATCCGGTTGACCTGCTCCGCGCGCGCGCGGGCGTCGCCGGGCTTGAGCGCGTAGTCGCGGCGCACGGCCTGCGGAGCGGCCTCGCCGGCCGCGCCGCCCTCGTGCGCGCGGGCGAGCGCCTTCTTCAGGCTGCGGCCCTCGCCCGGCTCGCTGCGGACGAGCTTGGGCCGGGGCAGGAACACGGCGTCCACCTTCATCATCGCGCCCTGGTCGAGCGGGACGCGGCGCAGGTTCTTCTCGAAGACGGCGAGCGGGTCGGCCTCCGGCGCCGGCTCCGGCTCCTTCTCCTTCGGGTCCTCGGGCGCCTCGCCGGGCCGGGCCGCGCGCTTGCCCCCCGCGTAGGCGACGGACAGCTGCAGGCCGGGGCCGCCGACCTCCGGCGTGAGATGGAACGCGTCGATCAAGGTCGCGCGGGCCCTGGAGCGGTCGCCGTTCCTCAGCTGGAGCCGCGCCAGGCGCATGCGGGCCACCGAGTCGCCGGGCTTGAGGGAGACGGCCTTCTTCAGCGTCGCGATCGCGGCCTTGTCCTCCTTGAGCCGCTCCTCGGCGCAGCCGAGCTCGAGCATCGCGTCCTCGTAGGTCGACTCGAGCTTCACGGCCTCGCGCAGCTGCTCGGCGGCGTCGGCGTCGCGCCCGAGCTTGCGGTACAGCTGGACGAGCTGGAAGCGGTACAGCGGGTTCTTGGCGTCGAGGTCCACGGCCTTGCGGAACAGCACGAGTGCTCCGGGCACGTCTCCCCGCGACTCGCGGATCGAGCCCAGGTTCATCTGCGCGTCGGCGCGGGTCGGCTCGAGCTCCGTCGCCCGGCGGAAGGCGTTCTCCGAGGCGGCCGCGTCGCCCTTCCAGGCGTGGGAGATGCCGAGCAGCAGGTACGCCTGCGCGCTCGCCGGATCGAGGCCGATCGCCGTGTTGTAGGAGCCGATGGACTCGTCCACCTGGCCGTTCCAGTACTGCGCGACGCCGAGCAGCATGTGGCCGACGGGGTTCTTCGGGTCCGCGGCGACGGCGCGCTTCATCTCCTGGAGCGCGAGGTCGTACTTCTTCTCCTCGATGTAGCGGTGGCCCTGGCGCATGCCGCGCACGGCCTGCGCGGCCATGATCTGGTCCCAGATCGTCTGCTGGCCGGGCTCGGTTTTCTCGGCGAAGGCGGGCGCCGCGCAGACGAGCAGCAGCGCCGAGGCCAGGATGGCGCGCAGGCGCGGGAGGATCGAGCGCAGGGCGCGGCCGCGGTGGCTGATGCCGTTCTTCTCGTCGGGCGAGAGCTCGGCCAAGGTCCGCCCGTCGGTCAACGTGAACAGCGGATCGTAGCCGAAGCCGCCGTCGCCGCGCATGGCCGTGCCGATCAGGCCCTCGAGCCGGCCCTCGGCGAACTCGACCTTCCCGCCCGGGTCGGACAGGGCGATCACGGTGCGGAAATACGCCGCGCGCATCGGCCCGGTCTTGCCCTCGAGCTCACGCAGCAGCTTCGCGCAGTTGTCGGCGAACGAGCAGCCGGGACCCGCGTAGCGCGCGGAGTGGACGCCCGGGGCGCCGCCGAGGCCGAGGACGAACAGGCCCGAGTCGTCGGCCAGCGCCCAGGTCCCGCAGGCGCGCGCGGCCTCCACCGCCTTCTTCTCGGCGTTGCCCTCCAAGGTGTCCCGGTCCTCGACCGTCTCGGGGAACGGAGGGAAGGCGTCGAGCGAGGCGATGGCCGTGCCGGAAACCCCGAGAAGGCGTGAAATCTCCGACGCTTTGTGAGCGTTGCGCGTGGCGAGGACGAGTCGAGCCGGGTGGCGGGACAAGGTAGGGGGTATGCTATCATTTTCGCGTGAAGCCCCTCCTCCTCGCCCTCGTCGCCGTCCTGGCCGTGGCCTCCTCCTCCTGCCGCGGCACCATGCAGGAGGAGGACATGTCCGACCAGGCGATCAAGGCGCGCCTCGAGGCCGTCCTGCGCGGCCGCCGCGACCTCGACCTCAAGTACGTGACGGTGGACGTCAACGCCGGCGCGGCCACCATCTCGGGCATCGTGCCCAACGGCGACCAGCAGCGCATCATCCGCCGTCTCGCGGCGGGAGTGCGCGGCGTGGACACGGTCCTCAACAACCTCATCATCCAGGAATGAACGAAGCGGGTCTTAAGCGAGACCTGCTGGCCTGGTACGCCCGCGCCAAGCGCGACCTCCCCTGGCGCAAGGATCCGACGCCCTACCGCGTCTGGGTCTCCGAGATCATGCTCCAGCAGACGACCGTCGCGGCCGTCACGCCGAAGTACGAGGCCTTCCTGCGCCGCTTCCCGACGCTCGCCTCGCTCGCGTCTTCCCGCGAGGACGAGGTCCTCAAGCACTGGGCCGGCCTCGGCTACTACTCGCGCGCGCGCAACCTGCGCCGCGCCGCCCTCTCCGTCGCCGCCGACCACGGCGGCGAGTTCCCCTCCGGGTTCGACGCCGTGCTGGCGCTCCCCGGCATCGGACGCTACACCGCGGGAGCCATCCTCTCCATCGCCTTCCGAAAGCCCTACCCGCTCGTGGACGGGAACGTGATCCGCGTCTTCTCCCGCCTGTTCGGCCTCAAGGGCCGAGCGAAGGACCCGGCGTTCGTCAAGACGATGTGGCCTCTCGCGGAGCGGCTGATGCCGGAGAAGGACCCCGGCGACTGGAACCAGGCCTTGATGGAGCTCGGCGCCACCGTCTGCTCGCCGGAGTCCCCCTCGTGCGGCGCCTGCCCGGTCTCGCGCCATTGCGTCGCGTTCAAGAAGGGCCTTCAGGACAAGCTCCCCGTCCCCGAGGCCGGCCGCAAGCCGGTGCCCGTGAAGTGGACCTGCCTCTGGATCGAGAAGGGCGGCAAGGTGCTCCTGTGGCGGCGCACGGACAAGGAGCGGCTGCTGAAGAACCTGTGGGGGCTGCCCGATGCCGGGAAGGTCGAGGCGGCTCCCGGACGCCTCCTCGCCAAGGCGTCCCACTCAATCACCCATCACGCGCTCTCCGTCCAACTGCGGGCGGCGTCCTTGACAGTCGGGCTCGCACCGGTGCGAGTCGCGCGGGGCTTTACCGGATTTTTGCCTCCGCTTCACCGAAACCTATCCATCCTGTAATGACGGATCTCGGCTCCGGGTCTACACTGCGGATATGAGCTGGGTACTGGTGATCGAAGACGAAGAGGACATCTCCTCCTTCCTCCGCTTCGTCCTGGAGAACGAGGACTTCACCGTGAAGGTCGCGGGAAGCCTCGCCGAGGCGCGCGAGACGCTGAAGGGCGGGATGCCGGACGCGGTGCTGCTCGACCGCGGGCTGCCGGACGGGGACGGGCTCGAGATCTGCCGCGAGCTCAAGGGCGCGGGCAAGACGCCGTCCGTGCTGGTGCTGAGCGCGCGCAAGGACCCGGCGGAGGTCGCCGAGGGCCTCGCGGCCGGCGCCGACCACTACATCACCAAGCCGTTCCAGTTCACGGACGTCATCTCGCGTCTGGCGCCGGCGCAATAGCCGCGCGCAGGTCTCCCAAGCGGGCCCGGATGTCGGCGGCGGCCCGCACCCCGGCCTCGGCCGTCGGGAAGCTGGCCATCACGGCCTCCCCCTCGGTCTTGACGACGGTCCCGCCGCGGCGCAGGAGCGCCGCCGCGACGGCAAAAGACCCACACAAAACCGTCCCACGGCGTCCATGGGAACGCCCGCCGATCCGTGTTACGCTGTGGCCGATGACGATCCACTCCACGCACCGGGTCTCGCCCGAGGAGGACGCGCGGCACATCCTCGAGGAATGCCGCGCGATGGCGGTCGGCGTGCAGGCGCTGACCGGGTTCCTGCTGCTCTCCATCCTCACCCCCGCGCTGTACGACCGGCTCGGGGAGAGCCTGCGCCTCCTCCACCTGTCCGGCCTGGTCCTCGTGATCGTCTCGATGTTCCTGCTGCTGACCCCCGCGGCCATCCACCGCCTCGGCGAGCCCGGGCTCGCCACGGAGCGCTTCCTCGATTCCGCGTCGCAGCTGATCGGCTGGGCCCTGGCCGCTCTGCGGCTCGGGCTCGTCGTCGAGGTCTACACCGCGGCGCGGGCCCTCGGCGCCTCGGCCTCCGCCTCGACCGGCCTGGCGGGCTTCCTGTTCATGCTGTCGTGGACCCTGTGGTCGGTGTACCCGCGGGTGTCCGCCCTGCGCCTTGCGCCGCACGCGAAATCCGATTAAACTGCGGGCATGTCCCACCGGGTGCTGGTGGTCGAGGACGACCTCGATATCCAAGGCTACTGCAAGACCATCCTGGAGTCCGAGGGCTTCGCGGTCGACGCCTGCGACACCGCGGCCGAGGCCCGCCGCCTGTTCGCCGCCAACCGCCCCGACCTGGCAGTGCTCGACATCGGCCTGCCCGACGGCACCGGCATGGACCTTATGAAGGAGTGGCACGGGTTCCCCGGCCCCAAGGTCCCCGTCCTGTTCCTGACCGCGCGCGGCGACCTGAAGACGCGCCTCGAGTGCTTCCAGCAGGGCGCCACCGACTACGTGCACAAGCCCTTCGCCGCCGAGGAGCTGCTGGCCCGGGCGAAGGTCCACCTCCAGGTCAAGAAGTCCCACGAGGAGCTGATCAAGCGCAACTACGAGCTGGAGCTCGTCGCGCGCGCCCGCCAGGACATGACCGACATGATCGTCCACGACCTGAAGGCGCCGCTCACCGCGATCAAGGGCACCCTCGAGCTGATCCACGCGCGCGGCCTCATCAGCCAGGACAACTACGTCTCCCTCCTCTCCAACGCGGGCTCGGCCGCCGACTTCATGCTGCTGATGCTCAACGACATGCTCGACCTGGCGCAGGCCAAGGCGCAGGGCCTGAAGATCAACCCCGCGTTCATCGACCCGTCCTTGCTGCTCAAGAAGATCGAGACCTTGTTCGCCGGACGCATGAAGCTCACCGGCGCGTCGGTCACGATGCGCGTGGCGCCCGGCGTGGAGAAGGTGCGCGCCGACCAGAACCTGCTCTACCGCGTCCTCGCCAACCTCATCACCAACGCGATGAAGGCCGCCCCCGGCGCCCATCCGATCGAGGTGGACTGCGGCTACAACGGCGTCTCGGCCCGCTTCGTCGTCTCCGACCGGGGCCCCGGCGTGCCGGACGCCGAGAAGAAGCGCATCTTCGAGAAGTACGTGACCAGCGGCCGCAAGGACTCCGCGATGGACACCGGCACGGGCATCGGCCTCAGCTTCTGCCACGCCGCCGTCCTCGCCCACAAGGGCCGCATCTGGGTCGAGGACCGGCCCGGCGGCGGCTCCCGCTTCGTCTTCGAGCTGCCCCAGAGCGAGTGAGGCGGGGCGAAATTACGCCCCTGCCGGGGCGTTTTATCGGTTGACGCGCGAGCCGTTCTTTGGGACCATAGGACCCATGAACAACATAGGCCTGATGGTCGCCGTCCTCCTCTCCGCGTCGTCCGCCTTCGCCGAAGACTTCCCGCCGTCGATCGAGAAGCAGGCGCCGGCCGACCTGTGGGTCACCTTCGACCAGGCCGACCTCGCCCGTCCCGAGGCCAAGGGCTTCCCCCTCTCGGCGCCGGTGCTCGCCGACGGACGCACCGCGGTGTACCAGGTCCGCCCCGACATGCTCCCGCTCCTCTCCCAGTTCATGCACGACCGCTTCAACCGCTGCGGCGGCTACCTCACGCACGGCTCGATGGACGCCGCCCGCGCGTTGATGGTCCCGGCCGGCATGGGCCCGCGCGTCGCCTACACGCTCGACCAGCAGGCGGTCGTCGGACCCCTCGTCTCCTCCGTCAAGGAGGCGAGCATCCGCGGCACGATCTCGACGATGGCCGCCTACCAAAGCCGCTACTACCAGGCCGAGACCGGCGCCGAGGCCGCGCGCTGGCTGAAGGGCAACTGGGCGGGGCTCGCCGCCGGCATCCCGGGCGCCTCCGCCTCGCTGTTCGCGCACTCCGCGTGGAAGCAGCCCTCCGTGATCCTCACCATCCCCGGCTCGGAGACCCCCGACGAGATCGTCGTCCTCGGCGGCCACCTCGACTCGATCAACGGCTGGGGCAACTCCGCCGCGCGCGCGCCCGGCGCCGACGACAACGCCTCCGGCATCGCCGTGCTCACCGAGGCGATCCGCGTCCTGGCCGAGTCCGGGATCCGTCCCAAGCGCACCATCCAGTTCATGGGCTACGCCGCCGAGGAGGTCGGCCTGCGCGGCTCGCAGGACATCGCCGCGAGCTACGCCTCGGGCGGGAAGAAGGTCGTCGGGGTGATCCAGTTCGACATGTCCAACTTCGCCGGCTCGGGCCCGGACATCTACATGCTCACCGACTACGTGGACGCCTCGTTGAGCGCCTTCACCGCGAAGCTCGTCAACACTTATACGGGCGTCAAGGCGTCCACGACCAAGTGCGGCTACGGCTGCTCGGACCACGCGTCGTGGAACAAGAAGGGCTTCCCCGCGGCGATGGCCTTCGAGTCCACCTTCGACGGAAGCAACCGCGAGATCCACTCCGAGCGCGACACGCTCGAGTCCTCGGGCGGGGACGCCTCGCACTCGGTGCCCTTCGCAAAGCTCGCCGTCGCCTTCGCCGTCGAGCTCGCCAAGACCTCGTCCGGCGGCGGGATCGCGAAGATCGCGGCCGCGAAGCGCTGAGCGGGCCGTCCCGGACCGCGCCGCCCCCCTCAACCGGTCCCGCCCCTCTTTGGGTGATGCCTGATCAGGCATCACCCAAAGAGGGGCTCCGACAGGTCATGCCTCCGGCTGGACGCGCGGTCTTATATTAGACCGGCTTAGAGAGCGGCTTCGGCCAGGAGGAGAACAGGAACAGCTCCCCGTCCTCGCCTTCGGCCGAGACCTTGACGCCGGGGACGGCGTCGTCGAAGCGGACCAGAGCGAGGCCGAGGCCTCCGAGCGAGCTCGTGACGTGCCCGACGGCGCGGTCGCCGCGCAGGACGACGGCGCCCGCGGGCGCGGGCTCCCCGGCGAAGCGGACGCCCATCAGGATCTTGTTGACGTGTCCGCGGAAGACGAGGCGCGACACCGTCTCCTGGCCCATGTAGCAGCCCTTCTCCATGGAGATCGCCGCCTCCTGGCGCGCCTCGAGGGGCAGGGACTCCTCGCTCATGTCCGCGCCGAACCAGGGGAAGCCGGAGGAGAGGCGCAGGGCCTCGAACTCGGCGTCGCTCATGAGGTCGGCGTCCTCGGGCGGGTCCACTCCCAGGAGCAGGCGGGCGGGCTCGCTCAGGCGCGGCCAGGGAAGGCCGCGGTCGAAGCCCTCGCCGACGACGAGCCAGGCGCGCTCCGAGCGCAGGGCCTTCAGGGACGAGTCCGACAGCATGATCTTCTTCTCGAAGGCCTTCAGGAAGCCGATGGCCGCGCCGGGGCGGGTGACGGCCAGCACGCTCTCCGGCGTCTCCTCGTACAGCTCGCAGTCGGCGACGAGCAGGCCCTTGGGCGTGAGCACGCAGGCGGGCAGGCAGACGCCCGGCGCGAGCCTGCCCAGGTCGGCGCTGACGAGCCCCTGCAGGAACTTCTTGGCGTCGGGGCCGTGGAAGCGGAAGAACCCCCACAGCGACACGTCGAGCGCGCGTAGAGCCATGCGCGCATTATAGCTATCCTATACCCATGAAACGCGAGATCGGCTTCCTGCTCGACATGGACGGGGTCGTCTGCCACAACATGCCGGCGCACGAGGAGGCGTGGACGGCCTTCTTCCTCGGTCACGGGATCACCATCGACCTCCGGGATTTCCGCGAGAACACGATGGGCATGCCCACGCGCGAGGTCCTGCGCTACTACTTCAAGCGCGAGGTCCCGCCCGAGGAGGCGCACGCCGCCGCCGTCGTCAAGGAGACCTTGTACCGCAAGCTCTACCTGCCGCAGCGCGCGCCCGCCGCGGGCCTGATGCCGTTCCTCAAAGGAGCCCGCGCCGGCGGCTACCGCGTGGGCCTGGGCACCGGCTCGAAGGACGACAACGTGACGTTCATCCTCGACGGCCTGGAGCTGAGGCCCTGGTTCGACGCGGTGGTGGACGGGGGCATGGTGACGAAGGGCAAGCCGGACCCGGAAACCTTCCTGTTACTGGCCGATGCATTGAAGGTTTCCCCGAAGGACTGCGTCGTGTTCGAGGACTCCCTGCTCGGCGAGGAGGCCGCCCGGCGCGCGGGCATGCAGGTGGTCGCGATCACGACCTCCCACCGCCCCGACGAGTTCAAGCACGCGGGCCTCAAGGCCCGCGACTTCAGCGGGCTTTCGCCGGCGAAGGCCGCCGCTCTCCTTCGCCGGGGCTGAGGAAGGGCCGGACCAGCTCGAAGACGGGGCTCGCGGCCAAGGTCGTGACGACCGCCATCAGCACCATCATCGTGAAGAAGGTCGGCGTGATCAGCCCGCGCTCGAGCCCGATGTTGAGCAGGATGAG
This sequence comes from Elusimicrobiota bacterium, assembly GCA_016191335.1. Classification (GTDB taxonomy): domain Bacteria; phylum Elusimicrobiota; class Elusimicrobia; order UBA1565; family UBA9628; genus GWA2-66-18. Next base: position 35,682 of record JACPOW010000055.1, on the reverse strand, counting down.
CTCCATGAGGCCGCGCGCGTTCATCAAGGTCCCCACCGCCACGGCCTCCGCGGCCGGATAGCCCCCGAGCCGCGCGGCGACGCCGCAGGCGACGCCCTTGCCGAGCGTGGCGATGAGCAGGACCGCGAGCGCGAGCCCCCACAGCCCCGGGCCGGCGAGCAGGTCGAGGCGGGTGTTGAGGCCGGAGAAGGCGAAGAACAACGGCACGAGCAGGCCCGAGGTCACCGGCTCGATGCGGTCGCGCAGGGCGTCGGCGAAGGTGCCCTTGGGCATGACCACGCCGAGCAGGAAGGCGCCGAACACCGCGTGCAGCCGGATGAGGTCGGTGAACCAGGCGGCGAGCATCAGGAGGATGAACACGGCGCCGAGGCCGGACGGGGACAGGGAGGCCCGCGGGTCGCGGGAGACGAGGGCGCGCGCGGCGGGCCGCACCGCGAAGGCGACGACCGCCACGTAGGCCGCGCCGCCGGCGATCGCGAGCACGGCGATGCGCGGGTCCGACTCGAACGCCGCGAGGATGACCGCGAGCAAGGTCCACGCCGCGGCGTCGTCGAAGGCGCCGGCGCCGAGCGAGAGGGTGCCGATGCGCGTGCCCGCCAGGCCGCGCTCCATGATGATGCGCGCGAGCATCGGGAAGGCCGTGATGGACATCGCCGCGCCGGTGAAGACCGCCGCCTGCCAGACCTGGACCCCGGCGCCGAAATAGGCCGGGTCCTTCATCAGGTGCGCGCCGAGCAGGCCGCCGAGCGCCAGCGGCGCGGCGATGCCCGCGATCGAGACCGCCGCCGAGCCGCGCCAGCCGCTCGACAGCAGGTCGAGGCGGAACTCGAGGCCGACGACGAACATGTACAGCGCCAGGCCCAGCTGGCTGACGGAGAAGATCAGCGGCATGGTCGCCTTCGGGAAGACCAGGGCCTGGAGGTCCGGGGCGAGCAGCCCGAACAAGGAGGGCCCGAGGAGCACCCCGGCCACCATCTCGCAGACCACGGGCGGCTGCAGCGCGCGGCGGCCGAGCCAGGTCACGGCGCGGCAGACGGCCAGGATGACCGCCAGCTCGAGGAAGAAGCGGGAGGAGAGCTCCAGGTTCGACATGGCGAGGAGTATACCCCCGGCCGAGGCGTCCGCGCCAGCCTTTTTGTTATGATTCGAGCCCATGAAGCTGGTCACCTTCGAGGTCCCCACGCCGCTCGGCCCCGTCGAGCGCCTGGGCGCCGTGCGCGCCGGACGGATCGTGGACCTGAACCTCGCCGCGGAACGCCTGTACCGCGCCCAGGGGAAGACCCGGCCCAAGGCCCGCGCGGGCTTCTTCGTGCCCCCCTGCCTGCTCGGCCTCCTCGACGGCGGCAAGGAGTCGCTGACCGAGGCGCAGACCGCCCTCAACACGCTCAAAGGCTCGCCCGCCGGCGTCGTGTGGAAGGAAGGCCAGGTCCGCCTGCTCGCTCCCCTGCCCCGCCCGCGCTCCCTGCGCGACTTCTTCGCCTTCGAGGACCACGCGAAGGCGGGCGCCAAGCGCCGCAACGAGCCGCTCGCCCCCGAGTGGTACGACCAGCCGGTGTTCTACAAGGGCAATCCCCGGACCATCATCGGCCCCGGCGCGACGATTCCGTGGCCTTCGTTCACGCGCAAGCTCGATTTCGAGTTCGAGGTCGCGGCGGTCGTGGGCAAGGCCGGCAAGGACGTCTCCGTCAAGGACGCGCCCGCGCACATCGCCGGCTACGTCGTGATGAACGACTGCTCGGCGCGGGACATCCAGAGGAACGAGATGGTCTGCAGGATGGGGCCGGCGAAGGGCAAGGATTTCGCGACGGTCATCGGACCTTACTTCGTGACCAGCGATGAATGGAACGGAAGGATCCCGGAGCTCAAGGTGCGCGTCAACGGCAAGGAGTGGAGCCGCTCGAAAGGGGTGCAGCCTTACTGGAAGTTCGCGACCATGCTCTCGCACGCCTCGCAGGGCGAGGAGCTTCTGCCCGGCGACCTCCTCGGCTCCGGCACGTATTTCACGGGCTGCGGCCTGGACATGGGCCGCTGGATCAAGCCCGGGGACCGCATCGAACTCGACGCGGGACCTCTCGGCACGCTGAAGAACACCGTCGGGAAGCCCCTCGGCGCGGTCCACCTCAAATACAAAAAGAACGGAGAGCGTGCATGAGCGTGATCCTGACGCGCGGGCGCGTGCCGAAGACGCCGCACACCGAGTTCTACTCGGAGCCCGAGGTCCTGGCGCTCGAGGAGATCCACGGCGTCAGCGGCTTCAGCGGGGACTGGTCGCGCAAGTACCACTACCGCAAGTACCCGACCCAGCAGGTCAGCGAGCCCAAGCGCCTGCCCCTCGACCTGCGGCCGCAGAAGATGGCGCCGGCCCAGCCCCTGCAGCCCTGGCACATCCGCACCGGGCGCCTGAAGGCGCACGGCGACCACATCAGCGGGCGCGTGCCCCTGGTCTACGGCACGACCACCGTCGTGTCCGCCGCGCGCTTCGAGAAATCCTGCCCCCCCCAGAGGTTCTTCCGCAACGGCGACGGCCACGAGCTCTGGTTCATACAGGAGGGGTCGGGCCTCATCGCCTCGGAGTTCGGCGTGCTGCCTTTCCGCAAGGGCCACTACGTGAACATCCCCAAGGGCACGACCTACCGCGTCGAGCTCGCGAGCGAGGACTGCCAGTTGCTCATCGTCGAGTCCCGCCTGCCCATCCAGTTCGCCCCGCATTACCTGAACCCGTCGGGCCAGGCGCACCTGACCGCCCCGGTCGTCGAGACCGAGGTCGGCCTCCCCGAGTTCCGGCCCGCGCGCGACGAGGACGGCGAGTTCCGCGTCTGGACCAAGCACGGCGGCGGCCTCGTCACCGAGCTGTTCCTCGGGCACCATCCCTTCGACCTGATCGGCTGGGAGGGCGCGCTGTACCCCTACACCTTCCACACCGACGACCATCATCCGCTGGCCCGGGAGATCCACACCGCCCCGCCGACGCGCCAGACCTTCCAGTCCGGGACCGCGCCGCATAACGGCTTCGCCGTCTGCACCTTCAAGGGCCAGATCGAGGGCTGGAACCCGCGCGACGTCCCGGCGCCCTACGCGCACTTCAACGTGGACAGCGACGAGGTGATGTTCTTCTCGAACACGACCTACGGCGCGCGCAAGGGACTCGTGGAGCCGGGCTCCTTCACCTTCCACCCCGGCTCGCTGCCGCACTCGCCCCACGGGATGGCCGCCAAGCGCTCCTTCGCCGAGCGCGGGAAGCTCTCCGACTACCTCGCGGTGATGCTCGACACCTTCTTCGAGCCGCTCGAGGTCGCCAAGCAGGCCCTGCCGCTCGCCGACAAGGACTACCCGACGAGCTGGAACCGGGACACGCAGGGCGTCTCGGCCGAGTAGCATGCAGCTCGACCCGGAATCCCTGGCGGTCCGCGACCGCTACCTGCTGATGATCGCGACCATCCTGCCGCGCCCGATCGCGTGGGTGGCCACGGTCTCCCCCGAGGGGAAGCCGAACCTGGCGCCTTTCTCGTTCTTCACGGGGATCTGCGCGAACCCGATGACGGTGTGCTTCGCTCCCGTCAACGACAGGAACGGGAAGAAGAAGGACACTCTGATAAACATCGAAGCGACGGGTCAGTTCACCGTCAACATCGTGAACGAGGCGAATGCCGAGAAGATGAACGCGACGTCGGCGCCTTACGCCTACGGCGTGAACGAATTTGAGAAGTGCGGAATAACGGCCATTCCGAGCACCGTCGTTAAACCGCCCTTGGTCAAAGAGAGCCCTGTGTCGTACGAATGCGAGCTCCAACAGATCGTGCGCATCGGCGAAGGGGCGTTGGCCGGGAACCTCGTCATCGGCCGCGTGGTCCGGTTTCACTGCGCCGATGACGTTTACAACAACGGAAAGATACGGCATCAAGATCTGAATGCCATCGGCCGCATGGAAGGGGCCTGGTATTCGAAGACCAACGATGCTTTCGAACTCCCCCGCCCGGAGGTCCCGTGAAGAAACGACCCTTTCATAATTTTGTCGTAGACCACATGACCTTCCTGGTGGAACCCGACATTTACAACACCACCTATGCGTTGTTCCGGATCATCCTCGGCGTGAGCAGGGAAGATCTCATCTACGAGAAGCGCTCGAGCTGGAAGGGGCAGGCGCCGCAGTCGATGACCTTCGCCTCGCGCATCGGGCTGGAGAAGGGCGGCAAGGTCCCCAACCAGACCGTCGTGGCCGTCGTCCAGCCCACCGAGCCCAAGGGGCAGGGCTCTCACGTGCGCACGATGCTCAAGAACCGCGGCGGAGGGTGCCACTGGCAGCATATCGCGCTGAGAACGCCGGATCTGGTCGGTTTTCATGGATTCTGCCTCGCGCGCGGCGTCAATTTCATCACGCCGATCCTGAAGGACTCGCACGACGACCTGATCCAGGTGTTCAGCGGCGAGTGGATGACGCCCGGCGGACGGCCGACGGCGACCTTCTTCGAGTTCGTCCAGCGCGACCCGAGCCCGAAGCTGCTCAAGCAGCTCGAGTCCGCGTCCAACCGCGAGGCGTGGTTCCGGGACAAGACCTTCCTCGGCCTGTACGGCGAGAAGGAGAAGGAGTACAAGCGCGGCAAGGCGACGCCGTTCATCCCCGACGCGCTGGCCCGGCGGATCGCCGCGCGCCTGAAGGGCCTCCAGGTCTGGGAGATCGGCGACGACCTCCTCGAGAAGGTCGAGGCCGACATGCTCGCGTTCGCCGCCAAGTGAGCCCCGCCGCGCTGCTGCTCGTCCTGGCGCTGCCGGCGCGGGCCGCCCTGTCCGTGTACGACGCCGGCAAGGACCCGCCGCCGGGGACGATCTGGTCCGAGGACGGCTACCATTACGCCTACCTGGAATCCGACGAGGACGGCGACCGCTGGGTCGTAGACGGACGCGTCCGCGCCAAGGGCGCGGAGGGCGAGTTCACGGGCCCCGGCGCGCTGAGCGCCAGCGGCGCCATCCTCCTGCACTCGACGGGCGTCCTGGACAAGGCCGGCAACCTGCTGGGTGTGTCCCCCGCGATCAACGGCCGGCGCGCCGGGGCCGTGTACTCCGAGATCAAGAGCTTCCACCTGAGCCCGCGCGGGGTCAACGCGGCCACGGTCGCGCGCACGCCCAAGGGCTGGGTCGTCGCCTCTCTCCAGGGGACTGGGCCCGCCTTCGCGGAGCCGCCGTTCCATGTGGCGCTCACCGACAAGGAGACCTTGTATTTCGTCGAGTTCGGGGGCGCGGCCTGGCTGTACCGGAACCACAAGCCCGTCGAGAAGAAGCCCTACGGCGCGGCGTCGACGAGCCGGGACCTGCGCCGGACGGCCGGCCTCTACACCGGCTCGGACGGGATGATCTACGTGGAGGTCGACAAGACGACCTTCGGGCCCTACAACTCCGCGACCGCGCCCGCGTTCAGCGCCGACGGCCGGCACAGCGCGTTCCTGGCCTCGACCCTCTCCGAGCACGGCTACGACACCTTGATCGTGGACGGTCTGCCCGCCGAGATGAAGCGCTGCGCGGACTGCACCGTGTCGGTGGACGACCGCGGGCGCGCGTTCCAGGACGTCATCATGACCGGCGTCAGCGAGCGCGCCCAGATCCACATGGCGTTCACCGGCGGAAAGTCGCTGCACCCCGGGGGCCAGCCGCCCAGGGTCGGCCTCGCGCCGGGCGGCAAGCACTTCGTCTATCCGATGCTGGCGCCGCAGGGGCTCGCCGTCGGGCTCGACGGCCGCATCGCGGAGACGGGCGCGCCGATGCCGCTGGTCCCCGCTCCGGCCGCGTTCGACGGCGAGGAGTACCACTACTGGTCGGTGACGGGCCAGCGGCTGCAGCTCGTGTGCGGCAGCGCCGAGGGCCCCCGCGCGCCGAAGCCCCGCTGCGCGGCCGTCGCGCGGAGCGCCGGCTGGCCGCCCGTCGAGCGCTAGCGCGCTAGTCCAGCTCGATGACGTCGTCGCGGGAGCCGTCGAGGTCGGGCTCGCCGGTGAAGGCGGCCGGGGCCGAGGGCTCCCGGAGAGGCGCTCCGGGCGGAGGGACGGCGGCGGCCGGCGCCGCGGCGGGGCGCTGCGCGCCCAGCATGGCCGCGATGGCCTCCTTGAGCTGCGCGCCGTTGAGCGGCTTCTCCACGTAGCCGAAACCGGCCGCGTCCATCACGGTCATCTCGATCTCGAACTTGGGCGTGGCGCTCGCGAAGATGACCGGCGTCGCGACGAACGCCGCGGTCGCCCGGAGGCGCTTGAGGATCTCGAAGCCGGCGGCCTCGGGCAGCTTGTAGTCGAGGATGAACAGGCTCGGCCGGTGCTGCTCGGCCAGGGGCAGGACGCTGTAGCCGTCCGAGGCGAGGATGGGCTCGTGGCCGAGCGAGGCCAGGAAGTTCTTCAACGACTCGCCGAAACGCGCGTCCGCATCGTACACCAATATCTTGGCCATGAACGGATTGTAAGTTCGAAAGCCCGGGCTGTCAATGACCGGTGACGGTCATTTCCCCAGCGCTTTCAGGCCGCGGACGGACCAGGACAGGTTCACGAAGCCCAGGTCCTTGTGTGCGAACTCCGCCTTCTCGAGGCGTCCCGAGTTGCGCGCGGAGGAGCCGGGGCGGGGGTCGAGCTCGGCCACGACGAACTGCCCCGAGCCCGGGCGCTCCGATTCGTACTCGATCGCCTGGTCGCGCAGGTCCCAGGAATCGAGCAGGCGGTCGGACTTCTGGCGGCGGCGGTCGGTCACGGTGACGGCCGCGGCCTCGACGTCCTCGACGAAGCCCTCGAAGACGCGGAAGCGCAGCTCGAAGTGGGTCCTCCGGCGCTCGAGCGACTTCGGGTACAGGGAGATCACGAGCCAGACCGAGTCCTTCTTGCCCTTGTGCAGGCGCGCGACGGAGCGGGCCTTCGAGTTTTCCCCCTTCATCCGCCCCTTGACCTTGACCACCTTCAGCGCCGCCGCGTTCTCGGCGGCGCCGGGGACGCCTCCGACGCGCAGCCCCAGCGGCTCCCAATCGACGGCGTCCTTGTGGATCACCGCGTGCAGGGGGCGCGCCAGCTTCGGCTTGGGCGCGTCGCCCCCCACCTTGAAGCCGCGGCCGGCCGTCTCGTCGGTCGGAGCCGTGGAGGTCGACGCCGACACCGCCGCGGTCGAGGCGGTGACGGTCTCCGTCGAGGCGGCGGGCGGCGCGTTGGCGCCGTACATCGGGTTCTGCGCCGCGGCCGTGGCCGCGAGCAGGACGGCGAACAGGACGCTCACGACAAGACGGCGATCGTCTCTTTGAGACGGTCGCGGCGGGCGAGCGCGGCGTCGCGCTGCTCCTTGGCCTCGGCGACCTTCTCCGCGGGGGCGGAGGCGGCGGCGGAGAGGTTCTTGAGCTTCGCCTCGCATTTCTCGATGTCGCCCTCGGCCTTGGCCAGGTCCTTTGCCAGGCGCTCGCGCTCCTTGGCGAAGTCGATGACGCCCGCCAGCGGGATGTGGAAGGTCGCGCCGTCGGCGACGGCCGTCGCGCTCTGGGCGGGGCGGGCGCCGTTCATCGGCTCGAGGCTCTCGAGCTGAGCCAGGAGCAGCACGTAGGGGCGCTGCCGGACGTCCCCCTCGAACACGGCCTTGATCTTGAGGCCGGGAGGCACGTTGAGCTGGGAGCGCAGGGAGCGGATCGCGGACACGGCGCCCATGACCTCGCTCATCTCCTTCTCGATCCCGGGGTCCGACCAGTCGTCGGCGAGCTTCGGATAGCCGCCCTTCAGGATGAACTCGGCCGATTCCCCGGCGAACGGCTTGACCGCGGCGTAGAGCTCCTCCGTCACGAACGGCATGATCGGGTGCAGCAGCTTCAGCGAGCCGGCGATGACCTGCACGAGCACGGCGCGGACCGCGTCCTTGCCTTCTCCCTCGGGGCCTGTCAGCCGGCCTTTCGCGAGCTCGATGTACCAGGCGCAGAACTCGTCCCACAGGAAGACGTACAGCTCCTGCGCGGCGGCGGCCGGATCGTATTCGCTCAGGCTGGCCTGCGAGCGGGCGATCACGCGCTGGTAGCGGGACAGGATCCACCGGTCGGCGGCCTCGAGGTTCTTCGACGACAGCGTGTAGACGGCGGGGGCCTCCGGCAGGTTCATGAGCACGAACCGGGTCGAGTTCCAGAGCTTGTTGACGAAGTTGCGCGCCCCGACGACGGTCTGCTCGTCGAAGGCGATGTCCTTGCCCGGGTTGGCCTGCGCCATCAGCGCGAAGCGCAGGGCGTCGGTGCCGTGCTTGTCCATCATCAGCAGGGGGTCGACGACGTTGCCGAGCGACTTCGACATCTTCTTGCCGCTCTTGTCGCGCACGATGCCGTGGATGACGGCGTCGGGGAAGGCGGGCTTGTCGAGGAAGGCGTGGCCCATCATCTGCATGCGGGCGACCCACAGGTACAGGATCTCGTAGCCGGTGACGAGGGTCGAGGTCGGGTAGTAGTAGGCGAGGTCCTTCGTCTTCTCCGGCCAGCCGAACACCGCGAGCGGCCACAGGGCCGAGGAGAACCAGGTGTCGAGCACGTCCGGGTCCTGGGTCCAGCCCGCGCCGGGCGAGCCCAGAGACACCACGGGCTTCTCCCCGTCCTTGTACCAGACGGGAATGCGGTGGCCCCACCAGATCTGGCGGGACACGCACCAATCTTTGATATTCACCAGCCAATCGCGGTAGGGTTTTTCCCAGTTCTTCGGGTAGATCTTGAATTCGCCGGCATCCAAAGCCTTCAACGGGGCCTTGGCCAACTCGGTCTGCTTGACGAACCACTGCAGCGAGAGAAGAGGCTCGATGACCGAGCCGCAGCGATAGCAGGTCTGAACGGCCGACTTATGGTCTTCCTTCTTGCGCAGATAGCCCTTCGCTTCCAGGTCCGCGACGACCGCGTCGTGCGCCTTCTCGCGCGAGAGTCCCGCGTACGGGCCGGCCGCCTCGGTGAGCTTCCCGTCGGGGCCGATGGCCTTGATGGCCGGCAATTTGTGCCGTTCGCCCAGTTCCCAGTCGTTCTGGTCGTGCGCGGGCGTGACCTTCAAGCCTCCGGTGCCGAACTCGAAGTCGACGTACGAGTCTTCGACGATGGGAATCGGCCGGTCGATAAGGGGAATGAGGACCGTCTTCCCCACCATGTGCTTCCAGCGAGGATCTTTAGGGTTGATCGCGACCGCGGTGTCGCCGAACATCGTGACCGGTCGGGTGGTGGCGACAACAATGCCGTCCCCGCCATCGACGTTTTTATAATGGATGTGGTAAAGAGCGCCCTTCCGTTCTTCCCGTTCGACTTCGATATCCGAGAGCGCCGTTCCGCACCTGACGCACCAGTTCACGAGCCGTTCCCCGCGATAGATCAGCCCGCGTTCCCACAGCGTTTTAAAGGCGTGATACACCGCGTTCGCCCGCGGCTCGTCCATCGTGAACGCCTCGCGCTGCCAGTCGAGCGAGGCCCCGAGGCGGTGCAATTGGCCCAATATGGTCTTCTTGCAGTCCCGCGTCCAGACCTGCATGCGCTCCAGGAACGCCTCTCGCCCGAGGGCGTGGCGGTCCACCTTCTCGGCCTTGAGCTGCTTCTCCATCACGTTCTGCGTGGCGATGCCGCCGTGGTCGCAGCCCGGCACCCAGCACGCTTCCTGGCCCAGCATGCGGTGGTGCCGGATGAACGCGTCTTGAAGGGAATTGTTGAGCGCGTGGCCGATGTGGAGCGCGCCCGTCACGTTGGGCGGCGGGATGACGATGGTGAACGGCCGGGCGCCCTCGCGCGGCTCGGAGTGCGAGAGCTTCGCCGCGTCCCAGGACGCGAGGCGCGCTTCCTCGACCGGCTTCGGATCGTAGGCTTTGTCGAGCATGTCAGGCCTTCAGGATGTGCTTGATCTTCGCGAGCAGGACCTCGCCGTCGATCGGCTTGCCGAGGTATTCGACGGCTCCCGACTGCAGGCCGCTGACGACGTCGATGGCCTCGTCGGAGCCCGAGAACAGGATGACGGGCGTCTTCGCGATCTCCGGATCGGACTTGAGCGCGCGGATCAGGTCGCGGCCGTCGGAGCCCGGCATGTACAGGTCCATGATGACGAGGTCCGGCTTTTCCGCGCGGATGACGGCCAGCGCCCGCTCCGGCTCGCCCACGGCGATGACATAGTAGCCCGCGTGGTCGAGCGCCAGGCGCACCGTCTCGCGGATCAGCACGTCGTCGTCGACGATGATGATCTTGCGTCGCGGTCCGGCGGGCTTGGCCTTCCCGCTCACAGCAGGTCCGAGGCCAGCGCGGCGAGCACGGAGCGCTCGCTCTTGGTGAAGGTGACGTGGCCGAACAGCCCCTGGCCCTTGAAGCGCTCGACGAGGTTCGTGAGGCCGTTCGAGGTCGCGTCGAGGTAGTAGTTGTCCACCTGGTGCGGGTCGCCGGTGAGGATGATCTTCGCCCCCTGTCCGGCGCGCGAGATGATGGTCTTGATCTCGTGCGGCGTCAGGTTCTGGGAGTCGTCGATGATGATCAGCAGGCCGGGCAGCGTGCGGCCGCGCAGGTAGGTGACCGCCTCGATCTCGAGGATGCCCTCCTCCATCAGCATCTGGATGTCCATGTCCGTCGTCTCGAGCGCGCCCTTCGGCTTCTCGAGCAGGTAGGACAGGTTGTCGTAGATGGCGCCCATCCAGTTGGTGAGCTTCTCCTCCTTCGTGCCCGGCAGGAAGCCGAGGTCGTGGCCGACCGCGATGACGGGGCGCGCGACGAGGATGCGGCGGTACAGCTTCTCCTCGAGCGTCTGCTGGAGCGCCGAGGCCAGCGCGATCATCGTCTTGCCCGAGCCGGCGAGGCCGACGAGGGTCACGAGCTGGATGTCCGGGTTGAGCAGGAGCTCGAGCGCGAAGCGCTGCTCTATATTGAGGGGCTTGATGCCCCACGGCGCCGAGTCCGCGCGCACCAGCGGCACGAGCGACTTCGTCTTCTGGTCGTAGCGGGCGAGCGCGCTCTTCGAGGTGCCCTCGGCCTTGAGGATGATGAACTCGTTGGGGATCAGGTCCGGGATGCTCGCCGGCACGCGCTTGTCGCGGTAGAAGGCGTCGATCTCCTCGCCGGAGACGGCGGCCTCGCGCCAGCCCTTGTACAGGTCGTCGATGTCGACCTTCTCCTTCTCGTAGTCCTGGGTCTCGAGGCCGAGCGACTCGGCCTTGATGCGCAGGTTGATGTCCTTGGAGATGAACACCACGTTCTCGCCCTGCTTCTTGAGGTATTGCGCGCAGCTCAGGATCTCGTTGTCTTTCGTGTGCGCGGAGAAGGCCTTGGGCAGCCCGTCGGAGACCTGGATCTCGACCTTGAGCTTGCCGCCGTGCTCCAGCGGGACCCAGTTCGACAGCTTGCCGCCCTTGCGCAGCTCGTCGAGCTTGCGCGAGACGAAGCGGGCCGAGCGGCCGCGCTCGTCGTTGTTGCGCTTGAAGGTGTCGAGCTCCTCGATGACGGTCAGGGGCAGCACGACGCGCGACCCCTCGAAGGAGAACATGGACATCGGATCGTGAAGTATCACGTTGGTGTCGAGCACGAAGGTCTTCATACGGTGGCCTCCTCACGATCGAACGGCGGGACGAATTCCCGGAAAGCGTCGTTGGCGAGGAACACGCCCTCTGGCGACAGGCGCCAGAGCGGCCCCTCCTCGCTGACGAGCCCGCGCGACTTCAGCAGGGCCCACTCGCCGGCGAACTCCTTGCGCAAGGCCTCGGACGGGACGAAGCCCTCCGTCAGGCGCAGGCCGAGGAAGGCTTCCTCGCCGATCGCCTCGAGGCCGCGCGGGGTCTCGTTCTCGGCGATGGGGCGGCGTCCGGCCTCGACGGCCTGGAGATACGCGGTGATCTTGAACTCGTTGGCCTGGCGGCGGCCGTCGTAGTAGGACGCCGCCGAGCAGCCGAGGCCGACGTACTCCCCGCGCTTCCAGTAGTTGATGTTGTGCGCGGAGCGGTGCCCGGGCCGGGCGTAGTTGGAGATCTCGTACTGCTCGAGGCCGGCGTAAGCCAGGGAGCGCATCGAGAGGTCGAACATCTCGCGCGAGAGGTCGCCGTCCTCGCGGACGCCGCGCTTGGCGAACAAGGTGCGGTCCTCGATCTGGAGGCCGTACAGCGAGACGTGCTCGGGCGCGAGCGCCAGGACGAAGTCGAGCGTCGCGCGCAGGCTGTCGAGCGTCTGCCCCGGCAGGCCGAACATCAGGTCCACCGACAGCGCCGGGATGCCGGCGGCGCGCGCGGCGAGGAACGCCCGCGCGAAATCGGCGGCGGTGTGACGGCGGCCGATCGCCTTCAGCAGCGCGTCGTCGGCCGTCTGCAGGCCGATCGAGAGCCGGGTCACGCCCTCGCGCGCGAGCACGGCGAGCTTCTCCTCGTCGAGGCTCTCGGGGTTGGCCTCGAAGGTGGACTCCGCGAAGCGCGCGCCGGGATAGGCGCGGCGCAGGCGCGCGTACAGGTCGGCGATCTGCGGGGCCGTCAGCTCCGACGGCGTGCCGCCTCCGACGTAAAGGGTGTCCGGCGTGAAGGCGGGATGAAACGCCGCCTCAGCCTCGAGCGCGGCGAGGTAGCGGTCGGCGAGCTTGTCCTGCCCAGAAAAAGCGGCGAAGTCGCAGTAGAAGCACTTCACCGAGCAGAACGGGATGTGGGCGTATAAACCAGTCAATTCGCCAGCATTTTCTTATATTTTCACCCCTCTCCGCAAGGCGTCCCTCCGTCGGGCGACGGCCGCGTCGACGAGAGCCCCGCCGAACGCCTTCCTGGCCTCGAGGCCGTTGTGCGCGCGGCACAGCAGCCGGACGTTGGCCGCGTCTCCGGAGCCCCCTCCCAGCGCCCAAGGCCGCACGTGGTCGAACTCCAGGTTCGCCCGCGCTCCGCAGGCGCGCCCATCGGGCGATTCATAGACGCACCGGCCGCCGTCCCGGTCCCACACCTCGTCCTTCACCGCCGCCGGGATGCGCCGGCTGCGCGCCCCCGCCAGGAGACGCCGGCCGCGATCCCGCCGACGCTTCCGTTTTTCGGGATCGATCTTGTCCAGCAGAGCCCTGATCGCCCCGCCGAACACGTCCTCCTGCTTCCCCTCCGGCCATCGATGGCGCGACAGCTCCTTCGCCCGCTCGTAGTCGCGCAGGAAATCCTCGTCGGCGGTGAACGAGAAGTGCGCCCGGCGGACCGGCTGAGGGAGCGGAGCGAGCGGAGGCGGCGGAGCGGGCGGCGGAGGAGCCACGGCCGCCGGACCTTTCGAAGCCTCCGCGGACGCAACAATCGGGCATTCAGCCGCGTGTTTCGTCGAAGACTCAGCCGCCGAGGACATCGGGGCCGCCGCCGGGACCTCATTTGTTGACGCGGCCTCCACCGGCGACGTGAACAATTCATCCGCCGGCGTCACAGGCGCGGGCGACGCCGCCACGGTCACGATCCGGATGCGCTCGGCCGGCGCCGCGGCGACGGGGTTCAGCGACGCGACCAGCGCCTCGACCTCGCGAGTGCTCAATCCTTTCGCGGCGCGGATCAGCTTCCGGTAGTTGTCCCACTTGAGATGCGGCTCAAGCATGGCGAGCGTCGTCAACGACAGCTCGCCTTTCTCGATATGACCGTAAAGAACGTCGAATTTCTCAGCCGCCCGCGCGGCGCGGATACGCCGAAACGCCTCGCCCTGCGCGTAATGAAGCTCGCGCACGCAGTACTCGAACAATGACGGGAACGATTCGCTTTCCGCCAAGCGCCTGTGTTCGAATTCGGTCAGGTGCTTCAGCACGGCGACGACGACGACGCGCTCGTCGCCGACCAAAGACTTGAGCGAACGGATCAGCTCTTCATTGGAAAGATGGGAGAGGTCGTTCATTACTATCATACGATCGAGCCCCCGATTTGTTCCGCCAGGAGCCGTTGAAATCCCGCGTTTTAACAAAATTAACCCTTTTAAAATAATGGTTATTCACTTTCGGCGCCGAAAGTGAATTATGATTGAAAGCACACGATAATTTTTCGCGAATCGAAGGACCTAATCATCTCAAGGCCCAATGACCCCTGGCGGAAACCCCGCTCGCGCCCTATGCTCTAGGTCATGCACGCCGCATTGCTCCTTCTGATGCTCTCCTCCCCCGCCCGCGCGGGCGTCGCCGTGTCCGCCGAGGCGGGCGCGGACGCGGCCGTGCCGCGGATCTCGCTGCAGACCTCGCTGAGCCCGATGAGCGGGCCGGCGCTCGGCGCGACGGCGGCGCCGGGGCTGAACGCCTCGCTCGCCGCGCCGTCCGGATTGACGCCGCAGGCGCTTCCCGCGCCGCTGCCGGTCTCCGCGGTCGCCTCTCCGACCGCTCTCGCTCCCGTCGCGACGCCCGCCGCCGTCCGCCCCGTACTCTCCGCCGCCGCGACGCCGGACGCGCCGAACGAAGCGCCGGAGTCCGCCGCGTCGCCGTCCGACAAAACCCAGCCCTCCTTTAAGACCAAGATCCTCGGCATGCTCAAGAGCATGGCCAACCCCTTCGGCGGCAAGAAGGCCGAGGAGGCCCCGCCGGCCAGCGAGGCCGAACGGCTCGACCGGGAGTTCGCCAAGCTCGACCTGTGGGGCGAGGTCGCCCCGGGCGCGCGAGAGGAGATCGAGAAAGCCCGCGCGGGCATCCGCGCCACGATGGGCGACATCGCCGCGCGCTACGACATGAACGCCGACCGCAACCAGAAGGTCTACTTCTTCCAGAGCGCCCAGCACGGCGGCTTCGTCCCGCTCGACGCGAGCAACGGCGAGATCCTGTTCTTCCCCACGCGCATGGGCCACGCCCTGAACCTCTTCGACCTCGACGCGCCGGAGCTCCAGGCCGCGCGGGCCGACGGCCGCATCAAGAACTTCGGCGCGATCTCGATGGACTTCCACGGGATGCGCGGCGTGCCCTACTCCGCCTACCTCGCGCCCCCCGTCGAGGTGTTCATCGGCACCGCGAAGAAGCTCGGCCTCAAGAAGCTGAGCCGCGACGAGGAGACGCTCGCCACCATCCGCTACCTCGAGGCCGTCGCGACGCGCGGCGGCGCCTACGTCCCGCGCTAGGGCCGGCCTTACGCCCCCGCCGGCGCAATTGCTAGACTAGCCCCCTTGGCCACCCCCCACAAAGCCGGATTCGTCGCGCTCGCCGGACGCCCCAACGTCGGCAAATCGACGCTCATGAACTCGCTGCTCAAGTTCAAGCTGTCGATCGTGTCGCACAAGCCGCAGACCACCCGGCACCGCATCCTGGGAATACTCGAGGGCCCGGAGTTCCAGGCCTGCTTCCTCGACACGCCCGGCCTCATCGACGAGCCCTCCGACCACCTGCAGAAGAGTCTGCGCGTCGAGTCCTCGCGCGCGATCCGGGAGGACGCCGACCTGATCGTCTACATGGTCGACGCCGTCGAGGCCAACCCCGAGAAGGTCGGCGACACGCACGTCCGTCCCGGCACGCCGCTGCTGCTCGTCATCAACAAGTGCGACCGCGACGTCGCCGAGACGAAGCTCGCCGCCATCGAGAAGGCCTACTCGGCCGTCCTCAACCCGGAGAAGGTCTTCCGCATCTCCGCGCTGAAGGGCCAGGGGGTCGAGGAGCTGAAGGCCGAGATCGTCGGGCGCCTGCCCGAGAGCGAGGCGTTCTACGAGAAGGGCCAGCTCTCCGACCGCTGGGAGCGCTTTTTCGCCTCCGAGATCGTGCGCGAGCAGGTCTTCGACCTGTACCACGACGAGATCCCCCACGCCGTCGCCGTCGTCGTCGAGACCTTCCGCGAGCACGAGGGCGGCAAGCCCGACGACGTGTTCGCCACGCTCTACGTGGAGCGCGACGGGCAGAAGGGCATCATCATCGGCAAGGCCGGCAAGGACCTCCACCGCCTGACCGAGCGCTCGCAGGCGATGCTCGAGGCGTTCCTCGGGCGCAAGGTCAACCTCGAGCTCTGGATCAAGGTGCGCAAGGACTGGCGCAAGGACCCGCGCTCCCTCAAGGAGTTCGGCTACAGCACCTGATGAAGAAGAGCCCCGGCCTGCTGTACCTGTCGCGCGAGGACGTGGCCGCCGTCGGCCCGTCGATGGCGGAGATCATCGCCGCGCTCGAGGCCATGTTCAAGGAGAAGGGCCGCGGACGCGTGGAGATGCCCCCGAAGCCCGGCATCCATCCGCGCCCCGACGCGTTCATCCACGCGATGCCCGCCTACATCCCGAGCATGGGCGCGGCCGGCCTCAAGTGGGTCTCGGGCTACCCGCAGAACCAGAAGAAGGGCCTGCCCTACATCCACGGCCTCATCATCCTCAACGACCCGGCCACGGGCGCGCCGGTCTGCGTGATGGACGGGACCTGGGTCACGGCCCAGCGCACGGGCGCGGCGACGGCGCTCGCCGCCAAATACCTCGCGCGGCCGGACAGCGAGAGCGCGGGCATACTCGCCTGCGGCGTGCAGGGACGCAGCAACCTGGAGGCCCTGTCCGTCGCGTTCCGCCTGCGCCGCGTGAAGGCCTACGACGTCCGCCCCGAGACGGCGAAGCGCTTCGCCCGCGAGATGGGGCTGAGGCTCGGCCTCGAGATCGAGACGGTGAAGCGCCCCGAGGACGCGGTGCGCGGCCTCGACCTCGTCGTCACCAGCGGCCCGATCCTGAAGAAGCCGACCCCGGTCATCGAGCCGGGGTGGCTCGCGCCGGGGGCCTTCGCCAGCCCCGTCGACTTCGACTCGTACTGGACGCCGGCCGCGCTGCGCCAGATCGACCTCCTGGCCACCGACGACCACGCGCAGTTCGGCTATTACAAGGAAGCGGGCTACTTCCAGAAGACGCCGCGCCCCTACGCCGACCTGGGCGAGCTCGCCGCGGGGCTCAAGAAGGGCCGGCGGAACCACGAAGAGCGCACGATGAGCGTCAACCTCGGCCTCGCGCTCGAGGACATGGCGACGGCCCCGCTGGTCCTGCGCCGCGCCCTTCAGCGCGGCGCCGGCATCCGTCTGCCGCTGTAACCCCCCGGTGTGCTAATATTCACCCTTCATGACCACCAAACCCACTCCTAAACCGCGCCCCGCCGGCAAGACCGCCGACGAGATGGGCAAGCAGCAGCGTGAGATTTCCGTGTCGGAATTCTTCACTAAAAACCGGCACCTGCTCGGCTTCGACAACCCGCGCAAGGCCCTGCTCACCTGCGTCAAGGAAGCCGTCGACAACGCCCTCGACGCCTCCGAGGAGGCCGGCATCCTCCCCGAGATCGTCGTCAAGCTCGAGGCCGTGGGCGAGGGCGGCAACCCCGCGCCCGCCGTCTCGCAGGCGACGCGCTTCCGCGTCACCATCATCGACTACGGCCCGGGCATCGTGCGCGAAGTGATACCCCGGATTTTCGCCAAGCTCCTCTACGGCTCCAAGTTCCACCGCCTGCGCATGAGCAGAGGCCAGCAGGGCATCGGCATTTCTGCCGCCGGGATGTACGGTCAACTTACTACGGGCAAGCCGGTCAAGATCATCTCCCGCACCGGCGAGAAGCAGCCCGCGCACTACTTCGAGGTCCAGATCGACACGAAGAAGAACGAGCCGATCATCCTCGAGAAGAAGCAGATCGAGTGGGAGGCCCACCGCGGCACCCAGGTCACCATCGAGCTCGAGGGCAAGTACCAGAAGGGCCGCGCCTCGGTGGACGAGTACATGGAGCTCTCCGCCATCTCCAACCCGCACGCCCAGTTCACCTACCACGCCCCCGACGGCGAGATCAAGGTGTACCCGCGCACCATCCAGCACAACCCCGAGCCGCCCAAGGAGATCAAGCCCCACCCGTACGGCATCGAGCTGGGCATGCTGCTCAAGATGCTGCAGGACACGAAGAGCCACTGGCTCGCCGGCTTCCTGTCGGCCGACTTCTCCCGCGTGTCGACGGAGACGGCGACCGAGATCTGCAAGGCCGCGGGTATTTCCCCTAAGAAACGTCCTCGAGACGTCGTCGGCCACGAGGCGGAGAAGCTGTTCAAGACCATCCAGGCGACCAAGCTGATGGCGCCGCCCACGAACTGCCTCTCGCCCATCGGCGAGAAGGCGATCCTGGCGGGCCTGTTCAAGCAGATCAAGGGCGACTTCTACACCGCCGTCAGCCGTCCGCCGGCGGTCTATCGCGGGAACCCGTTCATCATCGAGGCGGGCCTGGCGTGGGGCCGCGGCCCCGAGCAGGCGGCCCTCGACGCGCTGAACGCGCAGAAGGCGCCGCTCGCCGAGGGCGAGAGCCACGGCGGCGACGACGACGAGCTGGCGCGCGTGATGCGCTTCGCCAACCGCGTCCCCCTCCTCTATCAGCAGTCCGCGTGCTCGACCTTCAAGGCCGTGCTCGACACGACCTGGAAGAACTACGGCATCGCGCAGTCGCGCGGGGCGCCCCCCGCGGGCCCCATGGTCGTGTTCGTCCACATGGCCTCCGTGTGGGTGCCCTTCACCTCCGAATCCAAGGAAGCCATCGCCGACTACGACGAGATCCGCAAGGAGATCACGCTCGCCCTGCGCGAGGCCGGACGGCGCCTGGGCGTGTTCATCAAGCGCCGGGCCCGCGCCCACGCCGAGAGCAAGCGTCGCGACATCTTCGAGCTGTACATCGAGGAGGTCGTCGGGGCCTGCAAGCGCCTCAAGGGCGGCAAGCTCGCCGAGGGGAAGCTGCGCGACCAGCTCACCGAGATCGCCAAGAAGGTCACCGGCGGCATGAAGACCGACGAGCTGCTCGACAAGAACGCGGGCCCGCACGGCCTGCCGCACTCCATCATCGTCACCGCGGAAGGCATCGAGGGAGAGGTCCCCGTCGAGGGCCCCGTGGCCGTCACCGAGGCCGCGCCCGCGGCGCAAGCCGAGGCCGCGCCCGAGCCGAAGAAGGCGGGGAAGGCGGACAAGAAGGCCAAGCCGAAGCCCAAAGCGAAGGCGAAGCCGGCGAAGAAATCCAAGCCCGCCAAGAAGAAGAAATAACCCATGGCCAAAAGACATCCGGCGGTAGAAAAGAAGCTGGTCGGCCTGGCCGACCTCGTCATCGACGCGGCGGCCCGCAGGAAGGACCCCGCGATCTCGATCCCGGTCCGCTCCTTGTCGAACGTCACGTTCAACGAGAAGAAGGGCTTCATCGAGATGGGCAAGAACAAGCAGATGCGCACCTTCTTCAACGTCGGCATGGCCAAGAAGTTCATGCAGACCATGCTCGTCGCCGACGCCCTCAACGAGCTGCAGAAGGCCGACCTGACCACCAGCCTGCGCGAGATCTACTATCGCACGAAGCACACGATGGGCGACTCGCACGAGAACACCTTCGACGACCAGGCGGAGTCCGACCCGGTCATCGAGGACCTCGAGGTGGGCCTCGCCGCGCTGCGCGAGGAGTTCCACGTCCGCGCCGAGAACGCCGGGACCATCATCGGCCCGGTCGTCTTCGAGGACGACGGCGACAAGGTGGACTGCGCGAAGCTCGGCAAGGGCGGCTACTCGGTGCCGTCCATCGTCGAGGAGGAGTACCTCAAGATCAAGAAGTGCACCGCCGACTTCGTCCTGCTCATCGAGAAGGGGACGCAGTGGAACCGCCTCGCCGAGGACAAGTTCTGGAGGAAGTACAACTGCATCCTGCTCACCGGCAACGGCCAGCCGCCGCGCGGCGTCCGCCGCCTGGCGCGCCGCCTGCACGAGGAGAAGAAGCTGCCGGTGTACGTCCTCGTCGACAACGACCCGTGGGGGTACTACATCTACTCCGTCGTCAAGCAGGGCTCGATCAACCTGGCTTTCGAGAGCCAGCGCATGGCCATCCCGGACGCGAAGTTCATCGGCCTGTCGAGCGCCGACCCTGAGTCATACGACCTGCCGCGCAACGTCGGCATCAAGCTCAACGACAAGGACATCAGCCGCGCCAAGGAGCTGATGAACTACGCCTGGTTCCAGAAGAAGGAATGGCAGGTCGAGCTCAAGCGCATGCTGACGAGCGGCCTGAAGTACGAGCTCGACGCGCTGGCCAACAAGGACTTCCAGTACCTGACCAAGACCTACCTGCCCCGGAAGCTCAAGGAAAAAGACTGGCTCGACTGAAGGCGGCGGGGCCGGTCTCGAACAGCAGGCCGGCGAGGTAGGGCGACGACTTCCCGGAGTCGGCGAGGCGCAGTATCCGGGCCCGGAAGGCCTTGGCCTCGGCGACGGTGCGCTTGCCGTTGACGATCTCGTCGGCGAGGTTCAGGATCAGATAGTTGACGGACTCGCTCCCCGCGCGGGAGGAGAGCTCCGCGCGCGCCGGGTCGGCGGTGATCCGCCCGTCTAAGCGGGACAGGTCCTCGAGGCTGCGCGTCGGCACCTCGTAGGCGACGGTGTTCTCCACGCAGTCCGGCTCGGCGCCGAAGGCGTAGCGCAGCCAGGCCCGGCGATGGACGGTCGTCCTCTTCCACGGGCCGTTGGCGCGCCAGACCATGGCGTCCTCATTGACCTCGTCGGGCATGCCGTACCGGGCCATCGTGATGCGCGCCGCGCTCCGGGACCGCGAGGGCCAGCGCTCGACCTCCTGCTCCGCGGCCCTGGGGACGGCAACGCGGTCCGACCAGCCGCCCGCCCCGGCCGGCGCGAGCGGCAGAAGGAGCGCGGCGACGACGGCGATGATGCGAGGCATGGTTCCCCCCCTTCCGACGGGGACAGTCTAATCCCGGAGGGCGCGCGCCGCCCATAGAGGGCGCGTGAATCTATCATTGCGGCCCGGAGACGAACGCCAGGGCGGGAGGGCGCCGGACCGTTCAGATGGACGGCAGGCGAGGAAGGAGCGGCAGGTATACCCGGAACGTCGTGCCCTGCCCCGGCGCGCTGCGGACCTCGATGTATCCCCCGCTCTGGCGAACGAGCCCGTAGACGGCGGAGAGGCCAAGGCCGCTGCCCGGAACGGCGTCTTTCGTGCTGAAAAACGGGTCGAAAACAAGGACTTGGGACTCGGGAGTCATCCCCGTGCCCGTGTCCGTCACCCTGATGAGCGCGTAATCCTTCGCCTCCTCGCCGGGATGAGAGAGCGTCACCGTCTCGATGCAGACGCCGATCCTTCCGCCGCTCGGCATCGCTTCTCGGGCGTTCACCAGGAGATTGGTCACGATCACCTCAAGGGCCCCCGGATCGGCATGAACGAACGGTCCCTGCCCTGCCTCCGGGATGGAGAGAGCTATTTCCGCACCCTGCGTCGGCCGCAGGGAGTTCGCGACGGCCGCTACGGCGGAGGATAGGTCGAGCCGGCGAGGCTGGAAGTGCCGCCGTTGCGCGAAGCAGAGAAGCTGGTTCGTCAGGGCCGCCGCCCTCCGTCCGAGGCGCGTGATTTCCCGGGTGTCCGCGCGCGACGCGCTGTCCGCCGGAAGCTCATCCTCGACATACTGAGCGGCGCCGAGGAGCGCGGTCAGGATGTTGTTGAACTCGTGCGCGACCCCTCCAGCCAGGCGTCCGACGGCCGCGAGTCTCTGCTCCTGGAATATCCGTTCGGGTAACGCGGAGGAAACCGCCTGTATCTGGGCGCCGTGGATTTCATCGAGACGTCGGTCGATCTCCGCGGCGGTCCGCTCAGGGGAGAGGAACTCGGCGGGCGGCTCGTAGCCGGAATTGCGGCAGATCGCGCCACGATGGATCACGAGGGGATGGGTACGAAGGACGGAGTGAAGGTGCCCGGGGGAGAAAAGCTTCCGGTCATACAGGCAGAGAGCGCGGGCATCCAACTCGGCGAAAAGATCGTTGACGCGGGATTCGTACTCGAAGAATCTCTCCGTGCCGGCCGCCCCAGCGAGTATCCAGGAGGCCTCGCCGGCGACGCGCAACGTCGCCGGGCGGTCGCGCCCGGCCGGATCGGCCAACTCCCGGAACAGGCCGAGCATCCGCTCCAGGTCGAAGCGGCCGTCCTTCAGGTAGGCGTCGCCGGTGCCCAGAACGCTCAGTCCGTCCGTGATGAGCGCTTCGAATCCGGCGTCGTTCGGCGGCGCGTCGCCGATGTATACGCACCGCTCGCCGCGCGCCAGGCCGTGCCTGAAAAACGGCACCAAGGCCGCAACCCGCTCCGCCTCGTCCTTATGGAGGAGGCAAAGGTGGTCGTGGCTCCGGGCAGCGGCGATGTCGGTCTCGATGACGGGAGTATACCCCATTGCGCCCGCTCGTCGATAGGACCGAACGCACATCCCGGGGGAGGTCAGGGCGCGACGGTCTCGGGGGGCTTGGCGGAGCCGTTGGCGCGGGCGTGGGACAGGACCTTGTTCTCGTCGGCCGTGGGCAGATGGTCGACGTAGGTGTACTCGCTCAGCACCGCCTCGTAGCGGTCCACGAGGTCCGCGGCTTCGCGGGGCTTCAGGCCGCCGGACTTGATCTGCGCGTCGGCGGCCTCCTTGATCATGCGCACGAGCTCGAAGTCGGAGTACTGGATGCCGGTGAGGACGTCGCGGACCGTCTGGCCCTGGATTGTCTCCTCGATGTAGTAGCCCTTCTCCTCGGCGGGGTCCTGGAAGACGTGGACCTCGTTGACGCGGCCGAACAGGTTGTGGATGTCGCCCATCGTCGCCTGGTACGCGCCCATCAGGAAGAAGCCGAGGTAGTAGGGCTTGCCGTCGAGCGTGTGGACGGGGAGCGTCCCGCCCGCCGAGCGGTGGCAGGCGAAGTTGGTGATCTTGCCGTCGGAGTCGCAGGTGATGTCCACGAGGCTGGCGCGGCGCGTGGGCTCCTCGTTGAGGCGGTGCAAGGGCATGATCGGGAACAGCTGGCCGATGGCCCAGGAGTCCGGCAGGGACTGGAACAGCGAGAAGTTGCAGAGGTACTGGTCGTTGAGCGCCTTCTGCATCTCGAGCAGGTCCTCGGAGACGAACTTCGCCTTCGGGAGGAGCTTGCCGATCTCGATGCACAGCTTCCAGTAGAGATGCTCGACCTTCGCCTTGTCCTCGAGGCCGAGGTAGCCGAGCTTGAACAAAGTGAACGATTCTTCCAGATGCTGCTGCCCGTCGTGGAAGCTCTCGGCGATGTTCTTGGGGTTGAGGGACTTGATCGCGTCGCGCAGCTCGCGCACGACCTGATGCTCCTCGGGCGTCTCGCGGAACTCGATGGGCGTCGCGCCCGTCTCGATCGAGCCGAACACGTTGACGACGAGCAGGGCGTGATGGGCGACCATCGAGCGGCCGGACTCGGTGACGAGGTTGGGCTCGGGGACCTTCTCCTGCTTGCAGACCTCCTGCACCGAGTACACGACGTCGGCGACGTACTCGCGCAGGTTGTAGTTCATCGAGCTGTCGACGGCGGTGTGCGTCCCGTCGTAGTCCACGCCGAGGCCGCCGCCGCAGTCGAGGTACTCGACGCCGAGGCCCATCTTGCGCAGCTTCGTGTAGTAGCGCGCGCCTTCCTTGACCGCGTCCTTGATGACGCGGATGTCGCAGATCTGGGAGCCGATGTGGAAGTGCACGAGCTTGAGGCAGTCGGCCAGGCCCTCGCCTTTCAGGGTCTCGACAGCCGCCAATATCTCGGGCGTTGTTAAGCCGAATTTCGCGAAGTGTCCCGACGAAGACCGCCACTTCCCGACGCCCGTGGTCTGGAGCTTCACGCGGATGCCGATCAGCGGCCGCACGCCCGCGTCCTTGGCGGCGTCGAGCAGCAGGCGCAGCTCGGAGAGCTTCTCGACGACGACGATGACCTTCTTGCCGAGCTTGAGGCCGATCATCGCCAGGCGCATCATCGACTCGTCCTTGTAGCCGTTGACGATGGTGAGCGAATCGCCCGAGTTCATCGCCAGGACGGCGAGCAGCTCGCCCTTCGAGCCGGCCTCGAGCCCGTACTGCCAGGAGCGGCCGGCGTCGCTGATCTCCTCGACGACCTCGCGGAACTGGTTGACCTTGATCGGGTACACGCCGAAGAAGCGGCCGCCGTAGCCGTGCTCCTTGATCGCGTCGGCGAAGGCCTCGTTGATGACGGCGACGCGGCATTGTGATGTCGCGCGAGGCGACGTCGGTGACGACGTCGAGGAGGTCGATCGCCCCCTCCGGGTCCTTCTTGGGCGGGAGGGTGACGGTGCCCTTGGCGTTGATGCCGAAATAGTTGAGGCCCCAACCTTCGAGGTTATAAAGGGATTCGGCGGCTTCGATCGTCCAGGTCTTCGGCGGGGGCATCGTCAGATTATATCAATACCGCGCCGAACTTGGTGCCAGGCCTACCGATGTTTGCGCACGGCAGGCCTGGCGCCAATGCAAACATCGGTAGGCCTGGCACCGGTCTAGTTCGGGGAGAAATGGCCGGGGTAGTTCTCGCCGACGCAGGGGGCCTTGAGGCAGGGCTTGATCAGGGCGCGGAAGCCCCACTCGTCCTTCTCCTTGTAGGCCTCGTGGTAGGCGTCGAGCGCCTCGCCGCGGCGGCCGAGGGCGTCGAGCAGCTGGCCGGCGCGGACGCGGCTCCAGACCATCCACTTCGTGCGCACGGCGCGCGCCTCGGCGCCGGCGACGAACTCGGCCAGCGCCGCGTCCTTCTCGCCCGAGGCCCACAGCAAGGTGCCGAGCAGGGCGTGGCTGCCGGCCAGGTTCATCGCGGGATACCGCCCGGACTTCACGCGCGCCTGGTACTCGCGCGCCTCCTTGACGGCCTCGGGAAGCTCCTTGGCCTCGTACAGCGCCGAGATGTAGGCGGTGTCGAGCATCGCGCTGCCGGGGTATTGCGCGTGGACCTCGCGCATCAGGCGCAGGCCCTCCGCTGGGTTGTACGCGCCGAACGGGTCCTCGAGGTAGATCTCGACGAGGATCATCTGCGCGGTGACCTTCGCGTAGCGGCCCTTCTCCGCCGACAGCCGTATCTGCTTGAGGCCCCGCTCGCGGTCGCCGCCGAGGACGATCTTCGCCAGCCAGCCCGCGAACTTGGGGATGGTCGCGACGTAGTAGTCGAACATGCCCAGGCCCAGGACGGCGTCGTAGAGCTCGGGCTCGAGCCTCACGGCGCGGCGCACGAACTTCATCGAGGCGCGGCCGTGGCCGAAGGCCTGCAGCCAACGGCGCTGCACGATGGCCAGGCGGCCGAACATCCCGTGGGAGGCGCCGAGGATGAACAGCGCGTCGGGGTCGTTCGGATGCGTCTTCAGGTACGCCTCCGCCATCCGGATGCTCTCGAGGGCCTTGGCCTCGAAGGACTTCAGCAGGGCCGGGTCGCCCTGCTTCTCGCCGTAGATGAAGGTGATGAGGTCGATCGCCGCGCGGCCGAAGTAGGCGTGGGGGTACGCCGGATCGAGGGCGATCGCCTGGGCCATGTCCGCCTCGGCCTGGGCGAAGCGCATCATGTAGATGTCGTCCACGCCGGCCATCAGGAGCTTGTCCATCTCCGGGGTGACCGAGGTCTTGCGCGCGGCGGCGGGAGCCGCCAATAACAGCAGAATCAGCAATTGTCGCACGGGCGGCGGATATTCTATCATTGGCTCAGCTCTTTATGAAGGCCATCCTGGCCCGCGACGGCCACGCCGCACTGACCGAAGTCCCGGTCCCCTCCATCGGGGACGGCGAGTTCCTTTTGGCCGTGGAGGTCTGCGGCCTGTGCGGCACCGACGTGATGAAGCTCGACACGAAGGCCAAGGGCGCGATCCTGGGCCACGAGCTGTGCGGGACCGTCGAAAAGGCCGGCCCCGGCTCCCCCTTCCTCCCCGGCGAACGCGTCGTCGTCTCCCACCACGTGCCGTGCCTGGCCTGCCATTACTGCCGCAAGGGCCAGGAGAGCATGTGCCGCCAGTTCAAGTCCACCAACATCGACCCCGGCGGCTTCGCCGAGTTTGTGCGCATCCCCGCCCTCCACGCGAAGCACGCCGCCTTCAAGGTGCCGGAGGGGCTGGGCGCGATCTCGGCGTCGCAGACGGAGCCTCTGGCCTGCGTGCTGCGGAACGTCAAGCGGATCGGGACGCAGAAGGGCGACGTCATCGGGATCATCGGCCTGGGGGCCATCGGCCAGATGACGGGGCAGCTGCTCAAGATATTCGGGGCGACCGCCGTCGGCCTCGACCTCGACGCCGACCGGGTCAAGAAGTTCTCCCGCTGGGGAAAGGCGACGATGAACGCGGAGGAGTTCGCCCAGTTCGGCAAGGACCTCAGCGACGGCCGCGGCTTCGACGCGATCATCTTCTCCGCGGGCACGCCCGCCCTCGTCGCGCGCTGCGTCGCCTGGCTGCGCGACGGCGGGATCCTGAACGTGTTCGCCTCGTTCCATCCCGATCCGTTCATGAAGCTGGACCTCAATCAGATCTACCACCGGGAGCTGTCGGTCCTGTCCTCGTATTCCCCGTCCCTCGTCGACCTGAAGGAGTCGTTCGACCTCATCGCGAGCGGCCGCTTCAATCCGCTGCTGCTGGGGCCCATGTCCTTCCCCTTCTCGGAGTTCAACGACGCCGTCAAGGCCGTGAAGTCCCGGCAGACCCTCAAGTCCATTTTGGTGCCCAAGTGAAGGCCGTCATCTACCACGGCCCCCGCGACATCCGCCTCGAGGACGTCCCCATGCCGACGCCCGGCCCCGGCGAGGTCGTGGTCAAGCTCGGCGCCGCGCTGACCTGCGGGACCGACTTCAAGGCCTACCGGCAGGGCCATCGCGTCCTGCTCGGCGACTACCCCTCCCGCTTCGGCCACGAGCTGGCCGGGACCGTCGCGGCCCTCGGCAAGGGCGTGAAGACCGCCAAGGAGGGCGACCGCGTCGTCGTCGCCAACTCCGCGCCGATGGACGACTGCTTCTGGTGCCGCAACGGCCAGAACCATCTCTGCCGCAGCCTCAAGCTCCACAACGGCGCCTACGCGGAGTACGACCTCGTGCCCGCGCACATCGTCAGCCAGAACCTGCACGCGCTCAAGCCGTCGGTCGCCTTCGAGATCGGCGCCTTGGCCGAGCCCTTCTCCTGCGCGATCCACGCCGCCGAGGTCCACGGCGTGCGCGAGGGCGAGACGGCCCTCGTCATCGGCGCGGGCCCCATGTGCCTGTTCCTCGTCCACGCGCTGCGCGCGCGCGGCGCGGTCGTCGGGGTCGTCGGGCGCTCGAAGCCGCCGCTGGCCGCCGCCGCGGCCGCCGGCGCCGACGCGACCTTCAGCGTCCTCGACGGCTCGGTCGAGGGCAAGGTCCTGGCCTGGGCGGACGGGCGCGGCCCCGACCACGTCTTCGAGGCCGTCGGCACGCCGGACACCTATCTCCAGGCCGTCGCTTTGGTGCGCGACGGCGGCAAGGTCTGCCTGTTCGGCGGCTGCGCCCACGGCGCGACGGTGCCTCTCGACGTGCACCGCCTGCACTACAAGCAGATCACGCTCCACGGCGTGTTCCACCACACACCGAAGCACTTCAAGGAGGCCGTGCGCCTGCTGTCCGAGGGCAAGGTCAAGACCGGGCTGATCATCAGCGGGGCCGTCCGCCTCGACGACATCCCCTCCTTCTTCGCCGCGAACGCCGACAAGTCCATCCCGAAGTCGGTGGTGACCGCGTGAGCGCGGCGCTCGACCGGAAGTTCCTCGACCAGGCCTTCGCGCTCGCGCGCCGCGTCCACCCCCGGGCGACGAGCCCGAACCCGCGCGTCGGCTGCGTCCTCGTCAAGGGCGGCCGGGTCGTGGCCGAGGGCGCCCACCTCGGCTTCGGCAAAGCGCACGCCGAGCCGAACGCGCTGCGGCGCGCCGGGAAGCGCGCCGCCGGGGCGACCGCCTACGTCACGATGGAGCCCTGCGCCCATTTCCCGGGCAAGAAGACCCCCTCCTGCGCCGAGGCCCTGGCCGCCGCCGGCGTCGCGCGCGTCGTCTGCGGCTCCCTCGACCCGAACCCCGAGGTCGCCGGCCGCGGCCTCGCCGTGCTGCGCCGCTCCGGAGCGCGGACGCTCCTCCTCCCCGGGTTCCAGGCCGAGGCCGAGGCCCTCAACCGCGGCTTCTACTCGCGCATGCGCCGCGGGCGCCCGTGGGTCATCCTGAAGGCCGCGCTGTCCCTGGACGGGAAGGCCGCCGCGGCCAACGGCGAGTCGCGCTGGGTGACCGGCGTGCCGGCCCGCGAAGCCGTCCACGCGATGCGCGCCGAGCTCGACGCGATCCTCGTCGGCGCCGGCACCGTGGCCGCCGACGATCCCGCCCTGACCGCCCACGGCGCCGGGCCCGACCCGCTCCGGGTCGTGCTCGCCGGCCGCCGCCGGCTCCCCCGGAACGCGAGGGTGTTCGACGTCTCCGCGCCCACGCTGACGTACCGCGACAAGAGCGGCCACGTCGACCTCGGCCTCGTGCTCCACGACCTGGCGGCCCGCGGCGTCGGCACCGTGCTCGTCGAAGGCGGCCCGACGGTCCACGCCGCTTTCCTGCGCGCGGGCCTCGTGGACGAGGCGCGCGTGTTCCTCGCGCCCAAGCTCCTGGCGGGGTCCGACGACCCCAACACCGCGCCGCGGCTCGGGACGCCGAAGCTGTCCCGGCTCGGCGACGACTGGCTCATCGAGGGGACCCTCTGATGTTCACCGGCATCATCAATCATCTCGGCACCGTCACTAAGAGGACGGCGACGACGCTCGAGGTCGCCGCGAAGCTCCCGAAGCCCCGCCTCGGCGCCTCCATCGCCATCAACGGCACGTGCCTCACCGTGGTGAAGACGAGCAACGGCAAACACAGCTTCGATGTAGGGCCCGATACCTGGGCACGAACGAATCTGGGATCACTCAGAACGGGCCAAGCCGTCAACATAGAACCGGCGTTAAGACACGGCGACGAGCTCGGCGGGCATTTTGTGACCGGACACGTCGACGCTTCGGCCGGGATCCTTTCGCTCGAGCCCTGGGGCGAGGGCTTCTGGCGCCTGCGCGTCGAGCTTCCATCGCTTTTGCGCGGCCTCGTGGCCGTGAAGGGGTCCATCGCCATCGACGGGATCAGCCTGACCGTCACCGCCGTCGAGCGCGATTTCTTCGAGGTCATGCTCGTGCCTCACACCCTCCAGAACACCAACCTCGGCCGCCGCGCGGCGCGCGAGAAGGTGAACCTGGAGGCCGACCCGCTGGCCCGCGACGCGATGGCGGCGGCCGCCGCTTTGAGGAGCAAGAGATGAAGACGGCCAAGGGCTTCGACCGCATCGAGGACGCGATCTCGGACATCCGCAAGGGGCGCATGGTGGTCGTCGTCGACGACCCCAACCGCGAGAACGAGGGCGACATCGTCATCGCCGCCGAGAAATGCGGCGTCGCGGCCGTCAACTTCATGGCCGTGCACGCCCGCGGCCTGATTTGCGTGCCCCTGCCCGCCGCGCGCCTCGACTCCCTCAAGCTCCAGCCGATGATCGACCCCTCGGCCTCGCTGTCCTCCGTGCCGGGCAAGGACACCGCCTTCACCATCTCCGTGGACGCCAAGCGCGGCACGAGCACGGGCATCTCCGCGCGCGACCGCGCGGTCACGATCAAGGCGCTCATCGACGCGAAGACCCAGCCCGAGGACCTCGGCCGCCCCGGGCACATCTTCCCGCTCCGGGCCAAGGAGGGAGGCGTCCTCGTCCGCGCCGGCCACACCGAGGCCGCCGTCGACCTCGCCCGCCTCGCCGGTTTAAAGCCTGCGGGCGTTATTTGTGAAATCCTCAACGCCGACGGCTCCATGTCCCGCACCCAGCAGCTGATGCGCTTCGCCCGCAAGCACAAGCTCCGCATCATCACCATCGCCGACCTCATCGACCACCGCCGCCGCAAGGAGCGCCTCGTCGAGCGCCGCGCCAGCGCGAAGCTGCCCACGAAGTACGGCGACTTCGTCATCCGCGTCTACGAGGAGGCCCTGACGGGCAAGGTCCACCTCGCGATGGTCAAGGGCGAGGTGCGCGGCGCCAAGGGCGTGCTCGTGCGCGTGCACTCCTCCTGCGTGACCGGCGACGCCCTGTTCTCCGCCAAGTGCGACTGCGGCCTGCAGCTCGACGCCGCGCTCAAGCAGATCGCCCACGCCAAGAAAGGCGTGCTGGTCTACCTCAACCAGGAGGGCCGCGGCATCGGCCTCATCAACAAGATCAAGGCCTACGCCCTGCAGGACAAGGGCCTCGACACCGTGCAGGCCAACCTCGCCCTCGGCCTCAAGCCCGACCTGCGCGAGTACGGCATCGGCGCCCAAATTCTCGCAGATCAGGGACTGACCTCCATACGAATTCTTACCAATAACCCGCGCAAGATCGTCGGCATCGAGGGCTACGGCCTGACCGTGACCGAGCGCGTCCACCTGCAGCTGCCGTCGAACAAGCACAACGCCCATTATCTGCGCACGAAGCGCGAGAAGATGGGCCACCTGTTGACCGTGCCCGAGGAGGTCCGCTGACATGAAGCGCGTCGCCATCGTCAAATCGCGGTTCAACGAGGAAGTGACCTCGCGGCTGCTCGCCAGCTGCCTGAAGACGTTCAAGTCCGAGGGCTGGACGGACGCCCAGCTCAAGGTCGTCGAGGTGCCCGGCGGCTGGGAGATCCCCTGGGCCGCGCAGGAGCTGGCCAAGACCAACCTCTACTCGGCCGTCGTCGCCCTCGGCTGCGTGCTCAAGGGCCAGACGCCGCAGAACGACCACCTCTCCCGCTCGCTCGTGCAGAGCCTGCACCGCATCTCGCTCGACACGCGCGTGCCCGTCATCCTCGGCGTCATCACGCCGAACAACGAGAAGCAGGCGATGGCGCGCACGAAAGGGAAGATGGACCGCGGCCACGAGGCGGCGCTCGCCGCCCTCGAGATGATCGCGCTCAAGGAGGAGCTCCGTGGGTCGTAGGCGCCTCGCCCGCGAGATCGCCCTCCAGGCCCTGTACGTGGCCGACGTGGCCCACACGCCCGCGCTCGAGGCCTTCGCCATCGTGACCCGGCGCGACGGCGACGACGCGGACGAGGAGACCCTCGCCTTCGCCCGCGAGCTCGCGCTCGGCGCCCTCGAGGGCGTCGAGGCCCTCGACCTGACCATCCAGGAGCAGGCGGCGAACTGGTCCATGGTCCGCATGGCCGCGGTCGACCGCAACGTCCTGCGCCTGGCCGCCTACGAGCTCGAGAGCCGCCCCGACACGCCGGTCGGCGTGATCATCGACGAGGCCATCGAGATCGTGCGCAAGTACTCCACCGAGGAGGCCACCCGCTTCATCAACGGCATACTCGACTCCCTCAAGAAGCTGCGCGACGGGAAGCCCAAGAAGAAGAATGTCCGCAAGAAAGAGCCCGAAGGCTGAGGCCTCGGCGCTGCGCGCCGAGATCCGCGAGCACGACCGCCGCTATTACGAGCTCGAGGCCCCGACGGTCGCCGACGCCGAGTACGACGCGCTCGTCGCGCGCCTGAAGGCGCTGGAGAAGGCCCATCCGGAGCTGCGCTCGCCGGACTCGCCGACGGAGAAGGTCTCCGGCGCCCCCGCCTCGTCGTTCGCGCCGGTCAAGCACGCGCGGCCGATGCTGTCGCTCGACAACACCTACAACGAAGCGGAGATCCGGGCCTGGGGCGACCGCGTCCTCAAGAACTTGCCGCCCGGCGACCAGCCTCTGTATATCCTCGAGCAGAAGCTCGACGGCCTGTCCTGCGCTTTGACCTACGAGAAGGGGCGGTTCGTGCGCGCCGCCACGCGCGGCGACGGCGAGACCGGGGAGGACGTCACCGAGAACGCGCGGTTCGTCGGCAACGTGCCCCTGGAGCTGAAGGGCCCCGGGATCCCCGAGGCGCTCGAGATCCGCGGCGAGGTCGTCCTGTTCTTCGAGGACTTCAAGACGATCAACGAGGAGGAGCAGCGCGCCGGCCGCGAGCCCTTCGTCAACCCGCGCAACTGCGCCTCCGGGTCCCTGCGCCAGAAGGACCCCCAGGTGACCAAGCGCCGCCACCTGAAGTTCTTCGTCCATTCCTACGGCGACTGGAAGCCGGACCACGCCTTCCCCGGCCACTCCGCCTTCCTCGAGGGCTGCCGGCGCCTGGGCTTCAGCGTCGAGCCCTTCACGAAGGCGGGCTCGATCGACGAGGTCGTTTCTTCTTATAACGCCTTCCGCGACGAGGGCGTCGCGAAGCTGCCTTACGCCGTCGACGGCCTCGTGGTCAAGGTGGACTCCTTCGCCCAGCAGAAGCGCCTGGGCTTCACGGCGAAGTCCCCGCGATGGGCCGTGGCGTTCAAGTACCCCGCCCAGCAGGCGACCAGCGTCGTGCGCGACGTCGAGTTCCCCGTCGGCCGCACCGGGGCGATCACCCCCGTCGCCAAGGTGGAGCCCGTTTTCTGCGCGGGCGTCACCATCTCCTCCGTGACCCTCCACAATTTCGAGGAGATCGAGCGCCTCGGCCTCCACCTGGGCGACCGCGTCCTCATCGAGCGCGCCGGCGAGGTCATCCCGAAGGTGGTCAAGGTCGTCGAGAGGAAGAAGGGCGGCCGCGCGATCGCCGCGCCGTCGAAGTGCCCCGACTGCGGCTCCCCCGTCGTCAAGGAGGAGGGCCTCGTCGCCTACCGCTGCGACAACGTCTCCTGCCCCGCGCAGCTGCGGCGCACCTTGGAGCACTTCGCCTCCCGCCCGGCCATGGACATCGTGGGCCTCGGAGACTCCGCCGTCGACCAGCTCGCCGGCAAGGGCCTGGTCAAGGACGTCGCGGACATCTACGGCCTGACGAAGGACCAGCTCCTGGGCCTCGAGCTGTTCGCCGACAAGAAGGCCGACAACCTCCTCGCCCAGATCGAGGCGAGCAAGGCCAAGACGCTCGACCGCGTCCTCTTCGCCCTCGGCGTGCGCCACGTGGGCGAGAAGACCGCGGAGACGGTCGCCGAGCGCATGGACCTCGACGCCCTGCTGAAGGCCACGACGGAGGACTTCCAGGCCGTCCCCGACGTCGGCCCCGTCGTCGCGTCGTCCCTCCACGCCTTCTTCGCGTCGAAGGCCGGCAAGGACCTGGTCGCCCGCCTGAGGAAGGCCGGGCTGACGATGGCCAAGCCCGAGCGAGTGATCGCCGCGGGCGCCCCGTTCGCCGGGATGACCTTCGTGTTCACCGGCGCGCTGACGAAGTTCACGCGCGACGAGGCGGAGGAGAAGGTCAAGGCGCTCGGCGGCAAGGCCAGCGGCTCGGTCTCGGCGAAGACCACCTATGTCGTGTACGGCGAGGACGCCGGCTCCAAGCTCAAGAAGGCCAACGAGCTCGGCGTGAAGACGATGACGGAAGAGGAGTTCCAGAGGATGCTGCCGTGAGCGCCAGGAAGGAACGCGACAGGCCCCGAACGGCGTTGCTGCACGTCGCCGACCGCACCGGCGTCGTCGAGCTCGCCCACGCTTTGCTCGGCCTCGGCTTCGAGCTCGTCGCCACGGGGCCGACCTCCACCGCCCTGCGCCAGGCGGGAGCCGCTCACAAGACCGTCTCCGACTTCGTGGGAGAGCGCCTGCCCGCCGACGCGCTGGGCCTCCTGCACCCGAAGCTGATCGCGGCCATCACCGACGAGAAGCCGCGCGTGGACCTGGTCGCGGTGAACCTCTACCCCCTCTCCCAGGCGACGGCCGACCCGGCCTTGACCCAGGACGAGGTCCTCGCCTACGTGGACCCCGTCGGCCCCGCCTTGCTGCGCGCGGCCGCCCGCAATTTCAAGCTCGTCATCCCCCTGTGCGACCCGGACGACTACCAGCAGGCCGTGGACACCCTCAAGAGCTACGACCGCATGCTGCCCGACCGCCGCCAGACCTTGGCCGCCAAGGCGTTCCATTACTGCGCCTATTACGACTCGACGGTGGCGCAGTACCTCGGCGGCCAGTGGGAGGAGTTCCCCGACGAGGTCGTCATCGCCCTCAAGAAGTCCGCCGACCTGCGCTACGGCGAGAACCCCCACCAGGCGGGCGCGTTCTATACCTTGTCCGGCGCGCGCCCCTGGGGCCTCAACGCCGCCAAGCTCCACCTCGGCCGCCCCCTCGTCTACGGCCATTACCTGGACCTCGAAACGGCCTGGGAGCTCGTCAACGCCTTCCATGAGCCCGCCTGCGCCATCGTCAAGCACGGCGTGCCCGCCGGCTTCGCCTGCGGCGAGGACCTGGCCAAGGCCGCGCGCCGCGCCTACGCCGGCGACCCGCGCGGCTGCTTCCGCGGCACCGCCGCCGTCAACGTCGAGGTGGACGCCGCCGCCGCCGGGTTCTTCGCCGAGGAGTACGTCTCCTGCATCGCCGCGCCGGAATTCTCGCCGAAAGCGCTCCAGCTCCTCAAGACCAAGAAGGACATCCGCCTCGTCACCTTGCCCTCGAAGCTGATCTCCGCGCACGAGCTCGACCTGCGCGCGGTCGCGGGCGGCATGCTCGTCCAGGAGCGCGACCAGCGCCCGTTCGTCGGCGACCTCAAGACCATGTCCCGCCGCCAGCCCACCGACCGCGAGATGCGCGGCCTGGTCGTCGCCTGGCACACCGCGATGCACGCGCGCACGCACGCCGCGGTGATCGCGCGCGGCACCGCCGTCATCGGCGTCGGCTCCGGCCAGACCTCGCGCCTCGACGCGGTGCGCCTGGCCAGCGTGAAGTCCCAGGAGCGCCACCCCATCCTCGCCGCCGGCGAACCCCTCGTGCTGGCCTCCGACGGCGCGCTGACCGCCGAGCACGTGCTGGCCGCCGCCGACGGCGGCGCGACCGCCGTCATCCACCCCGGCGGCGCCGCCGAGGACCGCGACGCCGCCGAGGCCGCCGACTCCCGCGGCGTCGCCCTCGTCTCCACCGGCGTCCGCCACTTCAAGCACTAGGCGCCCACTTGACGGGTGGCGGGACGCGGGCTACAATCGCGGCATGCAGAGAGAGACCACCGTCGTCCGCCTCCGGATCACGAGCGCCACGCTCACGGCCGCCGAGATCGAGGCCAAGCTCGGCATCAAGCCCGACGAGTCCTGGAAGATCGGGGACCGCACCGGCACCTTCGGCGCCATCCTGAAGGACCACGGCTACCAGCTCGACTCGACGGCGATGATGACGACCCGGCTCGAGGACCACTTCCGCTCGATGCTCAAGCGCATCGCGCCGGTCGCGCAGAAGATCGGGGAGATCTCGACGCAGGCCAAGGTCGAGATCGTCTGCTCGATCATCAGCAAGATCATCCCCCCCGTCAGCTTCCAGAAGGACGACCTGCGCTGGATGGCCGCGATGGGAGCCTCGCTCGAGGTGGAGATCTCCATGCTCGTCGACCGGAACGCCCAAGCCCCCGCCGCGAAGAAGCCCGGCGACAAGGAAGGGCCCGCGTCGGTGTTCTGAGCCCTACTTCGGGATCTTGACGCCCTTCAGGTCGGGCGATTCGGGGTAGGAAAGCCCCATGCGCTGGAGCGTCTTGCGCAGGATCCGGGTGAACGCGAGGTCGCGGCGGGGCTTGTCGTCGGCCGGGATCACGTTCCAGGGCGCGTACCAGGTGCTCGTGCGGGCCAGGATGGCCCCGAACGCCTTCTGTAGATCATCCCAGCGCTTGCGCGTCTCCAGGTCCGACGCCGAGAACTTCCAGTTCTTCTCCGGCCGGTCGATCCGCTTCTGCAGGCGCTCGCGCTGAACGTCCTTCGACACGTGGAGGAATATCTTCACGACCTTGACGCCCTGCTTGGCCAGCTCGAGCTCGAAGGCGTTGATGCGGGCGTAGCGCTCCTCGACGGTCTTCGCGTCGTGGGTGCCCCACACCGCGGGCACGATGATGTCCTCGTAATGGGAGCGGTTGAACACGCCGATGACGCCGGGCTTGGGCACCTCTTTCTTGATGCGCTCGAGGAAGTCCTGGGCGGCCTCCTCGGGAGTGGGCTTCTTGAAGGCGGCGACGCGCACGAAGGCGGGGTTGAGGCCGGTCATGCCGTGCTTGATCACGCCGTCCTTGCCGGCGGTGTCCATGCCCTGGACGAC
>JACPOW010000046.1 GCA_016191335.1 Elusimicrobiota bacterium | reverse complement strand
CCGAGGCGGCCCCCGCGGCGGCGCCGGGTCGCGCCGCGATGCCTCCGGCGCGCCCGCTGCGTCCGGCGGCCGCGAACCCCGTCGAGTCCCCGGAGCCGGCGCCGGCACCGGCGAGGCGCGGCCTCGTCGTTCCGCTCGCGGCCGCGGCCGTGATCGCGGTCGCGCTCGCTTTGCTCGTCGCGTTCCTGCGCCGCGTCGAGCGCACGCTCTAGCGTCACGATAGCTTCACCGCGCCGCCATGGGCGGCGGGCCCGCGGGCGTTGTACAGTGGCCCTCGTCGGGTCACGGAGGGGGGAATGAACAAGGTCATCTTGAGCGGGTTGGCGTTGGCCGCGGCGTTGGGCGGCGCGCGGGCGGCGGCGGCCGAACGGGAGCCGCGCCTGCAGGTGAGCCGGCTGTCCGGCCGGTTCGAGGTCGAGACCCCCAACCGCAGGGAGAGCGTCGCCGGGCAGCGCCTGCCGTTCGTCCGCTCCGGCTCGATCGTCCGGATCCTCTCGGGCACGGCCGAGTTCCAGTCGGACCTCGACGCGACCGTGACCGCGGGCAAGGGCGACGTCTTCCATTTCACCGCGCGGCGTCCCGAGGGAGGGAGGCCGGCCGTCCAGGTCATCGCCGCGATCGAGACCGAGCCGAAGACGCTGGCGATCGTCGTCGGCGGGGAGAGGTTCCGCCTGCGGCGAGGGGCCGGCCTCTCGATCACCTCCGCCGGCCCCGGCGAGGCGACCGTGCGGTCCGAGATGGGGGACGTCCTCGTCGCGGCGGGCGGAGGCGAGCGCGCGATGCCTCCGGGCGAGGCGCTGATCATCCCCGTCCAGGAGGACGAGGCCGCTCCGCGGCGTCCGATGAGCCTCGCGGGGATCCTCGTCATCCGCAGGAACGAGACGACCTTCGAGGCCCAGGGCGAGGCCCGGGCGGAATCGTCGAGCCGCACGAGCGCCGAGTCCGCCCGGAGCGCGGTCGCGGGTTGGCCCGAGGGCTCCCGGATGGTCGCCGAGGCGATGATCGAGAAATACGGGGCGCCCGTGTCGGTCGGCGACGACAAGCTGACCTGGGAGGGCAACGGCGGCTGGAAGCGGACCACGGTCCACCGGCTGCCGGAGGCGGGGAGCGACGTCATCGCTCAGACGATCGGCTATGTCGTGCCGAAGGACCGCCGCGCCGACCTGACGCGGCTCGACCTCGCGCTCGAGGTCGACGAGGCCGCCGGCGAGCTGACGGCCACGAGCGAGTCCGAGGAGACGAACTTCCTGGCGCTGAACCTCGCCGACGAGGTCGTCAAGGAGACGCGCACCCCCGAGGGGGCGCGCGCGTACTACGTGCAGACGCTGAGGCTCGCCGGCGCGGGCAAGAGCTCTCCGTACCTGCGCGAGCTGCTGTTCCGGCCCTGATCTTGGGAACGCAACAGACGACGGCCAGCCCCGCTCTCACCGACGACGACTGCCGCGCCCTGTTCGAGCAGTGCCCCGTCGGGCTGGCCGTGCTGGGGCTCGACCGGAGGATCGTGAAGGCGAACGCCGCGTTCGTCGCCACGCTCGGCTATTCGCAGGCGCAGATCGCGGAGCGCGTCCTCGCCGACCTGCTGCCGGCCGGCGAGGGCAAGGACGCCGAAGCGCTGATGGGCCGCCTGAGCCGGAGCGAGGACGGCGGCGCCGCCGTCGAGAGCCGGTTCCAGAGGCGGGACGGCTCGGTGTTCTGGGGCGCCCTCTCCGCGGCCCTGATCCGCGACGAGAGCGGCGAAGGCCGCCGCCTCGTCGCGGTCCTGCGCGACATCAGCCTCCGCAAGAAGGCGGAGGCGGACCTGCTGCGCTCCAACGCCGAGCTCGAGCTGTACGCCTCCATCGCCGCCCACGACCTGCAGGAGCCCGTGCGCAAGATCCTCACCTACGGCGAGATCCTCGGCAAGATGAGCGACGGCCTGCCGCCCGACGGCAGGACCGCGCTCGAGAAGAGCCGGAGCGCCGCCCGGCGCATGAAGGAGCTCATCGACGACCTGCTCGAGTACGCGCGCGTGAACGCGGTGCGGCGGCCGAGCGCGCCCGTCGACCTGAACGTGGTGCTCAAGGAGGTCCTCGACGAGCTGTCCGAGCCGCTCGCGGCCTCCGCGGGCAAGGTCGCGGTGGGGCCGCTGCCGGTCGTGGACGCCGACGAGCTCCAGATGCGCCAGCTGTTCCGCAACCTCGTGGCGAACGCCATCAAGTTCACCGAGCCCGGGCGGCCCCCCGCGGTGACCGTCACGGCGGAGACCCTCTCCGGCGGGCAGGCCCGCGTGGAGGTGAAGGACGAGGGCATCGGCTTCGACGAGAAATACCTGGACCGCATCTTCCGCCCCTTCCAGCGCGTCTGCGACAAGAACGCCTACCCGGGCAGCGGGATCGGCCTCGCGATCTGCCAGGGCGTGGTCCAGCGCCATGGCGGCTCGATCACCGCCCGCAGTGCCCCCGGCAAGGGGGCCAGCTTCCGGGTCGTGCTCCCGCTCCCCCGGAGCGCCCCATGACCAAGCGGACCGCGCTGCCGGTCGACATCGTCGTGGCGGAGGACGACGACGACGATTATTACTTCATCGAGAACTCCTTCAAGGAGGCTCATTGCAGCAACGCGCTGACGCGCGCCAAGGACGGCGAGGAGCTCCTGTCCCTCCTCCTCGCGCGGATCGAGGCGCCGGGGACGCCCCGCTCGGTCATCGTCCTCCTCGACCTGAACATGCCCAAGAAGGACGGGCGCGAGGCGCTCAAGGACATGCGCGCCCATCCGGTCCTGCGCCGGGTCCCGGTGGTCGTGCTGACGACGAGCCAGAGCGACGAGGACATCGTGCGCAGCTACGACCTCGGCGTCAACTGCTTCATCCGCAAGCCCGCGAGCTTCGAGGGCTTCGTCGAGATCATGGATCGCCTCAATAAATTCTGGTTCGAGCTCGTGGAGATCCCTCCTCTCCATGCGTGAGCGCGCGCCGGGCACGGAGCCTATGTCTATGAATCCAGACATCGCCGGGCGCGTATTCCGCGCCCGCCCCGTCGGAGGGCCCGCCCCGCGCCGCTGGAGCGGGCTGAGAAAATTGACGCGGCGGGCGCGTCCCGCGGCGCTGTTGAGGCGCGCGTGGACTTTGGTATCTACCGGTATGGCCAAAACCGTCTACAGCTTCGGGGAGTCTTCGGATGTCCGCGCGGTGTCGCGGCTGGACCGCGACGCGTCGCGCGCGTTGTTGGGCGGCAAGGGCGCGGGCCTCTTCGAGATGTCCCGCATCGGCCTGCCGGTGCCCCCGGGCTTCACGGTGACCACCGACGTGTGCCGCGCGTACTACGCGCGCAAGGCCGAGAAGGGCCTCACGCGCCACGCGATGCGCCATCCCGACCGCTCCGCGAAGTCGATCGGCCGCGCGGTCGTCGTGGAGTTCCTCGCCGCGGTCAGGAAGCTCGAGAAGGCCACCGGCCGCCGCTTCGGCGCGGTCGAGAACCCGCTGCTCGTCTCCGTGCGCTCGGGCTCGAAGTTCTCGATGCCCGGCATGATGGACACCATCCTCAACCTCGGCCTCAACGACCGGACGGTGCTCGGCCTCGAGGCGCAGACCGGAAACCCGCGCTTCGCCTGGGACTGCTACCGCCGGTTCATCGCGATGTTCGGCAACGTGGTCAAGGGCATCGACAAGGAGGCCTTCGAGTCGGCGCTGCGCCAGGTCAAGGCCGCCGCCGACGCGCAGAGCGACGCGGAGCTCTCCACCCAGGCCCTGCAGAGGCTGGTGGGCCTGTTCAAGGACATCTATAAGGAACACTCGGGCTTCCCGTTCCCCCAGGAGCCCGGCGACCAGCTGCGCCTCGCCGTCACCGCCGTGTTCGAGTCGTGGAACAACCCGCGCGCCTTCGCCTACCGCAAGCTCAACCGCATCCCCGACGACCTGGGCACCGCCTGCACGGTGCAGGCGATGGTGTTCGGCAACATGGGCTCCGACTGCGCCACCGGCGTCGGCTTCACGCGCGACCCCGGCACCGGCGAGCGCGCCTTCTACGGCGAATTCCTCGTGAACGCTCAGGGGGAAGACGTCGTGGCCGGCACCCGCACCCCGCGCCCGCTCGGCGAGCTGTCGAAGGAGATGCCCGCCACCTACAAGCGCCTGCTCGAGATCTCCGGCAAGCTCGAGAAGCACTACGGCGACGTGCAGGACATGGAGTTCACCATCGAGAAGGGCCGCCTGTTCATGCTGCAGACCCGCACGGGCAAGCGGTCGGCCATGGCGGCGCTGCGCATCGCCGTGGACATGGTGGACGAGGGCCTCATCACGCCCGACCAGGCCGTCATGCGCCTGACCCCGGAGCAGCTCGACGAGCTGCTGCGCCCGGTGTTCGAGGACGGCGCCTCCGCCAAGGCGAAGGTCCTGGCCAAGGGCCTCCCCGCCGGCCCCGGCGCCGCCACCGGCCGCGTCTATTTCTCCGCCGACCGGGCCGTCGAGGAAGCGAAGAAGGGCCCCGTGATCCTGGTCCGGCCCGAGACGAATCCGGACGACATCCACGGCATGGCCGCGGCCGAGGGCATCCTGACCGCCACCGGCGGCATGACCAGCCACGCGGCCGTCGTCGGCCGCGGCATGGGCAAGGTCTGCGTCGTCGGCTGCGGCGAGCTCGAGACTTTGGGGCTCAAGGAGGGGGACTGGATCTCCCTCGACGGCTTCAAGGGCCGGGTCCTGGAAGGGCGCGTCGAGACCCAGCCGTCGGAAATACTCGAGGTGCTCCTGGGCAAGCGCCCCGCCGCGAAGTCCGAGCTCTACCGCCGGTATAAGACCTTCATGGCCTGGGCCGACGCGGCGCGCGTCCTCGAGGTGCGCGCCAACGCCGACACCCCGGAGGACGCCAAGACCGCGACCGCGCTAGGCGCGGCCGGCATCGGCCTGTGCCGCACCGAGCACATGTTCTTCGGCGAGGACCGCATCCCGAAGGTCCTGGCGATGATCCTGGCCGACTCCGAGGAGGAACGCTACGAGGCGGTCAAGGCCCTGTACCCGCTGCAGAAGGCCGACTTCAAGGCGATCTTCAAGACGATGCGCGGCCGGCCCGTCACGGTCCGCACCATCGACCCGCCCCTGCACGAGTTCCTTCCGCAAACCCTCGAGGCGGCGGGTCGCGTAGCGACCCTGCACGGCTTCGACGCGGCCAAGCTGTGGGCGAAGACGCTCGAGCTCAAGGAGGCCAACCCGATGCTCGGCCACCGGGGCTGCCGCCTGGGCATCACCTACCCCGAGATCACCGACATGCAGGCTCGCGCCATCCTCTCCGCCGCCTGCGAGCTGGGCCGCGAGGGCGTGGCCGCCTCTCCGGAGATCATGATCCCGCTCGTCGGCCACGTGACCGAGCTCCGTCACCAGAAGAAGCGCGTCGCGGCGATCGCCGAGGCCGTGTTCGCGGAGCACGGCAGCTGCATCCGGTACCAGGTGGGAACGATGATCGAGGTGCCCCGCGCCGCGCTCACCGCCGGCGAGATCGCCGAGGAGGCCGAGTTCTTCTCCTTCGGCACGAACGACCTCACCCAGATGACGCTGGGCTACTCGCGCGACGACTACGGGCGCTACATCGGCCGGTACCTGGAGATGAAGATCCTCGACTCCGACCCCTTCCGCTCCCTGGACCGCTCCGGCGTCGGGCGGCTGGTCTCCATGGCCGTCGAGCAGGGACGCAAATCCCGCCCGACGCTCAAGATCGGCATCTGCGGCGAGCACGGGGGGGACCCGGCCTCGATCCGGTTCTTCCACGACGCCGGCCTGGGCTACGTCTCCTGCTCGCCCTACCGGGTCCCGGTCGCCCGCCTGGCGGCGGCGCAGGCCGCGATCTCATCCAAGGCGCTTCACAACTGACTCCAAAAACGCTAGGATGCCTCCATTCCCGGCCGTAAGGCCGGAACGGAGGAGTTATGGCCATCAAAGTCGGCATCAACGGTTTCGGACGCATCGGGCGCCTCGTCATGCGCGCCTCTCTCAAGAATCCCGACATCCAGGTCGTCGCGATCAACGACCTGACGGACGCGAAGATGAACGCGAACCTGTTCAAGTACGACTCGACGTTCGGGCCGTACCCCGGGACCGTGGAAGCCGTCGGCAACGACCTGAAGATCGACGGCCGCCTGATCAAGGTGTTCGCCGAGAAGGACCCCGCCAAGCTGCCGTGGGCCTCGGTCGGCGCCGAGATCGTCATCGAGTCCACCGGCCTGTTCACCGACGCCGAGAAGGCCAAGGGCCACCTCGCCGGCGGCGCGAAGAAGGTCGTGATCTCCGCCCCCGCGAAGGGCGAGGACATCACCATCTGCATGGGCATCAACGACGAGCTCTACGACCCGGCGAAGCACACGATCATCTCCAACGCCTCCTGCACCACGAACGCGCTCGCCCCGCTCGGCAAGGTCCTCGACGAGGCCTTCGGCATCAAGTCCGGCCTGATGACCACGGTCCACGCGTACACCAACGACCAGAACCTGCTCGACCAGCGGCACTCCGACATGCGCCGCGCCCGCGCGGCCGCCGTGTCCATGATCCCGTCCTCGACGGGCGCGGCCAAGGCGATCGGCCTCGTGCTCCCGCAACTCAAGGGCAAGCTGAACGGCTGCGCCATCCGCGTGCCCGTGCAGGACGTCTCCATCGTCGACCTGACGGTGATCCTCAACAAGCCCGCCACGAAGGAGGCCGTCAACGAGGCCTTCAAGAAGGCCGCCGCCTCCGGCAAGCTCAAGGGCTTCATGCAGTACAACGAGGACCAGATCGTGTCCCGCGACGTGATGGGCAACGCTCACTCCTCGGTGTTCGACGCCACGCTGACCGACGTCATCGACGGCAACCTGGTGAAGGTGTTCGGCTGGTACGACAACGAGTGGGGATACTCCAACCGCGTCGTCGACCTCGTCGCCTACATCGCCAAGAAGTCGGCCGTCGCGGCGTAAAGACGTGAGCGGCAAGAAGCGGCACGCGACGGTCATCGGCGTTCCCCTGGCTCGTCGAGGGCCTCGAGGCCTTGGGCCTCGAGGTCACCGTCGCCGGGGACCTGTCCGTGCCGAAGATCGGCCCGGCCGCGAAGGGCAAGCTCAAGCACGGGGCGGCCATCCTCAAGGTCTGCCAGAGCCTCGATAAACAGACCTATGAGGCCGTCGCCAACGGCTCCGTTCCCATCCCGTTGGGCGGCGATCATTCGCTGGCCGTCGGCTCCGTCTCCGGCGTCTCACGCGCTTACCGCGACAAGGGGCGCAAGGTCGGCCTGATCTGGGTGGACGCGCACGCGGACATCAACACGCCGGACTCCTCTCCGACCAGGAACGTCCACGGCATGCCGCTGGCGCACCTCCTCGGCATGGGCCACAAGGACTTCGCGCGCATGGGCGGCTTCTCCCCGAAGATCGACCCGCGCAACGTCGTGCTCGTCGGCATCCGCGACGTGGACCGCGCGGAGGCCGTCAACATTCACAAGTCCGGCATCCGGGTCTTCTCCATGCAGGAGATCGACCGCTACGGGATGGGCGTGGTGACCGAGCAGGCCATCGACATGGCCAGCGACGGCACCGCCGGATTCCATCTGAGCTTCGACATCGACGCCGTGGACCCGGGGAACGCGCCCGGCACCGGCACGGTCAAGCGCGGCGGCCTCACCTATCGCGAGTCCCACCTCCTCATGGAGCTGTGCGCCGACTCCGAGCGCATGATCGGCCTCGACCTCGTCGAGGTCAACCCGCTCGAGGACACGCAGAACGCGACGGCCGTCCTCGCCAGCGAGCTCATCGCGTCCGCGATGGGCAAGAACATCTACTAGAAACGCCCTCATCCGGAGAACCTCTGTAATGACCGATAAGCCGGCTCTCAAGCTCAAGCGCCTTCAGGACATGACCGTCAAGGGCAAGCGCGTGCTGGTCCGCGTGGACTACAATGTCCCGATGAAGGGCTCCAAGATCGAGGACAACGCCCGCATCCGCGAGACGTTGAAAACGCTCGAACACCTGATCGCCGAAGGCGCGAAGGTCGTTCTGATCGCGCATCTCGGCCGCCCGAAGGGGAAGGTCGAGCCGAAATACTCGCTGAAGCCGGTCGCCGCCGAGCTCGGCAAGCTCCTTAAGAAGCCCGTCGGCTTCGCCGAGGACTGCGTCGGACCCGCCGCCGAGAAAGCCGTGGCCGCGATGAAGCCCGGCGACGTGCTCCTGCTGGAGAACCTCCGCTTCCACGCGGAGGAGGAAGCCAACGACCCCGCCTTCGCGAAGGCGCTGGCCAAGAACGGCGAACTCTTCATCCAGGACGCCTTCGGCGCCCTGCACCGCGCGCACGCGTCGACGGCCGGCGTCACCGCCCATCTTCCCGGCGCGATCGGCTACCTCGTCCAGCGCGAGCTCGAGTTCCTCGACCGCGTCATCGGCAACCCGCAGCGTCCGTTCCTCGCCATCATCGGCGGCGCCAAGGTCTCCGACAAGCTCGCCGTCCTCGACAAGCTCCTGGAGCGCGTGGACGCGCTCCTCATCGGCGGCGCCATGGCCTATACCTTCCTCGCCGCGCAGGGCATCAACATCGGCAAGTCCCTGCTCGAGAAGGACCAGATCGACGCCGCCAAGGCGATCATCGAGAAGGCCTACAACAAGAAGGTCGAGATCCTCCTGCCGGCCGACCACCTCGTCGTCCGCGAGATCAAGCCCGACGCTCCGGCCTCCGCGACGCAGGCGATGGCCATCCCTCCCGACATGATCGGCGTGGACATCGGCCCGCACACGGTCGAGTTCTTCACCGAGCACATCGCCAAGGCCCAGACGATCTTCTGGAACGGCCCGATGGGCATCTTCGAGATGCCCGCCTTCGCCACCGGCAGCAACGCCGTCGCCAAGGCGATGTCGGAAGCGACGGCCAAGGGCACCATCACCATCGTCGGCGGCGGGGACAGCCTGTCCGTCCTGGCGAAGACCGGCCTGGCCGGGAAGATGACCCACTGCTCCACCGGCGGCGGCGCCTCGCTC
The DNA here is from genome assembly GCA_016191335.1 of Elusimicrobiota bacterium. GTDB lineage: Bacteria > Elusimicrobiota > Elusimicrobia > UBA1565 > UBA9628 > GWA2-66-18. Next base: position 691 of record JACPOW010000046.1, on the reverse strand, counting down.
GAGCTGCTCGAGGGCAAGGCGCTCCCGGGCCTGGTCGCGCTCGCGTCGTAAAAATAGGTATAATCGAACCTCATGTACACCATCTTGATGTCGATCCACATCATCGCCTGCATCGGCATGATCCTGTTCGTGCTCCTGCAGACGGGGCGCGGCGCCGGCCTGTCGATGTTCGGAGGCGGGGGGGACTCGCTGATCAACACGCCCAGCGGCTCCAGCTTCATGAAGAAGCTCACCGCCGGCCTGGCCGCGACCTTCGCCTTCACCTCGCTTTTCCTGACGCTTCTCTCGGACCGGACGGGGATGTCCAGCGTGACCTCGAAGGCGCTTCCGGCGCCCGCCCCGCTCGCCGCGGAAGCTCCGGCGCCGGCCGCCGAGGCGACGCCGATGCCTCTCCCGGAACCGGCGAAGACGTCCAAGCCGGCCGCTCCGGCCAATCCGGTCAAGAAGTAGACGCAAACCCACGCACGGGTGGTGGAACTGGCAGACACATACGCTTGAGGTGCGTACGCCCGAAAGGGTTTGGGGGTTCGAGTCCCCCCTCGTGCAAGATCAAAGACGCAGATAGAAAGGCCTCCGGTCGAAAGACCGGGGGCCTTTTCTTTGTACGCCCAGCATGACGCACGACTGAAGAGGTGGAAGTCCTCTGGGAACCCGGTCGCAGGGACCCGAGGGAAACGCAAGGGCGGGGTCG
>JACPOW010000060.1 GCA_016191335.1 Elusimicrobiota bacterium | reverse complement strand
GGTTCTCGGCCGCCTATTCTACCGCTTCACCCTCAGGTTTTCGCGAAGCGAAAACCCTGGCGCCGCAAGGCGCCATGCCGTTTAAGCGCCGGTATCAACTCGGTCCAGGACCGAGTTCAAAACCCCGTGAACTTGGAGTAACGAGGCGTTGACATACGTTGAAGACGGGGTTACACTTCTGACGCGTGCGCGTCCCTCTCAGCCTCGTCGTATCGCTCCTGCTCTCGGCGTTCGGGCGCGCACAGGGCGCGGGAAGCGCCGCGCCGGAACTCGTTCGTCTCGACCGATTCCTAGCTCGTGCTCAGGAAGATAAGGTGCAGGGACGCGTCGATGCCGCGGGCTACCAGGACTTCCTGACCAAGTTCCGCCAGGACCTCGAAACGACGATGTCCCGAGTCGAGCCGACGAGGGAGAACGCCATCCTCCATTCTCGGATATTGACCCGTCTAGGCGATGCGAAGCAGGCCGAGGCCGCCCTGGCGCCGGCGCTCGAACGGGATCCGGACGACTTAACCGTGCGCACGGCGTTGAGCCAGGCGCGATACGATCAGAAAGATTATCCCGCCGCCTTGGCCGAAGCGAACGCCGTCCTGGCTCGTGATCCCGCGAACAAGGAAGCTCTCGCCCTGAAGCATTCGAGCGAGGGTCGCATCAGGTCGGGAGACGGGGTCACGCGCGCGAGCGTGTCCGGGATCGCGGACGGGAAGACGCCCGATGTCGCCGCCGTTCGAACTGGGTCGCCCGCCGTGGCGGGTTCTCCGGAGGCACAAGCGTTGGTCGCGAAGATCCTCGACGCGCGCGCTGGCGGCGACATGTCCTCGGCCCTCGATCTGGCTCGGGAGCTCATGAGGACGGACCCGACCGCGGAGTACGCTCAGAATATATATCGAGGCGCGGCGAGCGATTATGCACGCGCGCGACGCGGTTCAGGGGCCGTCGGCGACTTGGTCCGCGTCGAGGGCGCTGGCTCCCGGAAGGAAGAAACGCCTCCGGGAGGCGGCGGGATCCCGCTGTGGCCGCTGTTGCCCGCCGTGGGATTGGGCTCTGCGGCATATGCGGTGAACAAGAGCCGCAAGACGGTCGAGTCCGAGGACGGCTTTAACGAAGACGAACGCCCGCAGCCCGGAGAGCTCCAGCGCTTCGTGGCGGGTTCGATCCTGGCCGGGCTCGCGGGAGCGGGGCTGTATTTGGGCGGCGCCATGGTGATCGGCGCCGCGACGCCGCTCGCGGCACGATTCATGGCTGGTCCCGGACAGCAGGCGATGCGGTTGGCCCGAGCTGAAACCGGTTCGATCAATCCGCGGCCGATCGAGGCGGCCCAAGGGACGACATTCGAGGCGAAGGTCGCGGGCGAGGAAGCGGCGGAAATCATCCGGCGAGTCGTCATTAAGAAGGGGGAGATCCTCAATCGTGTGTGGCATTCCGAGGCGACCCCCGCTTCGCGTGGACTGTCAGGACCCGTTGGAGCCAGTTATTGCCGAGGCAGTTGCCTTCCGATCAACGCCGCCTCGGCCCTTCAACGGCGTGGACTCGGGGAAATCCCCGGTCCCGCCGTGAACAACGCGGAGCAAGGGGCATTGTTCCGAGCCAAGGAAGATATCATCGTAGTCGTGAGGAAGGCGATCGGCGGCGTTGAGGAGGAGATAGTGCTTCAGAGAGCGGACTTCAATAAGCTTGAATTGGTTACGGAATCCGTTTCGAAAATTCCGCCAGGACGATGAAAGGCGAGCCCTTCGGCAAAGATAGGCAGGCTGAGCTTCTCCTCAAAGGAGAATGGCACCTTGCGGCTCAACAACGATTTCCCGAAGCCGTGCATGCCTCGCTCACACTGCAATATCTGACGATTTCGCGCGCCGAACTTGCCGCGTACGCCGAAAAGAACCCGGTCTTAGCCGAAGAATATTTCGAGCGTATGCAGACCCGCGACTCCTCGAAACTGCACGATGTGTGCGTGATATGGCGATCAGACGGAGTATTCAAAGTGGCTATGGTCGATCATGGCACGCCACGTGGAGTCACCGCGTACGCATTCGTTTCCCAGGCCGTGGCCGATCATATCAGCACGGTCTGTTCTCTGCGCTCATGATCCCATCCCGCAGCGGCTGTGCGTTCGGGGAATGTAAAATGAGCGATATACAGCGTTTCCTGTCTATCCCGCCCATTAAAACGTCGCTTCCCGGCCCAAAGTAAAAATACAGTAACGGGGGGGCATTTCCTTGACAAAAATTTAGGGCAGGGCTACACTGCCTCAGGCGCAGAATTGCAGATTTCCGGGGCCGTTCCAGGCCCCCTTTCGGATGGAGCTGAGTATGGACACGAAAAAGGATTCCGCGGTCTCCGACGTCCCCACCTTCAAGGTCGCGCGCGTCGGCAACGACCGCAAGCGCAAGGGCGGCGGTTTCTCCTTCCTCCGCGGCGGCGGGGCGCGCGGAGCGTGGAGCGGCGCGGCCGGCGGATCCGGCGCGGGCGGCGCGGGCGCGGCGGCGGGCCTGGCGGGAATGACCCTGTCGAAGGGGCTGCTCATCTTCCTCGTCGCCGTCGGCGGGCTCGGCGCGGCCGGCCTCGGCCGCATGCTGGGCAACACCGGCGGCCAGGACGTCAAGAAGAAGGCGTTCTCGATGTCGCGCGAAGCCGTCAAGCTCGAGGGCGACACCTCCAATCTCCCGTCGACCGCCAACACCATCCCGAACTCCCTCGGCTATCTGTCCGGGAGCATGGACGGCCTGACGCCGGAAGAGCGCGCCAAGCGGGAGGCCGACGCGGCCGCCGCGGCGGAGGCTCAGCGCATCGCCGACGAGGAGGCCGCGAAGAAGGCCGCGACGGAGCAGAACGCGGCCAACGCCGTCGATCCCAACGCGATGCTCGCGTCGGCCAAGGCCGACGGCGGCAGCGGCCGGGGCGGCAGCGCGTTCGGCAAGAAGTTCGGCTCCCTCAGCTCGAGCATGGGCGGCGGCTCGTCCCTGTCGGGCGGCGCCGGCCTGTCGGGCGGCGTGAACCGGTCGTTCGGCGGAGGAGGCTCCCTCGGCAAGGCGGCTCCCGGCGGCCAGCTGTCGGCGATGAAGGGCACGACGCGCCCGTCCTACTCCAAGGCGGGCGGGGCCCGGATGGCTTCGAGCAAGACGAAGGGGTTCGCCCGCAAGCAGCTGGCCAACGCGAACGCGTACTCGCGGCGCGGCTCGGCGGCGGGCAAGGGCGAGACCGCGGCCTCCGACGCGGGCACCGCTTTCGACAACAACCCGGGCGCGGGCAACGTGATCTCCGGCCCCGGCGTCGGCAAGGGCAGCGGCTCCTCGACGGGGGCCGACAGCACGCCCAACCTCGTCGACAACGGCGGCCCCACGGGCAACGCCGACCCGACCGTCGACTGCGGCCCGAACAAGTACCAGACCGCGGACGGCGGCTGCGCGGACATCAACACGAACAACGGCGTCAGCGCCACCAAGGCCATCGACATGATGGCGAAGATGGCGATGGGGCTGCTGGCCGCGATCGCGGTCATCTCGGCGATCAAGGCGGCGACGGACTCCTCCGGTTTTCTGGCCTTGTATGGTCCGATGCTTGGCGCCATCATCGGCCTGATGGGCGCCATGATCACGATGCTCGGCGTCGCGATCATCGCCATGGGCGATTACGCGCAAGGGACGGTCTTCACCCTCACGGGAGCAGTCATCGCGGCCGTAGCATTCGTACCCGCTGCGTCCTCATATCTGACATCCGGAACCATGCTCATCGCATCGGCCGCCGGCCTGGTTCTTGGTCAGGCCGCGTCGATGCTGGGAAGCAAGAAGGGCGGGGACGCGCCGGAAGCCGCGCAGCAGTGATTCTGGGAGATTAACAGTCATGGCTAATAACGAGGACGTCAACCAGGCCAATCAAGGGGCGCCGGCGGCGGATATCCCGGACCTCAAGAAGAAGGAGAAGGAGCGCAAGAAGGCGGGAGCGGCCTGGAGCGGCGCCAAGCCCGGCGGCGGCTCGTTCTCCGGAGCCACCGGCGGCTCGGTCGCGCGCGCGGCGGCGAGCGCGAGCTCCGCGAGCGGCGCGGCGGCCGGAGCGGCGCAGGCGGCCGGCGCCAGCTGGCTGTCCTCGACGATCGCGGCCCTGACGGCGACGGCCATGGGCAAGATGATGGTCGCGGCCGGCGTGGCGATCTTCCTCGCGGGCGCGGGCTTGGTGGGCTACGCCATGCTGCACGGCGGGGCCGGCGGAGCCGGCGGCGTCGGCGACCTCGGCGCGATCGCTTCCTCCATGAAGGTCCGCAGCGGCGACGTGGACCGCACGGGCTTCGTCGCGAGCAACGGCGAGATCATGTTCGATCCGATCAAGGCCGCCGAGGCCAAGAAGGCGGCGGCGGAAGAGAAGGCTCCCGCGGAGAAGACCGCGGACGCTCCCGTCCCCCCGGAGCCGACCGCGGACGCGGCGGGCATGGGCGGCAACCGGCCCGGCCTCGAGCACAACCTGAGCGGCGCGAAGCTCTCGTCGAGTCTCGGCGGCGGCTTCGGCGGGAAGAACATCTTCTCCGGCAACAGCTCGGCTCCGAAGTTCAACGACTCCCTGGCGAAGGCCTCCATCAAGGGAGGCGAGAAGGGCCGCCTGTCGGCCTCGCGCAACGGCCGGACGGGCCGCACGGTCAACGGCGGCAAGGCCAAGTCGATGAAGGCGAACAAGGCCTTCGGCCAGCTGAAGGTGGCGAAGGGGATGTCGGCGCTCGGCGCCGGCACCAGCGCCACGGAAGGCGCGGCCGCGACGGCCGCCAACGCGTTCGACGGCGGCCAGGGCGCGGGCAACGTCGTCGGCGCTCCGACGCCGACCGGAGCGGTGGATTCTCCGAGCACTCCCAACGGCGCGCCCGACCTGACGGGGCCGTCGGTGGACGTCCCGAGCGGCGTCGCGGTGGACCCGGACACGTCTCAAGCCCTCGAGGGGATCGCGGCGTTGGCCAAGGCCGCCGGCGAGTTGAAGAAGAAGGCGGCGCAGATGCGGATGATGGGCTACGCGCTCATCGCCGTCGGCATCGCCTTGATCGCCGCCGGTGCCACGATCTGGACGGCCTGGTTGATCCCGATCGGCATCATGATCGCCGGCATCGGCTACATGCTCGTTGACATAGCCGCCACGATGGACAAGCAGGCCGACCTGATGAAGAGCATGGCGGAAACGGCGAGCCAGGCCCTCTCGGCGCGCACGACCGACATCAAGCAGAAGGAGATCAACCAGTACTGCATCGACCGGGCCTATGAAGGCACCGATCCCAAGAATTGCAACCCGCCCGACAGCGTGACCGAGAACCGCCAGACCGTCGAGAACGACAACTCGTCGGTCGAGCGCCACAAGGGCATGGTCCGGGAGACCGGCCGGGTCGAAGGGGTGAACGGCAAGCCGACAGGGCAATAGGGTGATAAAGTTCGGTAAAAGGACGCGGGTCGCATTGACAGCCTAGAGGGTACGCACTACACTATCGGGGCGTAAGAAAAAGAGAAAAATATGTCAACTTTCCTCGAAAAGAACAAGAAAAAGAGCGCCTTGGCGGCGTTGCTTCTCTTCATCAGGACGCGCAAGACCGTGACCGCGCTGCTTCTGCTGGTGGCCCTGGCCTCGTTCTTGTTCGTCAGCCCGTCCAACTTCATCCTGAGCTTCCCGGGCGGCGCCCGGGTGGCCGCGGGCGTGGCGTGGATCGCGGGGAAGGTGGGCGTGGATACCTCGAAGTGGGGGCTGGCGGGCGGCAAGCGCGACTACGGCGACCTGCTGGCGGCGTTCCGGGCGGCCAAGGACGGCGGCGGGAAGGCCGGCTGGGCGGCGTTCATGCGCGGCGGCGAGGCGGCCGACGCGGCCAGGCTCGCCGCGGGCAGCACCGGCTCCCTCGGCTGGGTCAAGGGGAACGCGAAGGATCTCGAGGCGGCGGGCGGCAGCGGCGCGAACCTTCCCAAGCCCGGCTCGGTGGAGGGCGTCCTCAATCCCGACGACGCCAAGAATTCCGCGGACGGCGACGCGGTGGCCTTGGCCGACGGCGACGTGACCGGCCAGGGAGAGGGCCTCGTGAAGAGCGCCTTCGCGGGCGGCTTCGGCAGCGGCTTCGGCTCGGGCTTCGGCAGCGGCTTCGGCGCCTCGGGTTCGGGCGCGAGCGGCGGCATGCTCTCCGGCGGCTCCTACGCCGGCTCCGGCTTCTTCGGTGGCGGCAAGGGCGCGGTGAGCGGCAAGCTCGGCGACGTCGTCAAGGGCGGCCTCGAAGGGATCAAGGCCCAGCCCGGCAAAGGCGTGCAAATCCAGGGCGCGGCCAAGGGCCAGTTGTCGGCGTCCCGGGCCTCCGCGATCAGCACCCGCACGAACAAGGGCCTGGTCGGCTCGTACACCATCAGCGGCCAGCGCGCCTTCGTCCAGCTCGCCGCCGGACGCGGCCGGGCGGCCATCTCGGTGGCGCCCAACTGCACCCCGGGCTCCGGCTGCCCCGGCGAGTTCGCCTCCACCCAGACCGGCGCGGTGTACGACGGCAACACCATCACCGGCGACCGCACCGACATCCTGACGGCCCCCCAGATCGACGGCTTCGACACCCCGAACCTCCCCGACACGGGCATGGCGGACGACTACATCCGCGACGCGGAGAAGATGGATGCCGACGCGAAGAAGTGCCGCGAGCTCGACGACCTGTACGGCCCGCAGGAGCGCGCCTTCGACAAGCAGCAGGAGTCGCTGTCCCGGCAGTTCGACTCGATGGGCTGCGGTCAGGGCGGCTGCAGCAAGTCGAAGGCCAAGGCCTGCCAGCGCGTGGGCGACCAGATGAAGCAGCTGTGCCGCGACTCGATGGGCGTGCGCTGCAAGCACATTCGCGAGTGCCCGCTGACGGCGAAGAACAACTGCTCCGCCGCGGAGTGCGAAGGCTCCGCGCGCAACAAGCAGAAGGTCTACGACACGAACGACGGCGTCCGCAGCACGACGATGGACCAGGGCGAGCAGTCGGCCGAGTGCACCTACACGAAGAACAACGTCGTGTCGGCGCGCCAGTCGGCGCGCAACGCGGTGGATTCCTACCGCGGGGCGGACTGCGAGAGCCTGTATAAGCAGCAGGGGTCGCTCGCGGGCCAGATGAAGTACATGAGCAAGTGCTCCGGACGCGAGAACCAGGTCGTCAACACCTGCAAGAACTACGCGAACTCTTTGTGCCAGAACTCGAAGGCGTGCGGCGGCGGGGATTGCACGGGCAACACCGACGCGTGCGTCATCACGGATCTGGCCGGCATCGAAGAATTCATTTCCAAATAAGCGAAGGACCAGGAGAACCATTATGGACCAGCAGCCGAAGATCCCGACTCTCAAGGACGCTCAGAAGCCCCAGGTCAAGATCAAGGGCATGGGCGCCGGCCTGACCCTCTTCGACCGCCTCAAGCAGTTCAAGAAGAAGGACCTGGCCTTCATCCTGGCCGGCCTGGGGACCTTGTTCATGGCCCCCCTGGCGGAGCATTTCATGATGGCGCCCGAGAACGGCGACGTCAATCTCCAGAAGGGTTGGGGCGGCGGCAGCGGCGGCGCGGGCGGCGGCATCTTCGGCAGCGGCTCGAGCCCCTACGAGAACGGCAACAACAACATCGCCTCGGGCGGAGCCATCGGCGGCGCCGGCGACATCATCACTCCCTTGAACGTGCGCGACCCCAGCGCCCTCGTGATGGGCCCCGGCGCGGCGCAGCAGCCCAACGCGGGCTCGGCGGCCCCGGCGGCCCCTCCGCCCACGGCTCCGGCGCGCAGCGAGACGGATTATAAGGACGCGCTCTCCGGCGCGGCCGCGCGCGCGGCCTCGGCGGCCGTCAAGCGGGCGCCTCTCCCTGTTCCGAAGGTCGCCCTCGGCGGCTCGGGCCTGCGCGGCCTGGGCGTGGCGGGCGGCGGCACCAGCGCGTCGGGCAGCCTCGGGCCCATCGGCCCGGCGGCCGGCAGCACGGGCGGCGGCGGCGGCAGCGGCCTGAACCTCGTCCGCAACGCTCCCGGCTTCCGCAGCGCGGTCGGGCCGCGCAGCCCCACCGGCGGGATCGGCCTCGACGGCACGAAGAAGGCCGGCCAGAACGCCGGCGACGCGTTCTCCCGCACGGGCAGCGCCCTGAGCGGCCTGAACGCCGCGGCCAACGAGCAGATCCCCACCGGCGGCCAGGGCTTCGGCGGCGGCGGCGCGGGCGGCGCGGGCGCCAACGACAAGCCCTACAGCGGCAGCGGCCCCGGCGGCAGCAAGAGCGTCGGCGAGTCCCTGGCCTTCCTCGCGGCGAAGCAGCGCCAGGAGGAGAGCCTCAAGCTCGAGTTCGAGAAGCGCAAGCTCAAGGACCCGGAACTCCTGCTCTACGGCATCCGCAACGACTCCCTCAAGGCCATCGCGCAGGAGATGACCAAATCCCTGAGCAAGTCGATCGTCGGCTTCATGGACGGGTCCAAATCCGGCGGCTCGACCCCGGGCTTCTTCTGCTCGAACGGGAGCTTCTATCCCGACAGCAGCGAGGCCTACTGCCTGTTGGACGGGAAATATCTCGGAACGAAGAGCGGGACCAACTGCACGGTGGCCACTCCGCAGGTGACCTGTCAGAAGGGCTCCAAGTCCGGCGATGCCGATTCCGGCAAGCCCGACTCGAAGTCCGAGCAGGCCGCAAACGACGCGCGCCTGGGCAACATCGCCGTGCCGGCGGGCGCCACCCCGGGCACGCTCGGGGGCTTGTGCACCAAGATCGAGAAGACGGACCTGCCCGCGGTCAGGGCGACGCTCCGAACGGCGACGGGCTCGACGAAGACCGAGTACCAGAGCAAGGAGACCCAGCTGGTCGAGGCGAAGAAGACCTTGGCCAACATCGTCTCGGCCCAGGACGTCCTGTCCGGCAGCGGCACCCCTGATCCCAGGGATTGCGGCGCGCAGACCGCGCCGTTCACTCCGACGACGCCCGCCAAATCCGTCAAGGCCAACGTGGAGGCCATCCGGGCGGCGATCGGCGGCGCGGACGGGAAGGGTGGCCTGGTGAAGACGATCCAGGACGCGATGAACCCCGCGGCTCCCGACAAGATGAAGGCCGCCAAGACCCAGATCGAGGCGCTCGGCAAGCAGTGGACCGAGACGGACAAGCTGCTCGCCCAGGCGGAGGACGCGATCAAGAACAACGCTCAATTGACCCTCAACTCGTTCGGCAACGCCGTCCTGCCCGACAAGAGCAAGTTCGACACGGCCTACGCGGACTCGAAGTCGCTCGCCGAGAGCCTGCGCAAGGCCGTCAACAACATCAAGCCCGCGGTGGACGGAATCGAGGCGGCCGGCGCCAAGCTGGACGGGAAGGCCTCGGAAGGGTCGGCCAAGTTCATCGCGCAGACCTCCGTCGACCTGGACAAGGCCTACGAGAAGGCGAAGCTCGCGGAGATCGCCGACGAGACCGACCCGAAGAAGAAGGTGAAGCTCATGACCGACAACGACATTCCCGCCAAGCCCGAAGGCACCTCCGCGCTGAAGCAGCCGGCGGGCGGAGCGCCCGCCTCGGGGACCGGCGGTAACGCGAACGGCGTGCTCGTGCAGGGGGCCAAGGAGGCCGTCGTCCCGGCCGAGAAGGCCAGCACCGCGCTGGGCGTCGTGATGACCGACCTCGACGGCGACGACGCGGCCAAGAAGAAGGCCCGTGAAGCGCTGAAGAAGGTCGACGCCGGCAGCATCGCGAAGGACGTCGCGGACGCGGTCAAGACCCAGGTCGACGTCCTCACGAACATCGGCGCGGCGTCGGACCAGTCCACGAGGGCTCCGGCGGCGAAGTAGGTCTTTAGACCCAGGCGAGAAAATGCGTATGGAGCTACAATAGGAACAGCCTCATCGTAGGACCGGAGAAGCCATGAAACCCCTGAATCCCATCATGGCCGTCTTGGTGATTGCGTCCGTCGGGGCCTCGCCCCTTCGGACGCTCGCCGCTGACGGCGCCACCGCCCCCGCCGCCGCGGCAGAGGACAAGAATCCTCTCAACGCGATGAGCAAGATCCTGTCCGAGAACCCCTCCGCGCGCACGGACGCCGGCAAGCGCATGGAGGAGTTCCTCCTCGATCCGGACGCCAGCGGCAAGAGCTTCGTCAAGGACGGAGTGGACCGGAAGGCCCTCGGAGCCGTCGCGAGGGAGTGGGGCGAGAAGAGCCCGGTCGGCAGCGTCGCGGTGCTCTATTTCGTCGTGGGCCCCGGGCTGTCCGCCCCCGGGTGGGCGCAGAAGGACCCCGTCCTGTCGAAGACCTTCGCCAGCGGGATGAAGTGGGAGGGCCGCCTGCGCGAGGCGCTCGCGAACTGGACCGGGAAGAGCCAGATCGACAAGACGAAGGAGAAGACCCAGGCCGCGGCGTTCCTGACCGAGGCCGCGGCGAAGGCCGCCGAGGTGTTCAACGATCCGCGCACCAAGAAGGAGATCGACGGCAGCATCCTGGCCAACGACACGACGGCGCCCGTGGTGCCGAACGCTCAGCGGGGCTCGGGCTCGCGCCTTGACGGCGCGCTGCGCCAGTACACCCTCCCCGACCTCTACGGCCCGCCCGCGGCCGTCGTGAAGGACGTCTACGGCCCGAACGACCCGAACTCGCGCAAGATCTCGATGAAGATCTACACGAAGCGCATGCCCGACGGCACGACGCGCAACGAGATCGGCATCTTCGACATCACCGACACCAACGACATCTTCGGCCAGCGCTTCCCGATCGACAGCGGCAAGCAGTCCTTCACGCTGGACGACCGGACGCCCGGACATAAGAAGTACGAGCTCAGCTTCGGCGACGCCGACGCCAGCGGCAACCGGACCATCAAGTTCGCGCGCCCCGGCGACGGCGGCGTCGCGTTGACGACCGACGTGTCCGCCCTTTTTCTCGCCCGCGCCGAGCAGGCCGCGGCGATGGGGGACATCGTGACGGTCGGCGGGCAGGATTTCTACACCTTGCCCCAGGGCGGCGCGCGCAGCGCGCTGGCCCTGTTCCCCAAGGCGGCCATCGACGCCCGCGGCACCGGCGACGCCCGCGACCTGATCCCGTCGCTCTTCGCCGAGGTCGGCGTGCGCGGCCCGGACGGCCGCACGGCGACCATGCCGCCCGGAGCCAAGGGCGGCCCCCACCTCGGCACGGTGGGCGACAAGGAGTATCACCTCGAGTTCAACAAGGCGCTCGGGGTCTGGGAGGTCAAGGAAGGCGGCGGCGACCTGCCCAAGCCTCCGGCGTCCCCCACGACCCCCTCGACCGGCGACGGCTCCAACACCGGCGGGAACACCGGGGGGAACACCGGCGGTACCCCGACGAACGGCAACGGCATGACGATCGCCGAGCTCGAGAGCCTCCTGCTCCGCTCCCCGGACTGCAGGAAGAACCCGGACGACGTCAAGGACCTCGCCGAAGGCCTCAAGGGCAAGTACGGGATTGTCTCCTGCACCACCGAGGTGGAGGGGCTGCAGCAGATCGTCCTCGTCCCGAAGTCCGACGCGGTCCCGGGCCAGCAGCTCCGGTACGGGAACGTCCAGGACCTCAAGCTGCTGCGCGCCCGGTTCTTCGACCACTACCTGGTCCTGGTCTTCGACAAGCAGGTGCAGTATCTCGACCTGCTGAAGGCCGACAAGGAAGGCGCCTTCTCGGTCGCCGGCTTCATCGCGGAGAAGAACGCGTCGAAATTCGTCGACGCCGGCGCGTTCGTCGACGCCCTCAAGAACTACATGAAGCTGACGGGCGAGGACGCGGGGGCCATCGCCGCGGTGCCTGGGCGCGTCGCCCAGGTCCTGGCCGGCAAGGCCTATAACCTGAACGGCGCGATCGCCGGGTCGCCGAAGGCCGTGTTCGTGGTCACCGCGATGTCGGGCGGCCTCGTGTACAACCTCTGGCCGACCATCGTCATGCCGGGCAACGAGACCGTTCCCAAGCCCAACCCGTACACGGACCTCGTCGGCCCGTCCAACGCGATGGGCGGCGACATCAGCTCGGAGAACAAGAAGTTCGAACCGTCCTTCGAGACGGCGGAGAAGCGCAAGGCGGTGCTCATCGGGACGCAGCAGGCGGCCGAGGACAACGACGTCGCCCTGTACGTGACCGAGGACCCCATCAAGAAGGACTCGGACGCGGAGAAGAAGTACTACCTGATGTTCCGGTACCGGTCGCCCGACCCGAAGGACGTGGCCATCTTCCGCCACAAGCAGATCGAGGTGTTCAACAAGGACAACCCTTATCCCGGCGACGGCCTGAAGCTGTCGGGGCTGGTCAAGGCGGGGTCCGTGGTCGCCTCCCGCGGCGCGGCGGGCTACAAGTTCGTCTCGGGGTCCAAGAAGGAGAAGGGCGTGTTCGCCCTGTTCCAGAACAAGCAGGTCAGCGCGACGAACGCCCAGCATGGCGCCGCCAACTGCGCCGGCCCGCTGATCTGGTGGGGCCTCGACCGCGAGGCCGCGTTGAAGGTCTGCCAGGAAGACAAGTTCTGAGAGGCTGACCGGCCCGGGACCTTAGGCCTATGCGGCCTGGGTCCCGGGCCTCTTTTTTCGTGGGCCTCTGGGCCCTGACAGGAGCCGTTCCCTCTGCTACACTGAGGGCAGGTCGCGCCCCTCATGAAACCCCTCGCGCGTCGTGCCGCCGCCGTGCTCGTCTGCGCCGCCATGCTCGCGGCGCAGTGGCCCGCGACCGCCTGGGCGGCCGCCGGAGCCGCCGAGCCCGACCCCGCCGTGGCGATGAAGTACCTGCAGGGCCTCGGCGTGTACAAGGACGACGGCGACCCGCTGAAGACCTACCTGATCGCCGACGGCAAGCTCACCCCGATCGGCCGGACCTTGTACCTCTCCCTGAAGAAGCGCTACAACCCGGCCGAGGAGATCGAGTCGATGAAGCCGATCTTCGACCGCCTGCGGGGCAACGGCCCCTACACCTCGGCGCGCCAGGATTCCGCGGCGCGGGCCATGCAGCTCTTCACGGAGAAGTTCGGGGCCCTGAACACGGCCGCGGCGGGCAGCGTCGAGGAGTCCTTCCGCATCGGCGCGCTGCGCGAGGCCCTGATGACGGGCGCGGCGGTCACCGACCCGCCGAAGGCCAACGCCTATCTCCAGGTGGAGACCGAGGACGGCTACGAGTTCCGGGACAAGGACGGCGTCGCGTTCCGGATGACCAAGAAGCAGGTCACGACCTACAACCGCGAGCTGCAGAAGACGCAGCGGCAGATGAACCTGAACCGGCCCGCCGACGTGGACGCGATCCCCGAGACCGGCCGCTACAACTTCGCGATGCTCAAGTACAGCTACTACCGCCTCAAGAACCAGGAGGACGAGTACGTCAAGGCGACGCGCATCGACCGGATGATCGCGATCGCCGAGCTGCTGGGCAAGCAGTACCCGACCGACCTGTGGTTCAACGACCCGACCCTCGAGGCGGACCTGATCCGCCAGGCCAAGAACAAGACCTACGACGATCGCGGCACGACCTACAGTGTCTTCGACATCGTGGACGCCAAGTTCAAGCAGCGGCGCGCCTACCTCGAGGGGGCGCGCGCGGCGGTGCAGCGCTTCGAGACGGACATGAACCGCTTCAAGGACGCGTCCACGATCACGGACTCGCAGGTGGCGATGATGTCCCTCGACGAGCAGAACGCCCTGCGCTGGCTCAGCCTGACCGTGCTCGAGACGCAGATGTTCTACGTCAAGAACCAGGGCGAGCGCGTCGACCCGACCTCCCCGGACGCCCAGGCGATCATGAAGATCGTCGACGAGTCGGACCTCACGCCGGACCAGAAGCGGGCGTACAAGGCCCAGGGCCAGCAGATGAAGGCCCGCCTCGACGAGCTCAAGGAGATCCTGAACAAGACCCGGGCGGCCCTCAACGGCGCGGATTACGCCGGGAGCCTGGACACGGTCCAGGCCGCGCTCGCCGCGACGCAGAAGGAGCTCGGCGACCTGTCGGTCGACTACGCGATCTACCTCGAGGCCCCGTCCACCGCGTTCCTCGCCAAGGGCCAGACCCTGAAGAAGCACGCGGTGTACAACGTCTTCGGCCACCTCTACAACGGCGTCTCGGCCACTTTGCGCGGCGGCTACAAGATGACGCCCTGGGGCTCCCAGTACGCCGAGGACATGGAGGCGATCGAGGGGGACGGCAAGCGCCCCTCGATGGTGAAGACCTACGACGACCTCGCGCGGCTCGTGGCCGGCGGGGACTTCGCCGAGGCGCGCCGCCGGATCATCGCCATGAACCCCAACGCGGCCCAGTACTCGATGAGCGGCGCGGTCGGCGGCGAGGCGTCCAAGGTCAACGACGCCCTGCGCATCAGCTCCTCCCTGAAGGCCTCCCGCGACCGCATCACCGCGGTCACCGAGATCAACAAGACGCTCGACGCGGCGTCCACCTTCGTGACCTGGACGATCAGCATCGCCCTGCTGGCCCCGGTCGCTCGCGCCACCCTCAACGGCATCGGCAAGCTCAGCGGCATCGGCGGGAACATGATCAACGCGGGCCGGGCGATGGGGGGCGTGCAGGGCCTGGCGGTGCGCGCCGCCGGCCGCGCGCTCATCGTCGTCGGCGAGATCGCCAAGCACAGCGCGGCCCGCCTCGAGTCGCTCGAGCCGGACACGGCGCGGGTGCGGGCGGTGGCCGGCGAGAGCTGGATCGCCAACTACGCCGTGGCCAGCGGCGCCCGCGCCATCAGCGTGGCCACGCGCCAGGCGACCTTCACGGCCATGTCCGCCGGGATCTCGTCGGCCTTCACGGTCGGGACCCATCTCTGGGACGTCGGCGCCGCCAAGATCGGCGGGGTCAACATCGGCGGCTACCAGCTCATCGAGCCCGGGCACTCGATGTTCTCCCCGGACTGGGACGGCGCCGGCAAGGCCGCCTGGGCCGGGTTCAAGGGCGGCGCGTGGTGGGCCAACGAGTCCTTCCACCCCGCCCTGGGCTACATCGGCCTGCCCTCGACCGTGTTCAGCGGCACGCGCCTGGCCGGGGCCATGGAGGTCATCGGCACGCGCGGCGTGGTCGGCTCCGCGTCGCACGGCCTCAAGGTGATGACCAACGGCACGGCCGCCGTCGAGGCCGCGGCCGCCTCCGGCAAGATGGGCTTCCTCGAGCGCCTGACCGAGGCCAAGTGGTTCACCGGCAAGCCCGCCCTCGCCTTCGGCCTGAGCATGGCCGACAACGTGGCCAAGTACGCCCTGTTCTCCCAGGCCGCCGGGTTCCTCGGCCAGAAGTACGCCTGGTACGTGGAGACGAACGTGCCGATCACGGTGCCCGGCTTTGGCGTGGTCAACAACCCCGAGCAGGACGTCGAGCGCCGCATCAAGCGCAGCAACCAGGTCGGCCAAGCCTGGCTCGAGTCGCCCGCCTGGCTCCTCATCCCGACCCACGCGGCGCACGGCGCCCGCGACGCCGGCCCTTACATGAACACCAAGGAAGGGATGCGCCAGTACGACGAGGCCGGGCGCACGAAGGAGTACGCCAACGCGGCCGAAGGCACCACCCTGAAGCTCAAGCCGGTCAAGCCCCCGGTGTCCCAGCGCCTGTTCGAGGCGCGCTTCTTCGGCGAGAAGCCGGCGACGGAGTGGATCGTCACGAAGCAGGCGAAGGAGGCCGGCCAGCTCAAGGAGGTCCAGCGCCTCGCGAAGGAGGGCGGCATCGTCAACCCCCTCGAGCTGATGGCCGTGCGCGACATGGTGCCCGGCAAGGACGTCTTCCGCACCTTGAACGTCACCGAGGAGGTCCAGAAGGTCGCCTACGAGGTCGCCACGGAGGGCCTCGTCTCCCAGCCCAAGACCTCGATGAAGGCCCTGACCGTGCAGCCCGGCAAGTCCGTCGAGGGCTGGGGCAAGATCACCCCCGAGGTCCAGATCGACATCGCCAAGGCCCTGTACCGCGCCGAGGTGAACCTGAACCGCAAGCTCCCCTCGGAGCTGAGCCTGAAGGTCCGCGAGGTGCTCAAGGACCACCTTCAGGCCAACCTCCCCATCGGCGAGGCCGGCAAGGCCCTGCGCGCCGCGGTCGTGGCCCTGCCGGTCGAGTCCCCGAAGCTCGACATGGCCCAGAAGGAGGCCATCGAGATGGTGCTCGCCTGGGAGTCGGCCCCGAGCAAGGGCAAGCCGACCTACGCCGAGCTCACGATGACCTTGCGGGCGAACGCGGAGGCCAAGCTCCAGGCCGGCCAGCTCTCGGCCAAGGAGGCGAAGGCCCTCACCGCCCTCTACGACTACATCATCACCGGCGACAAGCGCTTCAACAGCTTCAACCGCACCGAGGTCGTCAAGTCGCAGTCCGAGGTCGTCCTCAACGCCCTGCGCATCGAGTACGCGGAGCGCCCCGAGATGCTGCGCATCGTCGACGGCTACAGCAAGGAGATCAGCAAGTGGGCCGAGGGCCGCAAGGGCCAGCCCGCCGACGGCCCCGCGGCGGCGAAGGAGACCAAGCTGTCGATCCTCATCGACCGCCTGCAGA
Source organism: Elusimicrobiota bacterium (assembly GCA_016191335.1). Lineage (GTDB taxonomy): Bacteria > Elusimicrobiota > Elusimicrobia > UBA1565 > UBA9628 > GWA2-66-18. Next base: position 2,807 of record JACPOW010000060.1, on the reverse strand, counting down.
GCGAGCTGAAGGCGAAGGTGGAGGCCAACCCCGCGATGTTCGGGCCCTCCGAGCGCGCGGCGCTCGAGAACTCCCTGCAGTCGATGAAGAGCTCCGCCTGGGTCGTGCGCGACGCCAAGGGCGGCGCGATCCCGTCCTGGCGCCCGAAGCAGTTCGTCCGCCTGATGCAGTCCTTCCTCGGCGAGGGCAGCCACGCCAAGTTCGTGAAGTCCTCGACCGAAGGCCTCTTCAAGGAGGCGCGCGCCGAGCACAAGGGCAGCCCCAAGATGCTCAGCGCCATCGACGGCATCGAGGCCGACGTGATGGGCTGGGTGAAGAGCCGCGAGACGGCCACCACGGCGACCCTGACCGCCAAGGAGCCCGCGAAGGAGCTGGCGAAGCTCGAGGAGACGGGGATGTCGAACCTCGTCGAGAAGCTCGACGCGCGCCTGAGCGAGAACCCCGCCTCCCTGACGCCGAAGGAGAGCGTCGCCCTGCAGGACATGGTCACGACCATCTCCAGCCTCGACCGCGAGGGGCAGCACATGGGCATCCTCAGCTCCGGGCGCGACGGCAACCAGGTCCAGCTCTTCGTCAAGGCGCCCACCAGCCTCGGCAAGACCTTGCTCGCCTACGAAGGCCTGCTCCCGTACCTCGAGGCCGAGGCGGCCGCCAGCGGCCGCAAGGTCATGTTCCTGACCTTCAACACCAAGCTCCAGGCCCAGGCCGAGTTCGACTTCCTCGCCTTCAACAAGCTCGGCTCCACGGTCAAGTTCGAGACCTACGAGGGCCTCAAGACGATGATCGCCGAGGGCAAGTCCAAGGGCGTCAACGTCGTCGAGGAGTACCTGCTCCTGCAGGACGAGATGGACGCCGCCGGCCAGCAGCCCGCGCTGACCATCGGCATGGTCTCCGGACGCGTCTCCCGCCTCAACGGCCAGACCACGGCGCTCAACGAGAGCAACGCCGGGCTGGCGTGGAGCATGAGCCGCCTCAACACGATCCGCGTCGAGGCCGCCGAGGTCCAGGCGCAGCGCATCCAGAAGGTGGCCTCGGGCCTCTCCGACGCCCACGTGGAGAAGGGCAAGCTCGGCAAGATCAAGACCGCCGCCAACGACGTGCTCGAGGCCGTGGGTCAGCTCAAGCGCGCCAAGGGCGCCGCCGAGATCGGCCTGGCGGAGAAGGCCGTCGAGACCGGCATGGCCAACCTGCGCACCCTCGGGGAGGCCGGCGGCCTGCCCGCGGCCGAGGCCGAGGCGGCGAACACCATCCTGGGCGGGCTCACGCGCATGACCCAGGCGCTCGCCGAGCGCCCCGCCGCCAGCGCCGCGATCCGCGAGCTGCGCGCCGGCGAGATGGAGACCGCCTTCGTCAACCAGAGCCGCCTGATGAACCTGACCAACACGACCGAAGGCCTCTCCCGCCTCCCGGCCGAGGCGCGCAAGGCCAAGGTCGCCCTCGAGGCGAAGATCGAGCGCCTCACCAAGGACATCGCGACGGCCGAGGCCTCCGGCGGCACCGGCGGCCTGCGCCGCGCGACGGTCCTGCGCGACCAGCTCGAGATGGCCCGCATCGAGAAGTCGATGGTGGAGCGCTTCGACGGCATCGACGTGTCCTCGCGCCTGATCAGCATCGACGAGCAGATCGCCTCCATCCGCTCGGGGCTGCTCCCGGCGGAGCGCCTATCGGTCAACCCGAAGCTCGCCCGCCTCATGCGCGAGTCCGTCCAGCTCGAGATCAAGCCGACGCCCGAGTCGGCCGCGCGCAAGGCCGTCGTGGACGGGCGCATCGACCAGCTCGTCAAGTCGCTCGGCGCCGGCGACGCGGCGGCGGTGAAATCCTACCGCGCCGAGATCGGCCGCACCATGCGCATCGAGAGCCTGGTCGAGCGGACCGAGTCGGCGATCAAGACCGCCAAGGCCTCGGGCAAGCCCGTCGAGGTCCTCGAGGCGCGCCTGACCAAGCTCAACGAGGGCCTCCAGTCCTCGAAGGGCGAGCTGCGCAAGCTCGAGGTGGGCCTGGGCGCGGTCAAGTCCACGCCGAAGATGGACGGCCTCGTCCGCGAGGCCGAGGCGCTCGAGGCGAGCCTGCCGGCCGACCGCCGCGCGGCGCACCAGGAGTACCGGTCCCTCCTCGAAAAGGTCAACACTTTAGCTCGAGCTGAGCGCCTCGCCGGCCAAGGGCGACCTCGGCGGGACCCTGCGCCGCATCAACATCCTGTCCTCCGAGGCCGGGCGCCTGGAGCGTCAGATCACCGCGTCCGAGGCGAAGGGGGAGAGCGCCGGCGCCCTCAAGTCCGAGCTCAAGGCCGCGCGCCGCGAGGAGACCGCGCTGCGCCGCGAGGCCCGGACGGAGATCATGAAGCGCTTCGACGAGGTGGGCAACGACATCGTCAAGCTGACGCGCGAGGGCACCCCCGGGTGGGACGCGCAGGTGAACCGCCTGCTCGAGCAGCGCCGCGCCCTGCAGGAGGCCTACGCGGGCGACGAGAGCGCGATGTACACCGCCTACCGCGAGATGAAGGAGAGCACGCGGCCGATCGGCGAGAACCCGCGCCTGACGGAGAAGCCCTACGAGGTCCCCGGCGGCGAGGGCATGGAGCCCGGCGCGGCCATGAAGCGCGCCGACTTCCTCATCTCCCGCGCCCGCGAGATCGAGGCGAAGGCGAAGGGCGGCGGGCCGGGCCGCCTCGAGGCGGAACTGCAGAAGTCGCGCGTGGAGATCGAAGGCCTGTCGGCGGCCAAGGACTCCCCGGAGTACTTCGCGGCGATGGACCGCATGCGCAAGCTCGAGGGCGAGCTGCTTCGCGCCGACAGCTTCCACACCGC
>JACPOW010000059.1 GCA_016191335.1 Elusimicrobiota bacterium | reverse complement strand
TCAGCTCAAGGAGCGCGGCGTGACCGTGACGCTCTCGCCGGAGGCCAAGGCCGAGATCCTCAAGCGCGCCGAGGCCCAAAAAGCCTACGGCGCCCGCCCGCTCAAGCAGATCGTCGAGCGCCAGCTGTCCGACGCGATCGTCGAGGCCGAGCTCGAAGGCCGCATCGGCGAAGGCGACGCGGTCGTCATCGGCTGGGACGCGAAGAAGAACGCGTTCACCGCGGACAAGAAGAATTAAATGAGGTTCCGCCCGGCGTTTCTGGCCATCGTCCTGGCCCTGAGCGCCGGGCGGAGCTTTGCCCTGGAGCCCGCGGCGCCGCCGTCTCCCGTCGATTCCGGCACGACGGCGAAGCACAGCCTGACGCCCAACGCCGAAGACGCCGGAAAGAACGTCTTCATCGGACACTTCGGCGAAACGGTGCGGCTGCCCTATTTTTGGGCGGCGGACGCCCGAATGCAAGGCCCGATGGAGCGGGTCAATTTTCACTTCAAGACGGTCGATCCCATGAAGATGTTCTCGGCACCGTTCTCGCCCGAAGCCAAGGACTACGTCCCCGAAAACTTCGCCCGTCTGCGGCTCATGCAGATGCTCGTCATCCCCAAGGATGTTCCCGGCGGCTACCCGTCATTGGAAAAGCTCCGGGAAGCCAAGTCGAAAGAGCTGAGCGAGACCGGCAATCCCTATGACCTGAGGAAAGTCGGCGAGTATCCTTGGCCGCCGGAGACCTTCTGGGTCTCGATCTCCACCCCTTACCCTCTTTTCCAGCTTTACACGCAAAGCGACAAGTACTTCTTCATTGTTACCAGCGGCGCAAGTCCTTACGCCAAGGACCGAAAAGATCCGGTTCTCGCCAATAGCGTCGGGGATCTTTGCGGCAGCCTCTCGACGTATTTGGATCAATTCGCGGAAAAGCTCGCCAACCGACCGAAACCAATTTCCACCGCGCTCGTCGCGCTTCTTCCCTGGGGCGGGATTTGCGCGGTCGGGATCGCACTCGGCTTTCTCCCCAAACGCGGAATCTGGCTTAGCCGTCTAAATCTCATGGGCCGAACGATGGTCGGCCTCACGAGCATCAGCCTGCTTATCGCAATTCCCCTCCTTTTCATCTCATGGCGTCAAGGGCTCGACAAAACGATCAATGAAGGGAGCATTCTGTTGGGCGCCGGGCTCGTCATGCCCTGGGCCTGCACCGCCATTTCCTCATGGCTGAATGGACGAAACCCCTGGAGACTATTCGGCTGGTCTTTGGTCGCGAACGGTCTTCCGATCGCGGCCGGATACATGATTGCGCGCGATTTCCATTCCGGGAAAGTCTCCATCATCGGGACCGAGGATTTCGTGATGCTGAGCATCACCCTCTGCGCGCTGGGACTCGCAAACGCAATCGCATTCGCGCTGGCTCATCGGCAGCAGGCGGATATCTCCCCGAACGGCAGATCGGCATGAAGAGATCGACTGTCGCCGCGGCGATTCTCTTCGTTTCTGCGATACCGGCGCTCGGCCGGACCGCGACTTCCTCGGCCCTTGACCGAATCAAGACCGGCAGGATGGCCGACACCGAGAGCATCGAGACCTGGAGGATTCTTGGGGCTTCGGGAATCACTTCCCCGGAGGTTCTCCGCGCCAGAGCCCGTGAAAACCTCGTCAAGTCGGACCTTCTCCCATTTCAATTCCATCGCGTCGAAGTCGCAGGAGTCGGGTCGACCGATGATACGGGAGCGACGCTCCCCGACATGATCGACATGCAGGCGAAGACCTCGCATTTCGATGAGACATTCCCCGGACAGCAACGAATAGTCGATTTCGGTTCTATTCAAAAGCGGGCCACGGACGCGCTGAACTCCCTTTACACTTTTTTCGGCAAGGATTTGCGTGAATCCTTTAGCGATACTCGCGGCAACCCTTCAGAGCGAAGTAAAACAATACTCGCTCAGTTCAAAAACGTTCGTGTTAACGAGCTTTTTGCCCACAGCTGGGGAACCGAGGTCGTTTACCTCGGGATCATGAACGGAAGCATAATCCCGCCGAAAAAGCTGGTGATCATGGGAGTTCCGGAAAGCAACGAAGAAAAATGGCGGATGCTCGCCGCTTACACGGGAATCGAGGTACACGTCATCGGTTTTGAATGGGATAAAGCGCGAATGGTGGGAAACCTCGCCCTCAAATTCAAGTCAGGTCTTCCGGAAGACACCGTAAGTCTGCGGAAGCTGTGGGACGAGAAGTGCGCCACCCGGGCGATGACGCACATCGAATGCGCCGACCCAGACAGGTTCGTGCAAAAAAAATTCGACTATAACATCCATGTCACGCCGCCACGCGGACCCAAGGAGACTTTCATAAAGGAAACGATCCGCGGGATACTTGATCATGATCGATTGCTGTATTACACATATCTCTCCAACCGGAATCTTTTCAATAAGACGGTCGCTCAACTGGAAGCGCCGCAGCTACCTCTGATCAAAGCCGAGGAAAACAGAATACTCGCCGAGGCCTTGGCGGAGGCGCGCGCGATGCTCGCCGAGGCGAACGCCGCCGCCAAAGCCGTGGCCGATGCCGAGGCCAGCGAACGGGAACGACAAGAGACGGAAAGACAGCGCGAACTTATGAGAGAGGCCCTCGAAAAAATAAGCAACTCCCCCGCTCTCGTTCCCGCCTCCCCCACACAACAGCCTACCGATGCCGGTGGACAGAAAACCATCGTCTTCGCGATCATGCTTCCCAACGTGAAGGATTTCGCCGTCGCGTCATGCCGCAATCCCGGCCAAATTCGCCTCACGGAGGACATCACGCGCCCTTACGAGTCCATCCTCTTCCTGCCGTCGGACTACCAGGTGGTCGATCGCCTGGAGGCCGGGTTGGGGGAATGCGAGCGGCGCTTGTTCCGTAAGCTCGTCGAGGTCATGCGGCAGGGCGGGGGCCGGAATGTCACCCGACTCTGGGTAGAAGAAGCGGTCAGATACTACACGCCCGCCCCGCCTCGGCAGGATCAGACATACGCTTCTCCCCCGACAGAGCCGGAGAAACCGCGTGAGCCCGGCTGCTCGCCGGAGAACGGCGTTTGGGGCTGTCCGAAATGATGCCTCGAGCTTTTCCTCGCAAGTGGCTGGCCGCTCTGGTCGCCGTCGCGATGGGGGCGCCCGGCCCTGTTTTCGCGGCCGGCGTGGCGCGGGTCAACGCAAGGCCGACGCCCCTCACCCCTTCCATCGGCCTTCCCTCCTTCAGAGCCCCTTCCGTTTCCGCGCCGTCGCTCGTCCTTTCTCCCGCCGCTCTGACGTCCTCATTGATCACGGCCCCGTCGCTAGTCCCCTCCGCGCTGAAACCCATCGCCCCCGCCGCGGCGAAGGCCGACAAGCCGTCCCCGCGCGCCGCCCTCGACGGCGCCGCCGCGCAGGCCGCCAAGCTCACCCCGAGGACCGGCGCGGCGGACTCGAAGGCCGGGGCCGGCCGCGCGTTCGAGGGGCCCGCCGAGCGCCGCGAGGTCGCGTCCTTCGTGAACGCCTCGGGCGCCGCTCCCGTGACGCGCGAGCGTCTCGAGACGAGCCGCCCCTCGCTCCCCGCGACGAAGGCCGTCCCGCCGATCCCCGTGACGCGCGCGACCGTCGCCTCGCGTGTCCGGAGCCTGTGGCCGGCGCTGGTGAACTTCGGCGTCGCCGCGGCCGCGGCGTTCGTCCTGTACAAGTTCGGCGCCCCCGCCGCGGGCCTGATCCCGATGCTCGGCCTGGCCGGCACGCTCGGCTGGACCCCGACGCCCGGAGCGAAGGCCGCCTTCCTCGCCGGCATCCGCGACGCCGCGGCGCCCGGCACGGTGATCTCCTACGCGAAGGTCGGCGAGATCGGGACGCGCCTGGGCATGGACGCCGACAAGGCCGGCGAGACCTTCACCGAGCTCGTCAAAGAGGGCCACATCGCGATCCGCGACAACCGCGACGCCGTCTATCACAGCTTCCGCGCCCGCGCCGAGGCGCCGGACGCCCACCCCGCCGACTCCCTGGCGAGCAACGCGGCCGTGCTGATGAACAGCGGCAACTCCTCCGACCACGCCCGCGCGGTGGCCAAGGCCGAGCGCGCCGTCGCGGCCTATCAGGCCGCCGGCCTCCCCCAGCTCGAGGAGGCCGAGGTCCTTCGCGGCAACGCGATGCTCGAGTTCGTCTCGGGCCTGCTGCTGGCCCACCAGAAGGACCTCGAGCGCCGCGACCCGCTCCCGCTCCCTCTGGCCAAGCGCGCCATGGAGGTCGCCGAGGTCCGCGAGTGGCTGCAGACCGCGACCTACCAGGCCGGCAAGGTCCCGGCGATGCCCAAGAGCGTCCACCGCAAGCTCGTCGCCTTGGTCGGCTCGCTCAACCCCCAGGCCGAGAGCGGCGACCCGGCGGCCGACGAGGTCGCCGACGGCTACATCGCCGCGCTCGACCTGCTGGAGAAGTTCGACCCGCGCGACTACCTCTTCGAGGGCGCCGCCAAGGGCCCCGCGCCCGAGGGCTCCTGGACGCCGACCGCCAAGCAGGTCGCGGCGTTCGCCGCCGAGGTGCGCGCCCGCACCGCTCCCGGCGAGACGCTCACGCGCGAGACGATCATGCGCGCGGGCACCGCGCTCGACCTCAACGTCAAGCAGATGACCGCCGCGGTCACGGCCCTGGCCGAGCGCGGCGAGGTGCTCGTGCTGTCCAACGGCAAGACCGTCTACTTCGACCTGCGCGACCAGGCGGAGAGCGACCGCGACGGCCTGTGGGAGCTGCACAACGAGGCCGTCGACGCCATCAAGCTGCTCAACGAGCCCGGCCTGGAGAACCACCTGAAGGCCGTCGCCCGGCTCGACGCCCTGCATCACCGCTACTTCGACGCGCGCAACAGCCTCAGCACCGAGGCCAAGGCCTACCAGCAGGTCCTCATCGCGCTGGCCAACGCCAAGCTCGAGGCCGCCGCCGGCGTGGTCCGCCACCAGGCCGAGGCCCTGAAGGCCGACGAGGCCCGCCTGGCGGGCATACGCCAGGCCCAGGCCTGGCTCGACCACGCCTATTATTCCGCCGAGCGCCGCCAGCGCATCACCACCGCCTCGCACAAGGCCCTCAACGCCGCGGCGTCGCTGCCCGCCTTCCGCGACGCCCTCGGCGGCCACACCGAGCCGCTGATCACGCAGGGCGTGATGCAGACGCGCCACTTCCTGGGCGATATGACGGCCGAGGACGACGAGACCGCCGACCAGGACGCCCCCGCCCCGCATCCGTCCGGCTGGCGGCCGCTGGCGCCGGCGGAGTTCCCCGCCTTGACCAAGTACGGCATCGACCTCACCGGCAAGGCCATCGACGGCAAGATCCCCCCGATGATCGGCCGCAAGGCCGAGATGCGCCAGATCGTGAAGACCCTCCTGCGCGTGGAGAAGAACAACCCCCTCATCATCGGCGAGAAAGGCGTGGGCAAGACGGCCGTCGCCAACGGCCTGGCCCTGCTCATCGCCAAGGGCGAGATCCCCGAGCTCGAGGGGAAGAGCATCGTCAAGCTCGACCTGACCAAGATCGTCGCCGGGACCACCTTGCGCGGCCAGTTCGAGGAGCGCATGGTCGCGATACTGGATGAGACCAAGAAGTCGAACGGCCGCGTGGTTCTGTTCATCGACGAGATCCACATGCTCGTGGGCGCCGGGGACTCCGAGGGCTCCACCGACGCGGCCAACATCCTGAAGGAATCGCTGGCCGACGGCTCGATCTCGGTGATCGGCGCGACGACGATGGAGGAGTACCGCAAGATCGAGAAGGACGGCGCGCTGGCGCGCCGATTTAATGCCGTCAAGCTCCTGCCTCCCACCAAGGACGAGGCCGAGGCCATCGTGGACGGCGTGAAGTCCCGCTACGAGGCCAAGCACACCGTGACCATCGGCGCGGAGACGGTGAAGGCCGTCGTGGCCCTGGCCTCGCGCTACATCACCGACCGCAACCTGCCCGACTCGGCCCTGGACCTGCTCGACGACGCCAGCGCCGAGGCCGAGCTGAGCCGCCGCGCCGAGGTCCTCCCCGCCGACATCGCGCAGGAAGTGGCCCTGCGCACCGGCATCCCCGCCGGCAAGCTCGGCCAGGCCGAGAAGGACCAGCTCAAGGAGCTCCCCAAGGACCTCGGCTCCAAGGTCGTCGGTCAGGAAGAGGCCGTGGCCAAGGTCGCCAAGGGCGTGCAGCGCGGCCGCATGGGCCTGCGCAACACGAAGCAGCCCATCGGCTCGTTCATCTTCCTCGGACCGACCGGCGTCGGCAAGACCGAGATCGCCCGCCAGACGGCGAAGACCGTG
>JACPOW010000015.1 GCA_016191335.1 Elusimicrobiota bacterium | reverse complement strand
GCGCCGCGCGAGCCCCGTCCTTCGCCGGAGCGAAGCTCGCCGCCAGGGCGGCCGCGGCGATGGCGGCGTTGACGGCCGCGCCGAGGTATAAAGTCCCGCGGAAGCCGAACAGCTCGATGAGGACGAAGGCGCTCGCCAAGGTCCCCAGTCCCGCGCCGACGACGTTCGCGAGATACAATCCGCTGAACGAATGCCCCGCTTCAGTCTTGAATCGCTTGGCGATGGCCGCCATCGCGAGAGGGAAGGTCGCGCCCATGAACGCGCACCAGGGCAGCAGGATCAGGCCGGTGATCAGCCCCGAGGCCGCGTAGTAGGACGCGGAGCCCCAGGCCACGCCGCCGAAGGAGCCCGCGAGCAGGTCGCGGCCGACCGTCAGAAGATAAGGCACGGCCAGCGCGGACAGGCCGATGAGCAGTTCCGCGGCGGCGTACAGGCGCAAGGCGACGGAGGAAGGCCGGGCCTCGAGGCGCCGGCACAATCGCCCCGCCCCCCAGCTTCCCAGCCCGAGCCCCGCCATGAAGACCGACAGGAAGATCGAGACGAACGGCGCGGTCACGCCGAAGACTCCCATCGCCAGGCGCAGCCAGACCACTTCGTAGACGAGGCTGCAGAAGCCGGAGGCGAAGAACAACGCCGGGAACAGAATCACGGGACGGAGCGTACCATTTACCGCCCTTAGGGCAGAGGTTCCTTCGTCAGCCGCTTGAGCTGGGCCTGCGCCACCTCGAGGGCCGCGGGCGACGGCCCCAGGGCGAGGCCCTTGCGGAAGGCGCGCTCCGCGTCGGGGTAGTTGCGCCCCGCGGTGAAGCACATCCCGATCCCGATGTAGGAATCCGCGACGCTCTGGTCGCTGTAGCCGTCGGCGAAGGCGAGGTTGACGCCCTCGGCGTAGGCCTGTATGGCTCCGCGGAAATCCTTCTGCAGGAGGTGGAGCGAGCCCAGGCGCTCCTGGAAGCGCACGCGGCGCCGGTCCCCCTTGGGCAGGCCGCGCAGGCCGACGATCAGGAAGCTCCTCGCCGCGACGTAGTCCCCCCGGTCCATCGCGGCCTGCGCCTGGGCGAGGCGCCCTTCCGGCGAGCCTTCCTCGGGGGACTTCGCCGTCGCGGGGTCGTCGGAGCGGCCCCAGCGGAGCGTGAAGCTGATGCGGTGGGCGTTGCCGAGGTCGCCCATCGGGACCAAGGCGTAGTCGGCCCCGACCTTGCTCCCGACCCAGCCGAGGCCGAAGACGAGGCCGATCCCGGCCTCCTGCCGCGTGGTGAAGCCGGCGCGCACCGCGAAGCGCCCGTCGATCAAGGTCTCCGCGCCGAAGCCGAGGCGGATCTTGTCGAGCACGCTCTTGGTGAGGTCGAAGGCCACGGTCACGTCGTTGTGCGGCAGCTTCTTCTCGTAGGCCGCGCCCGCGCGCAGGGTCGTGGGCAGCTTCTCCGCGGCGGCGGCGAAGCGCACCGCCGGCCCGAGGTTGAGCAGAGAGGCGCCGAAGGTGAGCCCCTTCACGTCGGGCATGCGGTACAGGCCGCCGACGTCCAGGGCGTAGCCGCTGACCGAGAGCTCCCCCAGCGACTCGGTGAAGTACTTGGCGCCGCCGCCGACGGAGAGGTCGGGGGTGATCTCCCGGCCGTAGCCCGCGCCGAGGGAGGTGTCGCTGACGTTGAGGCGGCTGCCCGTCCCGCCGGGGTTGGAGAGCGTCGTGCGCGGCACGTCGCCCAAGGTCGCGTAGTTGAGCTGGAGGCCGAGGCCGTTCTTCAGCGCCGCGCCGATGTACTGCTGGCTGACCCCCTGGGCGTGCTGGTTGTGCATGAAGGTGGCCTCGCTGACGCGCACGCGGGCGAGGCCGGCGGGGTTGTAGAGCAAGGCGTTGGAATCGGTCGCGAGCGCCGTGTAGGCCCCGCCCATGCCCACGGCGCGCGCGTTGGCGTCGAGGAGCAGGAAGTCGAAGGCCTCCGCCCCGCCCGACGACTGGGCGCGGGCCGCCCCCGCGGCCAGGGCCGCCAGGAGGAGCGCCGCCGTCGCGGAGGAGAGCCTCATCGGATGATCACCAGCTTCTTGATCACGGATCTCTGGCCGGGGGCGGAGATCACGGCGAAATAGGCGCCCGAGGCCACCTCGCGCCCGTCCTGGTTGCGCGCGTCCCACCGGACGGTCCCGGCGATGGTCGGGTTGTCGAGGCTCGAGACGAGGCGCCCCGACATCGTGTAGATGCGGATCTCGGAGGCGGGGGCGAGGTTGGCGAACAGGATGCCCGAGTTCGGGTCGCCGTGCGAGAACGGCCGCCCCTCGTCGGGGTTGTTGCCGTTGGGCTTGTACGGCACGGGGTAGGCCTGCACGCTGTCCAGGTTCGGGGCGAAGGCGGTGCCCAGCATCAGGACGAAGGTGCTGAAGTGGGGCGTGTTCCCGGTGACGGTCCGGCTCGACGCGTTCACCGTGGTCGTGAAGTCCCTCGACCAGCGGCCGGTGGCTTCGTCGAGGTAGTAGATCTGCAGGAGCGACGGGAACCGGACGGTGTCCGGGTAGGTCAAGGTGATCGCCGCGACGCCGTTGAGGGCGGTCTGGCCGTTGGAGAGGTCGATCTTGATCGCCGAGCCGATCATGGTCTGCCCCGCGGGCGCGGCGGTCGTGATCGACGGGTTGGCGATGACCGACACGGTCGCCGTCGCCGTGTTGACGACGCCGGGCGGCAAGGTCACGCGCACCGCGGGGTCGGAGGCTCCCGCGCCGGCGGTCTCCACCACGCTCGTCGCGAGGTTGGAGATGGTCTGGTCCTTCTTGATCTTCCCGCCCGCGGTCAGGGCCTCGCGGATCTCGGGGGCGACGGGGTCCACGACGACGCGCACGGCGGGCGGGGCGGAGTCCGGGACGCCGTTGCGGGCGTAGGCCACGGCCCTCACGTCGTAGGAGCCGGCCGCGAGTACGCTCACGTCCCAATGCACGAAATAAGGGGAGTCGAGGTCGGGGTTCGGGTGGTTGACGTTGGCGGCGGGCACGGTCAGCCAGGCGGTCGAGGCCGCGAGCTTGTACTGGAACAGGACCTGCTGGACGTCGGACGGCGTCCCATAGACGAGCTCTCCCAGGGCGGTCACCCGGTCGCCGCTGATGCGCCGTCCCGAGTCGGGCTCCTTGACCGCGGCGCGCACCGCCGGAGGCGCGACGGCGGCCCCGGACATGGCCAGCGCGCCCGTGGCCTCCACCGTGCCGCAGCGGTGCGCGGCGCGCAGGGCGAAGGTGTAGGACGCGCTCGAGGTCAGCACGGCCGTCGTGTACCCGGTCGCGGCCGAGCCGAGAGTCGCGAGCGGGGCGCCGTAGGACACCGTCCCCGTGCCCGCGTCCCAGTACAGGCGGTAGCCCGTCACGCCCTCGGTCGGCGAGAGCGCCCACGACAGGCCGACCGTCCCCCCCGCGTTGGCCGCGGCGGTGAGGCCGGAGGGAGGGCTCGGGACCGTGTTCGCCGTGACGCCGGAGAACGAGGCGTAGGCCGTCGGCAGGCCGTCGCCGTTGAGGTTGCGCACGCGGTAGTAGTAGGTCGTGCAGCCGAGCAGGTCGGCCTCGGCGTAGGAGGTGACGGCGCCGACGGTCAAGGTCGAGTAGGACACGGCGTTCGTCGAGCGCAGCAGCTCGGCGACGGTCGAGGCGGGGTTGCCGTTGAGCGTCCACGAGGCGACGACGGTCGTCGAGGTGACCGCCGTGCCCGTCCCCGCAGGGTCCGCGGCCAGGGTGTAGACCGTCGCGGCGGCCGAGAGCGGGCCCGTCCCGGCGATGTTGACGCCCGCCGCGCGCAGGCCGTAGGCGGTGTTCGGGCTCAGGCCGGACTCCGTGAAGGCGTTCGACGAGACGGACCCCCGGAAGGCGCCGTCCGCCGCGCGGAACAGGCTGTAGGAGGAGGCCCCGCTCGCCAGGCTCCAGGACCAGGTCAGGGACGAGGTCCCCAGCGCCGCGCCGGCCGGCGTCCCCGGCGCCGCCGGGACGGGAGGCAGGGGCCAGGCGACGACGGCGAGCGGCGGGGCGTAGGCCGTCGCGACGGCCTCCGCGTTCACCGCTCTCACGCGGTAGTAGAAGGTCGCCGAGGGAGAGAGGCCCGCGTCGAGATAATACGTCGCCGGGCCCGAGGCTTGAAGGCCGTTGCCCGCCCCCGTCGACCGCTCCAGCTCGAAGGTCGTCCCGGCCGGGTTGCCCGCGGCGCTCCAGACCACGGTCGCGCTGGTCAGGGCCACCGCGGCGGCCGCGAGCCCGGTCGGGGCCGCCGCCCAGGTCGTCCGGGACGCGACGGTCGAGCTCGAGGTCCCTCCCGCGTTGAACGCCTGCGCCCGGTAAGGCCCGTAGGCGGTGTTCGAGGCGAGCCCGGTCTGCAGCCAGCCGGTGACCCCCGCGGGGAGGTCCCCCGAGAGGCTGATGGTCCCGCTCAGGACGCGGAAGCCGTCCTCGTTGAAGGCGTTGTCGGCCCAGGACCACAGGATCGCCGAGGCGGACTGAGCGGCCCCCGCGAAGCCGGTCGGCGCTCCGGGCTGGGGCACCGGCTCGGTCACGACCGTGACCGGCGACGCGTACGCCGTCGCGACGAGGTCCCCGTTGACGGCGCGCACGCGGTAGTAGAAGGTGGCGGCGGCCGTCAGCCCCGTGTCGACGAAGGTGGCGGCGGTGCTCGAGACCAGCAAGGAGTACCCCGCGCCGGTGGAACGCTCCAGCTCGAAGACCGTGCCGGCGGGATTGCCCGCCGTCCAGGAGACGGTGGCGCTCGTCTGGAATACGCCCGAGGAGCCCAGCCCCGGAGGCACGGCCGCCAAGGTGTAGCGCGACGCCGAGCCGGAGTCGGCCGTGCCGGTCGAGTTGAACACCTGGACCGAGAAAGGGCCGACGAGGGAGTTCACGGACAACCCCGTCTGCAGCCAGGTCGTCGCGTTCGCCGCCAGGTTCCCCGAGACGCTGACGGTGCCGGACAGGACCCGGAACCCGGTCTCGTCCGGGGAGTTGTCGCTCCAGCTCCACAGGATCGAGGCCGTCGTCTGCGCCGCGCCCGCGAAGGCGGACGGCGCCGCCGGGCCCGTCGCCGGCGTCGTGAGCAAAGAGGCGGTCGAGGAATACGCCGACGCGATCAGGTCGGCGTTGAGCGCGCGCACGCGGTAATAATAAGTGGTCGCCGCCCCCAGTCCCGGGTTGTTGTAGGAGACCGCCGTGGTCGAGGCCGCCAGGACGAACGCGCCGCCCGTGGAGCGCTCGAGCTGGAAGACCGTTCCGGCGGGATTCCCGGCCGTCCAGGATAAGGTCGCGCTCGTCTGGTACACGCCCACGGCGGCCAGGCCCGTGGGCGGGGCCGCGAAGGTGAAGCGCGACGCCGAGCCCGAGTCGGCCGTGCCGGTCGCGTTGAAGACCTGGGCGAACACGGCTCCCGAGGCGGTGTTGCTGGGCATGCCGGTCTGCAGCCAGGCCGTCGTGTCCGCCGGCAGGTCGCCGGACAGGCTGACCGTGCCGGTCATGACCCGGAAGCCCGTCTCGTCGGGGGCGTCGTCCGTCCAGGTCCACAGGACCGAGGAGGACGACTGCACCGCCCCGCCGAATCCGTACGGCCTGCGCGGGGCGACGGCCTCCGCCGGCGCCGACGAGTCCAGGCGGACGGTCCGGTAGGCTCCCGAGGGGCTCGTGAACGAGTAGCCGGCCGCATAGAGATAGGTCCCCGTGCCCTTGGCGACGCCGTAGGCGCGGTCGCTCGTGCCGCTGTCGTAGGTCCGGGAGGAGACGACGGCGAGGCTCGGGGCGTATTCGAGTATGACCATGTCCTCGGTGGCGCCGCCGTAGCTGCCGCCGGCGACGACGAGCGTGGCGCTGCCGACGAACACCGCGGCGAAGCCCGCGTCGTACGAGGGCGTGTTGTAGGAGGCGACGGCCTGCTGGACGAGGCTCGCGTCGTACTTGACCGTGGTGAAGCCGTAGTTCGCGCCGCCGGCGTCGGATTCCCCCGTCACGTAGACGTTCCCGGAGGGGTCCGTGGTCACGCCGTAGGCCCGGTCGGTGGCGCCGGCGGCGTCGTAGACCGCCGTGGAGAGGATCACGAGCGCGGAGCTGAACTTGACCGTCGCGTAGTCATAGGGCGTGAAGTAGCCCGTGACGACGACGTTCCCCGCGGCGTCGATCGTCAGGGCGTTGGCGTGGTCCACTCCCGCCCCGCCGTACGACACGGAGGCGAGCAGGGCCAAAGACGGCGAGTACTTCACGATCCGGTAGTCCGCGCCGGTGCCCGTGTTCGAGGAATACCCCGCGACGAAGGCGTTGCCGGAGGCGTCGAAGGCGATGGAGGTGGCGACCGCGTCGCCGAGGCTGACTCCCGCGATGACGGTCGACGCGACGACGACCAGGTTGGGGTTGTATTTCTTGACGACCCAGTTGGTGAGGGGCCCGCCCGTGACGCTGTGCCCCACGACCCAGGGGTTGCCGGACGGATCGACCGCGACGCCGTGCCCCACCCCCATCCCTCCGCCGATGAAGGCGGCCGAGGTCAGGGCGACGCCCGCCGAGGAGAGCTTGACCGTCGCGCCGGCGTCGTTGGAATCGCCGGTGACGTAGATGTAGGGGCCGCCGGCGGTGATCGTGTCCACGGCCACGGCCTTGGCCTCGTCGACGAAGGCGGTCTGGTACACCGCCCCGCTCGACACCGAGAAGTCGCCGTCGAAGGTCTGCGCGAGGGCCGCGCCGGGGAGGGCGAGAGCGAGCAGGGCCAGGAAGGACGCTAACGGCTTCGGCGGGGCTCGCATGCGGGGATACCTCTGCTGATATAGCCCCGAACGGGCCCCCGCGCAAGTCTAATATGTGGAAACTTTCGCTTAATTTTTAACGCTAATTTACATAATTAAGCGAATCTAGACGTCTACTCGCCGGACCCGGGTTTGGGCTTGGCGAAGCCGGTGGAGAAGCTCTTGAAGGAGGTGGCCTTGAGCCCGGTCTTGCCCACGACCGCGTCGTCCACGTGGTCGTTGTGGAGGTCCTTGGTGGGGGTCACGCCGAAGAAGGTCTCCAGGTCGGGGAACTTCCTGGGCTCGATCATCGTCATCTGCTGGTACCAGACCGAGGTCTCCGGCCGGTCCGGGGACTCCGCCTCCTCGAGCATGGCCAGGCCCTCGTTGATCCAGGACGGGGGCTCCCGGTGAGCCTCCTGCCAGTAGCTGTTGAACAGGAGGTGGGTGGCCTCGTGGGCCATGACCGAGAGCATCTTGCGCGGGTCCTTCATCGTGGGCATGGCCACGGCCTTGCGGTCGTAGATGGCCAGGCCGTTCGACCACTTGGGCGGCCCGAACTCCCCTCCCAGGTAGCTCTCCTGGTCGGCGTAGATGTAGAGGTTGATCTTGTCCTTGGCCATCCACGGGGAGAACATGCCCAGGTCCATGCGCAGGCGGGAGTGGGCGCGCTCGGTGCCCATGGTGAACCCCGCCGGCAGCCAGGAGGTCTGGTGGTTGATGACGAAGTGCGGGGTCTGGCTCTGTCGCCAGTCCCAGCTCTGCCCGTCGCGGGCGGCGGCCGGGACGGCCAGGAGGACGGCGAGAAGGGCCCCGCGCATGGCGTCAGCGTAGCAGAACAAGTCGAAGTTCGCCAGCGCGGCGGAGTGTTTCCGGAAACAGTCGGGTCCAGGGCATAGGTCCAAAGCCTGCCCGTTTTCGATTGCCCCTCAGACGGTATTTTGGTAAAATGACAACTCGTTGGCTTACTTATTAAAGCCTGACACCCACGCCGGACGGAGAGACGATGGCCACCATGCGGACTTTGTTCCTGAACCCCCCCTCATTCGAAGGCTTTGACGGAGGCGCGGGAGCCCGGTATCAGGCGCGGCGCGAGATCAAGTCCTTCTGGTACCCCACCTGGCTGGCCCAGCCGGCCGCCCTCATCCCCAACTCCAAGCTCATCGACGCCCCGGCCGACGACCTGACCCTCGAGCAGGTGCTCCAGCGCGCCCGCGGCTTCGAGCTGTGCGTCATCCACACCTCCACCCCCTCCTTCGATAACGACGCCAAGGTGGCGGACGCCCTCAAGAAGCAGAACCCCGACATGAAGATCGGCTTCGTGGGCGCCCATGTGGCCGTCCTGCCCGAAGAGTCGCTCAAGAACGCCCCCGTCCTCGATTTCGTCGGCCGCGAGGAGTTCGACTACACCATCAAGGAAGTCGCCGAGGGCCGCCCCTTCGACCAGATCGCCGGCCTCTCGTACCGCAAGGCCGACGGCGAGTTCATCCACAACCCCGACCGGATGCTCATCGACGACATGGACAACCTGCCGTCCGTCCTGGACGTCTACAAGCGCGACCTGGTGGTGCCGAACTACTACATCGGCTACCTCAAGCACCCCTACCTCTCCCTTTATACGGGCCGCGGTTGCCCCGCGCGCTGCTCGTTCTGCCTGTGGCCCCAGACCGTCGGCGGCCACGTGTACCGCACCAAGTCCGCGAAGGCCGTCATCGCGGAGATGGCGCGCGCCAAGGAGATGTTCCCCGAGGTCAAAGAGTTCTTCTTCGACGACGACACCTTCACCGCGGACCTCACCCGCGCGGCGGAGGTCGCCAAGGGCCTCGGCAAGCTCGGGATCATGTGGTCGTGCAACTCCCGCGCGAACGTCCCCTTCGAGTACCTGAAGATCTTCAAGGACAACGGCCTGCGGCTCCTGCTCGTCGGCTACGAGTCCGGCAACCAGCAGATCCTGAACAATATCAAGAAAGGGGTCCGGGTTGATATCGCCCAGGAGTTCACCAAGAACTGCCGCAAGCTCGGCATCGTCATCCACGGCACCTTCATCCTCGGCCTGCCCGGCGAGACGAAGGAGACCATCGAGGAGTCCATCAAGTACGCCTGCGAGCTGAACGTGGACACCATCCAGGTGTCCTTGGCCGCGGCCTACCCCGGCACCGAGCTGTACCGCCAGGCGATGACCAACAAGTGGTACGACGAGGGGACCATGGTGCGCAACGACGGCACCCAGGCCTCGGCGATCTCGTATCCCCACCTCACGGCCGCCGACATGGAGGCGGGCGTCAAGCGCTTCTACTCGAAATTCTACGCGCGCCCCACGCCGATCATGCGCATGCTCGTGAGCATGGCGAAGGACCCCCTGGAGCGCCAGCGCCGCCTGCGCGAAGGCAAGGAGTTCCTCGACTACCTGCGCGGACGGCAGAAGCCGGCCGTCTCCCGGCTCGCGCCGGGCGAGACCAAGCACAAGGAGCCGGTGGCCGCCTGATCCTCCCCCCCATGGAGTGGGAGATCCTCGGGCTGTTCATGCTGGCCGCCGCGGTGGCGGGCCGGGCCGCTTTCTCGGCCTTCGCGCTGGCCTGCGGGACCTTCACGCTCGGCTTCACCGTGGTCGCGGCGGTCTTCGCCCGCCGGTTCCTGCTCGTCCGCTCCCCCCGCTCGGCGGCGCCGCTGCCCCCGATCACCGTGATCAAGCCGCTCAAGGGAGAGGACCTCGACCTGGAGGAGAACCTCGCCAGCTTCTGCCGGCAGGACTACCCCTGCTACCAGATCCTGTTCTGCCTCGCCAGCCCCGACGATCCCGCGCTCGCCGCGGTGTCGCGCCTGAAGAAGGAGTTCCCCGAGAGCGACATCGAGGTCGTGGTCTCCAAGAGCCGCATCGGCTACAACCCGAAGGTCAACAACATGGCCAACGCCTATCCGTTCGCCAAGTACGACCTGCTGCTCATGTCCGACTCGGACATCCGCGTCACGCCGGGGTTCCTGCGCGACATGGCCGCCCCCTTCGCGGACCCCGCCGTGGGGCTCGTGACCTCGTTCTACCAGGCGTCGGGCGCCCGCGGCCTGTGGGGCTGCATGGAGTCCCTGTCGATCAACGCCCATTTCCTGCCGCAGGCCGCCTGCGCGGCCCATTTCGGCATGCGCTTCGCCATGGGGGCCGCGATGATGGTGCGCCGCCAGGCATTCGAGGCCTCCGGCGCGTTCGCCAACCTCGCCGACCACCTCGCCGACGACTTCTGGCTGGGCGAGTCGGTGCGCGAGGCCGGCTGGCGGCTCGAGACGGCCGAGGGCTGCGTCGACTCGGTCCCCGGCATCGGAAGCTCCCGCGGCCACTTCAACCACCTGGTGCGCTGGGCGCGCACGATCCGCCTGTGCCAGCCCGCCGGCTTCTACGCGAGCCTGATCCAGCACGGGTTCTCCCTGCTCGTCCTGCGCCTGCTCGTCCAGGGGCCCGACGCGGCCGGCCTGGCCCTGCTGGCCGGCATCTGGGCGGCCAAGTCGGCCTCGGCCGCCTCTCTCGGCTGCGGGCTCGGCGGGCGCCAGCCCGCGCGGGCGCTGTGGCTGCTGCCCCTGTCGGAGCTGTTCTCCTTCTTCGCCTGGATCGGCGCCTGCTCCTCGAACACGGTGGTCTGGCGCGGGGAGCTGTTCCTCGTCCGCGCCCAGGGCCGGCTCGAGCCGACCGCGACGCCTCTGCCCGTGCGCCAGGCGCTCTCCGTCGAGCCCTAGGCGGCGATGCGCGCCACCCGTCGCTGGTTCACGGCCTTCATCCTCGCCCTCGGCACGGCGACCTTCCTCTACCTGCTCTGGTCGTTCGGCCCGCTGTTCGTGTGGGAGCGCCTGCGCGGCTTCGGCTGGGGCTTCGCCGTGGTCATCCCCTTCCAGGTCTTCGACCACATGCTCAACGCGATGGGCTGGCGCCTCGCGTTCACCCCGTCCGAGGCGGGGAAGGTCTCGTTCTGGGAGCTCGTGCGCGTGCGCATCGGGGGCGACGGGGTCAACTACCTGACCCCCAGCGGCAACATCGCCGGGGAGTTCGTGCGCCCGGGCATGCTGCGCTCCCCGCTGAGCCACGACTCGAAGGTGGCGAGCGTCGTCGTCGCCAAGGCCACCCAGTCCATGGGCCAGGCCCTGTTCGTGCTGCTGGGCCTGGTCTACCTGCTCAACGCGCGCGTGTACGCCTTCAAGGCGGGGCAGGCGGGCTGGGCGGCGGCGGGCATGAGCGTGATCCTCTTCGGCGTCGCCCTTCTCGTCGGGCTGCTAGCGGCGCGCCCGCCGGCGTGGGTCAAGGAGCGCTTCCCCGCCGCGGTGGAGAAGACCGACCCGCTGCGCCGCAGCCTGCGCGAGTTCCTGGGGCGCCACCCCGTGAGGCTGATGGGCTCGATCGTCATCTTCATGTTCGGCTACGCCTGGGGCGCGGCCGAGATCTGGCTGATCTGCCAGTTCCTCGGAGTCCCGATCGGCCCGGAGATGGCCATGTGCGTCGAGTTCCTCTCGAACGTCGTCGACTCCTTCGCCTTCATGGTCCCCGCGAAGATCGGGACGCAGGAGGCGGGCAAGACCGCGATCTTCAAGGGCCTGGGCCTGGGCGCCGACATCGGGTTCACCGTCGGCCTGATCCGGCATTCACGCGAGATCCTGTGGGCGGGGCTCGGGCTCGGGATGTACGCCCTTCAGCAGAAGGCCGAGCTCAAGAAGGCCGGCTGACGAGCTCGACGCCGTGCTCCGCGAGGGCGCGGCGGACCTTCGGGCTGAGCAAGGTCTCCAGCTCGGTGACGCTCTGATGCGACGGGACGGGCGCCTCGGCCGCCCTCAAGGATTCATCCGTGGTCGGATGGAAGTACATCTCCGTGGTCCCCTCGGGCAGGCGCGAGATGAGCCAGAGGACGTAATCTTCCTTCATCAGCCCCGACCGCAGGAGCCCCCAGGTGCGGGGCCGTTCCAGCCCTTCGGCCGCCGGTCCCACCCAGGCTCCCATCGCCCCGAAAACGCCCGCCAGGAGGGCCGTGCCGGGCCTTTCCGCCCCCGGGAAGCCCTTGAGCGCCTCCCACTCCCCCGAGGGCAGGCGGACGCGAGGGATGCCGTATTCCCGGGCCAGCCGGCACGCCGCGGGGAAGATGACGGGATGGACATGGACGTTGATGTGGCCGTCGATGTGGGTGGGCTTCACGCCCAGCGCCAGCAGGGCCTCGATCTGGGACCGTATCTCCCCCGCTACGGCCCTTCGGGCCTCCGCGCTAAAAAAGTAGCGCGCCCCCGCCTTCTCCGGCTCGGCGGCGCACAGCTCGAGGTGCAGGCCGACGCCGAGCCCGGGGTTGTCGCGGGCGATGCGGGCGGCGTGCGCGGCGGCCGGACGGCCGACCATGAGGCTCGCGAAGCGCAGGATGCCCTCGCGGTAGGCCTTGAGGACCGCGGCGTTGACTTCAGGCGTGTCGCCGAAATCGTCGGCGGTGGCGATCAGGCGGCGGGTCAATTCGGGTCCGAGGAGATGAGGTCGACTTTGCAGGCCACGGGGGGGCCTGGCACGGTCCGGGCCCAAATACGGGGGACGGCGGTTGAGTTCGGGCAGGAGCAGTCGCAGGTCCCCGGAGCGCCAGTGCAGCTGAACCCCCCGGGAATATCCTCGCAAACCTGATTGGTCTGATTCCAATAGGTGATGGCGCGATTGAGCATCGATTCGGCTTCCTTTCGGTTCTGAGCGCCCTTGGCCGCGCGGTCGACGGCGATATAGTTCATCAGCACCATGCGCAGCAGCCCCGCCGCGATGAACGCGACGATGACGCCCGTGATCAGGACGTGGACCAGGACGGAGCCGCGACGGTTCAATTTAATCAACGGTATTGCTGTACTGTTTCTGCATCGAGAGCCCGTAATCGAAAGTCGTGAATTTCGCGACCGGCGAGTTCGTCGTCGGCGTCTGGCGCCCGATCGCGTATCTCAATCGCAACCCGCCGATGGTGTTGTCGCGATAGAAGATGTTCGGGGCGCCGGGATAGCCTCCAGGCAGCTTTTCCAGCCGGTAGCCGACCACGGAGGATTCGGTCCACAATCCCCCCGGAGCATCGCTGGTGCAAGCGACGGGGACCGCGTTGCACGGTCCCGCGGGAGCTCCCGGGCACGGGCAATTGCCGTTATACGCGTAGCGTCGGAGTTTGAATCCCGTTTCCGGAGCGACGGCGGGCGTCGGATCGACGCAGTATTGGATGACGTTGGTGACATCCGCGGTATCGAGTTTCGCGCCCGGAAGGACGTCCTTTGCTCGGGACCAGTTCTTGCACAGGATGATGGAGTCGGCGCTGTCGCCGTTGTTGTACGGGTACGCGAGGACGTTCGCGTCCTCGATCTCCTTGGCCATGGACTGATAACTGATAAGGGACCAGCCGGTCATGGTTCCCGATCGGATCCCTTCGACCTGGCTTCGGGCCATCTGCGCCGCGATCGTGGCGACGCCGACCAGCACGAAGGAGGCCAGAGAGATCGCGATGACGAGTTCGATGATCGAGAATCCGCGTGGATACCTCATGGATCCGTCCAGGTCGTCGTGATGCTCACCGCGGGGACCGGTCGGCCGTTGACGGTCACCGACGCGTCGACGAAGTAGCTCACTCGCGCGTTTCGTCCGACAGGCGGAGGCTGCTCGAAATCGCCCATCACCCCGGTCAATGTGTGGGTCCCCTGGGCCAGGGCGTAGCAATTGGGGCCTCCGCCCGGGCAGGCGTCGACGATGCCGTTGCACGAGATGCTCCAATTGTTGACGGCGCCCGCGCAGGGGCCGGGGATGTCGGGCGCGGAGGTGCTGGCGGTGCCGGTCTCCGCCGTCACGTAGTTCTTCAAAAGCGCGGCGACCATTTTCGCGCCCGCGGCGGCCTTGATCTTGCTCTCGCCCTTCCCCCCGCCGGTCTTCACCGTCAGGGCCACGCTGAACACGGAGGTGACCATGATCGAGGTCAGCAGCATGGCGACCATGACCTCGACAAGGGTATAGCCGGCGTCTTCCCTCGAGGTCTGTCTCGCTTCAGTAGGTCGGTGTTGGCGCGCCGCCATAATTGGTGATGATCCCCGAGTCGTTCTGAGTGTAGCCCCACGCCGCGTATGTGCCGGATTTTCGCTTGGCTCCCGCCGTGGCGCTGCTTCCGCCGCTGGCCCCGCAGGCCCCGCCCGAAGGGCTGCAGGCGTAGAACGTGTACGGCTTCGAACCGAAGTTCTGATTCGCGAGATATTTGCAATAAACGAGATTGCAGGCGTCGGTATACGTCGTGGGCGCGCAAGCCCCGGCCGGATTGCAGCCGGTATTGGCCGCCGTGGGGAAGGTCCCGACTATATAGTTCCCGGAATGGTCGAGCGCGAACATCTTGTTGGTCGTCCCGATCATGTTGACGAGCGACACCGCGTCGTCGGCCTTCGTCGTCTCGACGCTCTTCAGATAGGAGGGCACGGCGACGGAGGCGAGGATGCCGATGATCAGCACGACGACGAGCAGCTCGATCAAAGTGAAGCCGGCGCGGTTCTTGATCATTATTTCCCCAGGCTCGAGAGTTTGAAGACGGGCAGGAAGACGGCGAGCACGATGACGCCGACGAGCATGCCGATGCCGACGACCATGATCGGCTCGATGATCGCGTTGAAGCTGCGGGTGAACTGCTCGATCTGCTCCTTGTAAAACGACGATAGGGTGACCAGCATGTCGGGTAGCTTGCCCGACTCCTCGCCCATGAACATCATCTCGGTCACCAGCGGGGGCAGGGCGCCGGTCTTCTTGAAGGACTGCGAGATGGACTTGCCGCCGGCGACGTCGGCCTTGACCGACGCGAGGACCCGCCTGAAGATGATGTTGTTGGCGAAGACGCCCTCGAGCACCGAGATCGCGTTGAGGATGCTGACGCCGGACTCGATCAAGGTCGAGAGCGTGGTCAGCATGCGCTCGATCATGATGTTCTTCAGGAAGTCCCCCACCAGGGGCAGGCCGAACAGGAGGGCCCACTTGGCCTCCTGCCCCGACTCCGTCGAGGTGTAGGCGTTGATCACGAACCACAGCGCGACCAAGGTGATGATCAGCGCGCCGAGGTGGTGGACGAGGATGTTGGAGATGACGATGATCGCCGCCGTGAGCGGCGGGAGCTTCACGTTGAAGCTGGCGAAGATCTCGGCGAAGACGGGCACGATCTTCAGGATGAAGAAGAGCAGGACGCCGCCGGAGACCGTCATCAGGACGCCGGGGTAGGCCATGGCGGAGATGATCTTGCCCTGGATCTCGGCCTGGGAATGGATGTAGGCGCCGATCTGCTTGAGCACCTTGGGGAGCTGTCCGCCCATCTCTCCGGCCTGCACGAGCGAGACCCAGAGGGTGTCGAAGGCCTTCGGATGGCGCTCCAGGGCACGGTACAGGGCGGTGCCGCTCGAGACGTCCTTGGTGACCTGCGCGAGGGCGTACTGCAGGGGCTTCGAGCTCGAGTTCTCCCCGAGCAGGGACAGGGCCCGGACGAGAGGCACGCCGCCGTTGAGCAAGGTGGAGAGCTGCTCGGCGAAGAAGATCAGGTCGCGCAGGGCCGGCTTGCCGCCGGCGCCGGAGGCGGCCTTGCCGCCGCCGGAGGCGCTGGTCTTGTCGGCGATGATGGACAGGATGAAGAAGCCCTTGGCCTGGAGGGCGTTGATCGCCTCGTTCTCGCTGTTGGCCTCGAGAGCCCCCGAGGAGGTCTCCCCTTTGCTGTCCTGGACGGTGTAGGCGTAGCGGGCCATTATGTTGTCAGTGTAACAGGCGTTGGAAGGCGTGTCAATCCGACACGGTCACGGACATCACTTCGTCGATCGTGGTAAGCCCGTTCAGCACTTTCCGGAAGCCGGAGGCGCGCATCGTCCACATGCCGGCCTCCTCCCCCGCCTTCTTGAGCTTGCCCACGTCCGCGCCGTAGCGGTAGATGATCTCCTTCATCGCGGCGTTGAGCTTGTAGACCTCGTAGATCGCCTTTCGGCCCGAGTATCCGGTCCGGGAGCACTTGTCGCAGCCGCGGGCCTCGTAGAACACGACGCTCGCGGGGTCCGGCGGCTGCTCGAGCAGGGCCTCGCGCACGACCTGCTCGGCCAGCTCGGCCGGGACCTTCGCGGGCTTCTTGCACAGCGGGCACAGCAGGCGGACGAGGCGCTGGGCGGCGGCCAGCTGCAGGGAGTTGGCGAGCATGAAGGGCTCGATGCCCATGTCGATGAGGCGGGCGACGCAGGACAGCGCGTCGTTGGTGTGGAGCGTGGAGATCACGAGGTGGCCCGTGAGCGCGGCGCGCAGGCAGGTCTGGGCCGTCTCCTGGTCGCGGACCTCTCCGACCAGGATGACGTCGGGGTCCTGGCGCAGGAAGGAGCGCAGGGCCGAGGCGAAGGTGAGGCCGATGTTGGCGCGCACCTGGACCTGGTTGATGCCCTCGATCTTGAGCTCGACCGGGTCCTCGATCGTCATGATGTTGATGTCGGGGCTCTTGATCGTGTTGAGGATGGCGCCGAGCGTGGTCGTTTTGCCGGAGCCCGTCGGACCGGTCATGAAGAACAGGCCGTGCGGCTTGTTGGCCGCCTCGATGATGTCGTCGCGCTGGCGGGGGTCGAGGCCGACCTTGTTGATGTCGAGGTCGACGGCGCCCTTGTCCAAGATACGCATGACGACCTTCTCCCCGAACACGCAGGGGCAGATCGAGACGCGCAGGTCGATGACGCGGTTCTGGACCTTGATCGAGAACTGGCCGTCCTGCGGGAGCCGGCGCTCGGCGATGTCGAGCTTGGACAGGATCTTGATGCGCGAGATCATGGCGGCGAAGAGGTGCTTCGGCGGGGGGCTGCGCTCGTAGAGGATGCCGTCGATGCGGAAGCGCAGCGCGACGCGGTCGTCGTACTTCTCGATGTGGATGTCCGAGGTCCGTTCCTGGATGGATTGCTTGAGGATGGCGTTGATGAGCGAGACGGTCTGGGCGCCGGCCGCGTCCACCGCGAGCTGGTCGAGGTTGAGCCGCTCGTCGCCGGTCTGCGGCTGCTCCTCGATCTCGTCCTCCCCCTTCTTCGCCGCGAGGGTGTTGTCGATGGCGCTGCCGCCGATGTAGAACTCGTCGATCGCCTTGAGGATCTGGGTCTTCGTGGAGATGAAGGCCTGGATCTCGTGGCCGCTGAGGAGCTTGAGGTTGTCGATGAGCAGGACGTTGTCCGGGTCGGAGAGCGCGACGGCGAGCACGTTCTCGTCGAGGAACAGCGGCAGGACGAGGTTCTCGCGGGCGTAGTTCTCGGGAATGACCTTCTCGAGCGCCTGGCCCTTCTCCGACTTGAGGATCTTGTTCTCGCGGGAGGCGTACGGGATGCCGTACTGCTTCGACAGCGCGACCGCGATGTCGTCCTCCTTGGTGAAGCCGAGCTTGACCGCCGCCTCGTTGAAGGAGCAGCGGCTCTGCACCGCGGCCTTCTGGGCCTTGTCGCGCTGGTCCTCGGTCAGGACGCCGCTGCTCACCAGGATCTCGGCTAGATTGGACATGGGTTCCTTTTTACCGTCCCTTTACCGAAGTATAACCCCCCTGCCCTGGTTGTCAAGCCCCTCCCATCTCCAAGTTCACGGGGTTTTGAAGCACCACGCTGACAACGGCATTTGAACGGAATGGCGCCTTCGGCGCCAGGGTTTTCGCTTCGCGAAAACCTGGGTGGGAATCGTTCATGGGGACCCTCCAGCCAGACGAGGACTTGGAAAGTCCATGGCGAGCAGCCTCATGAGCCGTCCCATCGTCAGTTCTTCTGACGGCCGGGCAAAACGGGACCGAAGCGCGAGCGTAAGCCGCTTGAGCAATCTTCGAGCCGCGGTCG
>JACPOW010000014.1 GCA_016191335.1 Elusimicrobiota bacterium | reverse complement strand
CGCTGGTGGCGGTGACGGCCCTGGCCATGGTCGGAGCCTACGGTCTTTGGCAGTCCCTTCAGAGGTGAACGCTTGAACGCCATCCGCTTCCAGAACGTCTCGAAGATCTACCGCCGCTCGCACCTCGGACGCGTGACCGAGACGACGGGCCTGTCCGGCCTCGACCTCGACATCCAAAAGGGCGAGGTGTTCGGCCTCCTCGGCCTCAACGGCTCGGGCAAGACCACCGCCATCAAGCTCCTGATGGGCCTGCACCACCCGACCAAGGGCGAGGTGGAGACCTTGGGCCGCCGCGCCTCCGACGTCGAGGTCCTGGCCCGCATCGGCTACGCCCCCGAGGCGGCGTACCTCAACAAGACCCTGACCGGCCGGGAGAACCTGCGCCTGTTCGCCGCGCTGTCCCGCATCCCGCGCGCGGAGATCGAAGGCCGCGTCGCGGAGATGCTCGACAAGGTCGGCCTCGGGAAGGCGATGGACCAGCGCTTGTCGGAGTACTCGAAAGGCATGCTCCAGCGCGCGAGCCTCGCCCAGGCCCTCATCCACGACCCGGAGCTCGTCATCCTCGACGAGCCGGTGACCGGCCTCGACCCGCTGGCCATCAAGGAGGTCCGCGTCCTGATCCTCTGGCTCAAGTCCAAGGGCAAGACCGTGCTCTTCTCCTCGCACGACATCTCCGAGGTCGAGCGCGTCTGCGACCGCATCGGCATACTCAGCGGCGGGCGCCTGGTGAAGGTCATGAAGCAGGACGAGTGGCGCGGCAAGCCCGACGCGCTCGAGACGGCCTTCGCCGCGGCCGTCGTCCGGACCGACGGCGTCGGCTCGATCCGCATGGAGTGATATGCAGACCATCTCGGCCGTCTTCGCGTACACGTTCAAGGAGCACATCCGCCACAAGGCCTGGCTGTCGGCCGCGCTGTTCGGCCTCGTCCTGCTCGGAGGCGCCATCATCGTCTCCGCGCTCGGCGCCGACGAACGCGCCCGCCTCCTGCTCGACCTGGGCCTGGCCGCCATCGAGGCGATCTCCCTCGTCTCGGTGGTGTTCCTGACGGTGAGCCTGATCCTCGTCGAGATCGAGTCGCGCGCGATCTACCTCATCCTCACGCACCCGGTGCGCCGCTCGGACTACCTGCTCGGCCGCTTCCTGGGCACCGTCGCGGCGGTGGCGGTCGGCATGGCCGTCATGGCCGCGATGCACCTCGGCCTCCTGACCCTGTACGGCTGGTGGGAGCCGCTGCGCTATCTGGCGGCCTTGGCCTGCGTCCTCGGCAAGACGGCGGTGATGGGCGCGCTCTCCTTGCTGCTGTCGCTCGCGCTGACGAGCGAGGCCGCCGCGATGGCGTTCGCGGTGTTCCTCTGGATGCTGGGGCACTTCTCGTCGGAGATGCGCTTCCTCGCCGACCGCTCCGGCAGCGCCTTCCTGAAGACCGCGCTCGTCGCGTTCTCCCACGCGGCCCCGGACTTCGCGCACTTCAACTACCGCGACTTCTGGCATCAGGCGGCGCCGGGCGCGGAGTGGCTGATGTGGGCCGGCGTGTACGCGCTGGCCTACAGCGCGGCGTGCCTGGCGCTCTCGGTCCAGCTCTTCGATCAGAAGGAGTTCTGATGAAAGGACGCTGGCTCGCCGTCGCGGCCGCCCTGTTCGCCCTGGCGCTGTTCGCCGGGTCGCGCATGCGCCGACTCCACGAGCCCCGCTTCCCCCCTCTGGGCGAGCTGAAGGCCGGCCCCTTCGCCTTCCAGGACGCCGGCCTCGCCGCCGCCGGCTTCCGCGCGCCGGCGGCGGACCTGGCCTGGATCCAGCTCCTGCAGTACGCGGCGGGGTCCTTGCCGGAATACACCGACCATCCGGGCCATCCTTACGAGCACCTCGGGACCTTGAGCCTCCGCGTCTCGCGCCTGGACCCTTCCTTCCACCGGGCGGTCCTGTTCTCCGCCGGGATGCTCGCCTGGTTCCACGGCATCGAGCGCCCTGACGAGGCCGCGGAGCTGCTCAACGAGGGCATGCGCCGCTCGCCCGACCAGCCGATGTACGCGCTGTACCTCGCGGCCCTCGCCTACAAGAAGCAGGGCGACACGGACCGCATGATCGCCCTGCTCGAGTCGAGCTTCGACCAGCCCGAGACGCCGAGCACGATGAAGGCCATCCTGGCCAACCTGCGCCAGTCGCGCGGCGAATACCGCGAGGCCCTGGTCCTGTGGGCTCGCATCCTGGACAGCGAGCGCGACCGGTCGGAGCACGCCCGCGCTCGGGCGAAGATCTCCGAGCTGAAGTCGCTGCTCGCCAAGCCCGCGCCGAAGAAGCGCTAGTAGGTCGCCCAGGGCAGGACGAAGTACACGGCGACGAGCATGAAGGCGTAGCCCGCGAGCTTCACCGTGCGCGCCCGCGTCGTCAGCGCCGGCGGGCCGAAGGCCGCGGCGATGTCCACTCCGCCGCACCCCGCGGAGACGAACCAGGCGCCGAGGACGTCGTAGTCGCCCATGCCGCGCTGTCCTCCGAAGATCACGAGCAGCCCCCACAGGACGATCGGCACGATCGGGATCAGTATGTCCTGCGCGTGCAGGATCGTGCCGCGGTGGCAGATGTAGATCGAGAAGGCGACGAAGAACGCGATCGGCGCCAGGAAGATGCCGCCGACGTACGCCGGCGGTATGCCGCCGCGGGGCATGACGTACAGCGCCAGGATGATGTCGACGATGGTGCCCAAAGTCAGCGCGACGAGATGGGCCACGCAGTACTGCCTGACCAGGTCCCGCCGGCGCGTCGCCGCGTAGATGCCGCCGCTGACCAGGAAGATGAACGCGAAGGCGGCGACGATCATCCGCCCGTAGAACTCGTAGTAGGCGTCGCTCATAGACAATTATTTAATGGACGAGGCCTTCGCGCGATGCCTCTGCGTATAGCTTCAACTCATCATCGATGCCGGGATGCCGAGCAAGATAATCTGAAATAATATTTCGAATTTCCGTCGGGTAGACGTGCTGCCAATGGCCAAGACCATGCAAGCCGATTTCCTGAATGACCACGGATTCCGAATTGATCAAATTCTGGAATAATGCAAGGAATGCCGCATCGGTCTCACTTCGCTGCAGGTCCACGGAAGACGGCATTGACGGGAATACATCCCACCACACGGAACAAAGGTAATTCGGCGCATCAAGGGCATCTCCCCGCTTGGCATGGAGGTTGGTCCGGCATTTCCGACTGAAGTACTCGAAGACTCCCGATAGACTTTGAATGGCTTCGACTCGTTTCTCAAGCGCGATTTCTTTATCAAAAAGGAGGAATAGCTCGTCACTGACACCCGGATCAATGAGATTTCGCAGTCCCTCCACAGCGATGTCGTCGGTGTATTTCGCTGAAATTTTAACGAACCCTGCAAACAATCGCGCGATGTATCGGATTCGCACATCCTTATCAAAGGATGGCATGCGAAATCCCCCCCTTTCTGAAGATGGGCGGAAAAAGCAGCTACACCATTGGTTGAACTGAACGTCCGCTTCGATTGGATCATTCATGGGCATTCATCGGTAATTCGTCGCGCGCATACATCCAAGACATCTAGCACTTTCTGCAACTCCTTCTTATGAATATCGTCACCGCCATCGAAACACTCGTCCATGATCAATTTCCGCGCGGAAGCGCACTCTTCATTGCGTTGCCGTCGAAGCCTGAGTTCTACGCAGTCGAATCGCTCGACGTCACTACATGATCGTGGCCGAGTGCATTTTCGTCCCGCATCGACGTCCAATGCCTTCCACCGCACTTTCGTACATCGACCCGGAGGAGCCAGCGTTTTATGCTCTTGAGCATCAAGTTCTTCGAAATCCCCTCTTCCCCGGATTGACTGGGGACGACTTTCACGATGAAGGTCAATTGCGTCGTTATACTTATCCTGAGCAGCGATCATCTCGTTCAAGCCATAGTTGACGGTGAAGATGACGACAGCGCCGCCGGCAATGATGATTCCGATGCTTGCAGCGCCACCAGCGACAACGACCTCGCCGAGCGTTCCCCCCTCGGGGATCAGGGCACCGCCTTTAAGAGACAGACGGACGACCGAACTGACTTTCGTGCCCACTCCACGAAGAAGGAAAACTTCCCCAGGAGCCGTAACGACGCTCGGCACTCCAATGAAGGCTTGGTCTACAGGCCGTTTTTTGTCCGGGTCGTATGCGTCGAGGCTATTAAAGCTCCTCTCGGCGTTGGTCTGAGTATTCTTGATTTGAAAGGAGATCGTTCCCCCATGCTTGCCCAAGCTCGGCGCTTCCATTTCCGCCTGGATAGGAGGAGGCTGAATTACCGTCATCGCAGTTGGCCATGCAGACGGCCCGCGTGGTGGAACCCCATGGGGTCGTCTGGGTGAATGAATCGGCGGAAGCGGCTATCGCCCCTTGCCCCGCCGCCAGGCTGTCGAGCAGCGGACGCGACGCGGTCAGTATCTTCGTCGTGCCCGCGTCGGAGAGGACCACGCGCCCGGCAACGGGCGCGGAACCGCCGTCGATCCAAGCGCGCAAGGCCGGCGCGGGAACCGCCGCCGGCCATTCGCGACTGCCTCCTTCGACGCGTCGCAACACGAGCAACCCGGCCACTCGCCCCCCCGCGTCCAGGACGGCGCCGCCGGCCATCGAAGCCTCGGCTACAGCGTCGGTCAGGAACCAATCGCGATCGCCTTTGGTGACCAGACCCTGGGACCTAGTCCAAGCACCAAGTCTCTCGGAGTGAGCGAAAGCGGTCACCAAGTCGTCCTTCGAAGGCGCGGCCTCGGCCAAGGTCAAGGCTTTGCCGAGGTCCCCATCCGGCCGCAAGAGCAGCAACCCCGACTTTTCATCCTCCCGCTCGACGCTCAACGGCACTGGATCCGGATTCCCATCGACCAACGCGACGACGGCACCTCCGCCCAAACGGTGATCGGTCAGAACGCGAATTCCGGCCTTGGTCTCAATTACGACACCGGCGCCGCGAACCTCCAGGTCCTTCGCAGTGCGCCCCGCTATGATCACAAGGCCCCGACGGGTTACCTCCTCTTTCGCGATGCGTCCCGCGAGAACGGGCCCAGAATCCCGATTGGCGAAGGCAAGCCTCATGCGGGTCTCGGCGCGTTTGCAGTAGAGTTTTGCTCGAGCGGCACCGACGGCGTCCTGGGAATCGAGCGCCTTCGTGATTAGATTAAGACGGGCGCGCAGGCGCGCATACTCGGTCTCGCTGGGCGCGGATGCCACGGACGCCTGGTCAAGGGCCGTCTCGAGGCTCTTCCCCTGGGCGTTCGGTCCAAGAAGCGCCGCCATCCAGCGGGAGGTCTTACCCGTTTCTGGATCGAGGAACAGACCGTCCTCGGATCGCAGCAGCACGGCGCGCTTATCGGCGGGAGAGCAGGGCGGATCTGGGAACCGGAGGGCCCAGGTATAATCCACGACAGCCAAGGTGCGATAGAGCGCGTTAAGAGCCGTCGTTCGGTCGCGGAAGAATGGGGCAGTCCCCGCGGGAAGGCGGGGTTTGGCGGCGAGAAGGGCCTTGTCAGCGTCCTGGGGATGGGCGAAGCCTTCGAGGCTCTCGCTGACGAGGGCGAGGTTCGCCTCGAGGTCCGCAAGCTGCTTGCCCGAGCCTTGAGGCGCGTCTCCCTCGGGGGCCGCCGCGGCGGCCTCATCCGCCGGGACAGTGTAGCGGGAGAGAAGATCGACGACAGGTTGCGCCTGGATGGGTCCGGCAACGAGAAGAAGCGCCAGGAGGACGCGCAATATTCGCATCCCGCTAAGGGTAAGCCAAAGACTCCGGGCCGTCAAGCCTGCTTCAGGAGAACGAAACCTCGTGTGAGACCAGCCGCCCCTCGCGGTACACGAACTTGCCCGAGAAGAACCGGTCCTGCTCGAGCCACGGCAGGAAGATCCGGTCCCCCTCCCACAGCGGCAAGGTCGCCAGGCGCTCCCCCGACACCCACTCGAGGTCGCCCTCGGCGCACTCGGCCAGCTCCCCCTCGAACCGGGTCGCGGTGTACACGAACACCAGCCAATCCTCCCCGGGCTTGAACGCCGGGAAGGTCAGCACACCCCTCAGCTTCGGGTCGAGCAAGGTCAATCCGGATTCCTCTCGGATCTCGCGGACGACGCATTCATCAGGAGATTCGCCCGAATCGAGCTTCCCCCCGAGGCCGTTCCATTTGCCCTTATGCACATCGCCGTCTTTCTTGTTGCGGTGCATCATCAAGGTCCGTTCCCCGGACCGAACGTAACACAGAGTCGCGACGATCGTCTTCACTTGGCGAGCCCCTTCATGATCGAGAATAACATGTCGAAATCGTCGTCGTTAAGATGAAGCCGAAAAAGCATTTGCCTCATTCTCCGTTGCCGTTCCTCGGACAATCGCGGCGAAGCCGCGAGCTTGGGGTGAACAAACTCCCACATGGCCGTCATTCTCTCCAACGAGGCCGTTGCGGCCCGTTCAGAGGATACTCCATCCGTTGCCGTTCGATCCGTCGCCGTTAATGAAAAAAGCGCCACTGCGACCGCCTGCCCGAGATTGAGGCTGACGCCGTTCTGACACGGTATCCTCGCGAGATACGGGCACAACGCCGTTTCCGCCCGCGTGAGCCCCTTCGATTCGCGCCCGAACACCAGCGCCGTCCGCCCGGCGAGGTTCAGCGAGGCCGGTATCCCCGGCAAGGTGAACTCGTCCTGCCTCAGGTCCGTCGGCCGCCGCGAGAACGCGATGGCCGTGGCACAGCCCCTCAGCGCCCCCGCGAGGTCCTCCGCGAACCGCACCCCGTCGAGCACCTCCGGCGCGCTCACCCCGGTGACCCGCGCCTCCGCCGGCAAGGCCTTCCACGGCGATCCCGCGATCACGAGGTCCTTCGCCCCGAACGCCTTCATCGCCCGCGCGACGAAGCCTACATTGAGCGGATTCTCCGGCCCGACCAGCACGACGCGCGAGTCCATGGAGACGATGATATCATCTCGCGCGCCGTGCGGTCTTCGACGGCCTTAGTCGTCGTCGTGGTGCTCGGGCTTCTCGCCCATCTTGCCCGGGCCCATCTTCGGGCCGCCCATCTTGCCGCCGTGCTTGCCCATGCGCCCTTTCATCGCGACGAGCATCTGCGCGCGCTGCGTCGGCGTCAGGATCGAGGTCAGCGCCGCCTCGAACTTGTCCTCCTCGGCGCGGAGCGACTTGCGTCCGGCGACGAGCTTATCGAGCGTGGCCGATAGGTCCTTCTCCGGGGCCTTGTCCTCGAGCTGGTCGGAGAGCTTGCGCATCGACGCCTGGAGCTCCGCGTGGATCGCGGCGTCCGCGTCGCGCCGCGCCCGCTTCGCGGCCTTGAGCTTGGCCTCCTGCTCGTCGGAGATCCCGAACTTCTCCTTCATGCGCTCGATGAAGGCCTCCTTCCCGCCCTTGCCGCCCTGGGCCTCCGGCTTGCCTTCCGCGCGCAGCACCGCCGGAAGCAGAAGAGCCCCGGCCAACGCCATAGTGATGATCCGCTTCATCTGCACTACCCCCCGGGCCCTTGGGGCCCTCGTTGATTAGACGGGCGAGGAGCGCCGAAAGTGTCGCGGCTACGCGGTGACGGGCGTGCGCGCGGGGGCGGCGGGCACCGGGAAGGTCAGGCGCTGCCAGCAGTCGGCGCTCTCGGCGGCCACGATCGCCGCGGCCTGGACCATGTCGGCCTCGCGCTTGGCGAGGCTCTTCTGCACGACGCCCTTGAGGTCGTCGATGTCGTACAGGTACACGCCCTCGGCCTTCGCGACCTCGGGGGCCACGTTGCGCGGCATCGCGATGTCGATGATGAACAAGGACCGTCCGCCGCGGCGGCGCGACAGGGCGCGGGCGCCTTCCTCGTCCAGCAGATAGCGGTCGGAGCCCGTGGAGAAGACCGCGATGTCCGCCTGGTCCAGGCGTTCGAAGCCTTCCGCGAGAGTGACGGGCTCGCCGCCGAGTTCGGCGGCGAGGGCCTGGCCTTTATCCAGGCTGCGGTTGCTGATATACAGCTTGCCCGCGCCTTTCGATCGCAGGTGCCGCACCGAGGAGGCGGCCATGGTCCCCGCGCCGAAGACCACCACCACGCGCTCCTTCAAATCGGAGAAGATGCTGCGCGCCATCATCGCGGCCGCCCCGCCGATGGAGGCGATGCCGCCGACGATGCGCGTCTCGTTGCGGACCTTCTTGCCCACCATCAGCGCGCGCTGGAAGGAGAGGTGGCCGAAGCGGTTGGCCGACTTCTCGGCGCAGGCGCCCTGGTAGGCGGCCTTGCACTGCCCCAGGATCTCGGTCTCGCCCATGATCCAGGAGTCGAGGCCGGCGGCGACGCGGAAAAGGTGCCCGACGGCCTCGGGGCCGCGGTGGATGAAAAGGGAGGCGCCGATGTCCTGCCCGGCGCGGAGGTTGAGCCAGGCGACCATGGCCTGCTCGCCGTCCTTGTCGGGCTGGAAGTAGACCTCGAAGCGGCTGCAGGTGGAGAGGACGACGACGCCCTGCTGGCCGGTGGCCTCGCTGATGATGGCGTTCATGCGTCCCGCTTCTTCCGGCTTCGGGGAGATCGCCTCTCGGATTTCGACGGGAGCCGTCGAGTGGTTCAGTCCGACAACCATCCATTCGTTCATCATCGTGAACGTTTACGTGGCAACAAAAAGACCATCCAGCCGTCGTGAAAAGGAGAATATAAGGCGCTTTTGGACCGTGTTCCCCGTCGTAAACGCGATATGAGTGCGCGATTACGCGCAGAGCCGTCTCAGCGGCGGTGGCACTCGATGCAGACTTCGTGCCGGACGTTGCTCGCGGAAACGGCGCTCAGGTCGTGGGTGGCATGGCAGGAGATGCAGCCGACCTTTCCGTCCTCCAAGACGATCCGGTTGTTCATGACCGGATCGTTATACGAGTCGGGATCGCTGCGCACGGCGGCCATATAGTCGCCGCCCACGGGATGGCTGGCTCTCATGTCTATGGATTGGAAGGGCCGACGCGCATCGCCTGAAGCAACGGTGTGGGCCGACGACACGGAGGCAATGGTGCCGTCATGGCAGGACATGCACAGGCCGGTCTTGACCCCGCCGACCGCGTCCGACTCCCGCATGAAGATCGCGGAGTCCTCGCTGCCCGCCCTCTGCCAAGCCGGACGCTGGGCTTTCGCCGCGTGCGAGATATGACAGGTCGCGCAGCTGAACGAGGCGTGGCCCGCGCTCAGCAGGGCGCGGTGTTCTCCGACGGAGTCGCGCAGATCCGAGATTTTTTCCACGGGACGCGGCACGCGCAACGCGAGCGCCGCGACGAGCACCGTGAAAACCAGAACGGAACGAACGACCAACTGCCGGGGCCAGGGGTTCATAGGGGTGGGCCTCCGACTTCAGTGTAAGCCCGGGACTCCCCTTTGTCAATTCCATTTGAGGTTGGTGGAATCCGCACGCTCGCGGCGTGGCCGAATCGTTGCGAAGAAAGGGAAGAACCCCTATGCGGCGACTGCGTCCAGGCCGACTGCTTCGGCGTTTGACCGTCGCTTGGCGCGGCGCCTCGCTGGCCCGTCAGACGTTCATCGCCTTCTACTCGTTCACCGTGATCGTCACGGCGATCACCTTCCTGCTGTACGTGCAGGACACCCGCAACAGCGTCCTCGACATGGAGCGCGCGACGATGACCAGCATGTTTCCCGTCGTCGAACGGGTCATCGTAGACTCGATGATGCAGGGATCCCACGGAGCCATCGCGCATCTTTTCTCCGTCCACAACGCACACGGTATGGCCGACCGGATGTTCCTCCTCGATTCGGATAAGAATTCGGTCAATACGGAGGACCTTGCCGCCGGCGTCAAGCCGCGTCACGAGGCGCCCCGCGCCTTCGATCCCGCCAAGAGCATCATCATGGACTTTCCCGTCCTCAACCGCGGCGCCTGCTCGCGTTGCCACGGGGCCGACGCGGGGCCGATCGGCTTCGTCCGGCTCGTCTCGCCGAAGCGCGACCGCCAGGCCGTGGCCGAGGCAAACCTCAAGGGCCGCCTCATCATCCTCTTCTCCTCGTTCATGATCGTCGGGCTGTGGACCTACATGGTCGTACGGCGCGTCATCGACGAGCCGATGGGGCGCATCGTCGAGGCCATGAACCTGGTCGCCCGCGGCAAGCTCGACACGCGCGTCGACGACCTTCCTTCCGGCGAGCTCCGCTCGATCGCCCGCGGCTTCAACAACATGGTCCGCCTCCTCGAGAAGGACCGGCGCGAGATCGTCAACCTGCACCGAAGCCAAGTCGGCCATCTGGACCGCCTGGCGGCGCTCGGCGAGCTGTCCGCCCATCTCGCCCACGAGGTACGCAACCCCCTCACCGGCATCAGCTCCGCCATCCAGGTCATGCAGACCGAGACGCCCGACGGGAGCCCCCGCCGGGAGGTGCTGGGCAAGGTCCTCGGCCAGCTCAACCGCATGGAGCAGACGATGGGCAACTTCCTGCGCTTCGCGCGCATGCCCGAGGCCGTCATCCGCCCCTTCGATCTGAGCGAGCCGCTCGAACGCGTCCTCGACCTCTTCGAGGTCCGCCTGCGCACGCAGAAGATCGAGCTCAAACGGGACATCCCGGCGAAGCTCCCCTTCATGCGCGGGGACCCCGGCCAGCTCGAGCAGGTGTTCCTGAACCTCTTCATCAACGCGGCCCACGCGATGCCGGGCGGCGGGTCCCTGAAGGTCTCCGTGCGCTCCGAGATCGAGGGGACCTTGCTCGTCGAGGTGACCGACACCGGAAAGGGCATCTCCAGCGCCGACCTGGAGCACGTCTTCCGCGCCTTCTTCACCACGCGGGCGAACGGCAGCGGGCTCGGCCTGCCGCTGTCGCGCCAGATCGTCATGGCGCACGGCGGCGAGATGTGGATCGAGAGCGTACCCGACCGCGGCACCAGCGTCTTCGTGCGCCTGCCCGCGGCGTCGGCGGAGGTTTGACATGGCGTCGAAGATCCTGATCGTGGACGACGAGGAGCTGATCCGGTGGTCCCTGTCCCAGGACCTGACCAACTCGGGCTACAAGACCGTCGTCGCCGCCGACCTGGCGGAGGCCGAGGCCGCCCTCGAGACCGAGAACCCGGACG
Source organism: Elusimicrobiota bacterium (assembly GCA_016191335.1). Classification (GTDB taxonomy): domain Bacteria; phylum Elusimicrobiota; class Elusimicrobia; order UBA1565; family UBA9628; genus GWA2-66-18. The sequence continues at coordinate 31,826 of JACPOW010000014.1, read as the reverse complement.
TCGTCCTCACCGACCTGCGGCTGGGCCGCGACAGCGGCCTCGACGTGCTCAAGGCCGCGCGCCGCGGCAACCCCGAGCTGCCGGTCGTCATCATGACCGCCTTCGCCGACCTCGCCAGCGCCGTCGAGGCCCTGCGCGAGGGCGCCGCCGACTACATCTCCAAGCCCCTCCAGCTCGCCGGCCTCAAGATCACGCTCAAGCGGGTCCTCGAGACCGCCCAGTTCAAGCGCCGCCTCGACCGCGCCCACCAGAAGGGCGTCGACAAGTACAATTTCGCCTCGATCGTGGCCGAAAGCCCCTCCATGAAGGAGGCGCTGGCCATGGCGAAGAAGATCTCGGCCTCCCCCTTCGGCACCGTCCTCATCCTGGGCGAGAGCGGCTGCGGCAAGGACCGCTTCGCCCGCGCCATCCATTACGGCAGCCCGCGCGCCTTCGAGCCGTTCATGGAGATCTCCTGCACGGCGATCCCGGACAACCTCCTCGAAAGCGAGCTGTTCGGCTACGAGAAGGGCTCCTTCACCGGGGCTGTCGGGCAAAAGAAGGGCTTATTCGAGATCGCCGACGGCGGCACCATCTTCCTCAACGAGATCGGACACATGCCGATGGCGCTCCAGGGCAAGATCCTGCGCGCGCTCGAGGACAAGACCTTCAAGCGCGTCGGAGGCCGGGACGACATCACCGTGGACGTGCGCGTCATCGCCGCCACCAACGAGGACCTCCCCAAGGCGGTGGCCGAGGGCCGCTTCCGGCAGGATCTCTACTACCGAATCAACGTCCTGACCATCTCGCTCAAGCCTCTGCGCGAGCGCAAGGAGGACGTCCTGCCGCTCGTGGACCGCCTCCTGACGAAGCTCAGCGCGGAGATGCTCAAGTCCAAGCCCAGGTTCTCCCCCGAGACCTTGGAGCAGTTCCAATCCTATAAATGGCCCGGCAACGTCCGGGAGCTACGCAACGTGCTGGAGAGAATGATGATCCTCGATGAAATGGAGTTCCATCCCGTCGCCGCCGCCCAACCCGCGCACATCGCGCGCGCCCAGGTCGCAGCCGAAGCGCCGCCCTCCGTCAAGGAGGAGGGCTCGTCCGTCGCCTTGCCCCCCGAGGGCTTGCGTCTGGAGGACGTGGAGAAGGACCTCGTCGTGCAGGCGCTCAAGCGCAGCGGCGGAAACCAGCAGAAGGCCGCGCAGTCCCTGGGCCTGTCGCGCGACGCTCTGCGCCGGCGCATGGAGAAATTCGGCCTTAAAGAAGCCATCGGAGCGTTGCTGCTGCTCATTCTCCTCGCGGCCGGGGCCTCCGCGGGCGACTGGTTCGGAGGATCGAAGATCGCCAAGGACGCCTTCCGGTCGGCCAACGAGGCCAAGGCCAAGGAGCTGATGGAGAAAAAGAACCCCCATGCGCCGGTGAAGTCGGGCGAATGCTCCAAATGCCACGCCGACGTCAAGGACCCGGCCAAGCTGACTCAGGAGCTCAAGCCTCTGTGCCTGTCCTGCCACGCCGCCCGCGCCGAGGACATGAAGAAAGCGACCGTCCACCCGGCCTTCAAGGACATGGACTGCAGCACCTGCCATCAGTCCCACGCCTCGGACAACGCTCATTTGTTGAACTCGCCGGTCAAGGAGCTCTGCGCGACTTGCCACGACACAAAGTCGGAGCCCATCGCCAAGGCGCATCACGGCATCAGCGTCTTCGAAGGCGACTGCACGGACTGCCACAGCCCCCACGCCTCGAAGAGCCTCAAGCTCATCGTCGAGGGCAAGGAGCACATCCCCTTCGGCTCACGCTCGTGCGAGATGTGCCACGCCAAGACCGGAGCGGACGGCAAGGCGGCCCTAAAAAAGGCGCCGGAGGAAACCTGCTTCGTCTGCCATTCCGATTTCCGGAAGCTCGACAAGAACCCCGTCGTTCACTCTCCTTTCGCGTCGGGAGACTGCACCACCTGCCACAATCCGCACGTGAGCGCGCGCGGCTCGCTGATCCGCAAGCCGCTGTCCGACATCTGCTTCGGCTGCCACGACGAGACCCTCAAGAACAACCACCCCATCGCGCGGCATAAAACCTCCAACGAGGCCAAGCCCGACCCGCGCCGCAAGGACAAGCCCTTCAACTGCGCGTCCTGCCACAACCCGCACGCGGAGAGGCTGCCCAAGCTCCTGCGCGCCGAATTCAGCACGCTTTGCGAGGAGTGCCACAACAAATGAACATCAAGATCATCGTCCCCGGAATCCTCATCGCGGCCGCCTTGCTCGCGCCGCGCGCCGTCATCGCCGCCGATGCGCCGGAGAGCCTCCCGGAGGCATCGACCCGGACCGCGTCCGTGGAGATCGTGTTCCCCCCCCTCCCGGAACGGGCGCGCATCCGTTTCGTGCGTTCCATACGGACCATGCGGGACCTCAAAGGCGGCAAAGAAAGCGGCTTCACAAAGTTCCTGTCCGCCCTGGCCGGAGGAGACGCGGACCTCCCGCTGGTCGCCCGCCCCTACGGCGTTTGGAAGCAGGGCGACAAGCTCTACATCACCGACACGACCGCCTCGGCGGCGCTGAGCCTGGACCTGAAGAAGATGACTTTGACGGACATCGGCAATAAGGGAGAGGGGCGCCTGAAAGCCCCGATCGGCATTACGGCCGACGCGGCCGGCAATATATACATCGCTGACTCGGGCGACAGCAAGGTCAAGGCCTACTCCTCGAAAGGGGAGTTCCTCTGGCAGAACGGGGACCTGGGCGAGACCGGCGGAAAGCTCAACCACCCCGGAGGGATCGCGCTGACCCCGGGCGGAGAGCTCCTGGTCCTCGACACCGGCAATAAACGCGCCGTCGTGCTCACCACGGCGGGCAAATTCGTCCGGCAGATGTGCCGCAACATGAAGGACCCGTACGCCCTCGCGACCCCCGCGAACGTCTGGGTCGAGAAGAACGGCAACTTCATCATCTCGGACCCCCTCCTCACCCGGATACATGTCTTCACGTCGACGGGAGGCTATGTCTCCGGCTTCGGCGAGCAGGGCGACTCGGCCGGCTATCTCGCGCGACCGCGAGGAATCGCCACCGACTCGGTCGGCAATATCTACGTCGCCGACGCCATATTCAACCGAATACAGATATTCAACCGGAAGGGCGAGCTCCTGCTCTACTTCGGCAGCCCCGGGCAGGGGCCCGGAGAGCTCACATTGCCCGCGGGCATGTTCATCGATGCTGACGACATGATCTATGTCGTCGATTCCAAGAACCAGCGCGTGCAAATCTATCAATACATCAAATATCCGGACGAGCAGCCCACGGATGCCCCTTCAACCGCTGGTGAGGCAAAATGACCCCGCGCGCAATCGCGCACTCATGGCGCATCCCCGCGCAACGATCGCCGTAAAACGTTTGTACGTGATTTCCTGAGTGAATTTTCATGGCCTAAACGTTGCCATCGGGAGTATGACGGAAGAATGCCAGAAACAACTCCTAGGAGGATGACAATGAAAGTATCTCTCAAGACGATCGCACTGATGGCCGCCCTCGGCCTCATCGCGAACGTTGCCAGTGCGCAGCTTACCGGCAAAGCGATCACCGGCAGCAAGCATGACTTCAAGACCGCGGGTTACGTCGGCGAAAACGGCGTCACCTTCACTGCCTACAACAAGTGTTCCACCTGCCATGCGGCCCACAAACCCAACCTGAACAGCCCCCTGTGGGCGCGCGCGCTCGGCGCGGGCGGAGCCTGGACCGTGTGGGACGGCGCCGCCGGCGCGGTTCTGGACGGGAGCGATGCCGAACTCCTGACCGAGGCCCAGTTCGCGACCACCGGCTCGGCCATGTGCTTGTCCTGCCATGACGGCGTGACGGCCATCGGCGGAACGACCATGAAGGCCTCCTTCCGAGGCAATTGGGGCCGCAACCTGTCGGACACCCACCCGATCGCGCGCGTCGTTGACTTCGGCACGCCGGGCATGCAGACGGACCTCGCGTCCGGAAACCTGGGCTCCGGCTCCAACGTCGTGGTTGACGTCGTGGGCGGGAAGTCGTACGTCGGCTGCACGAGCTGCCACTCGATGCACAGCAGCGCCAACTCGCCGAAGATCCTTCGCGCCGGCGAGCGCTGCCTGTCCTGCCACAACAGGTAATCCACACCAAGACCCCCGGGCGACCGGGGGTCTTTTTTAGGCCGGGCTTTCCGCTTCGAGGTGTAACCTTTCCAGTTGAACAAGGCTGAACATGAATCGAAACATCAGCGTCCTGACTTTCCTGCTGGCCTCCGCGACCCTTCACGCGGCCTCAGTCCCGACGACCTCGACGGCGCCGGTCTCCGCTCAGCTCGTCTTCCCCGCGCCCCCGGACAAGCCGCGCGTGCGTTTCGTGCGGAGCATCAAGACCATGCGCGATGTCCGAGGAGGAAGCGCCAGGCAGGGGATGTTCGGCCGGTTCGTCTCGTTCATGACGGGCGGCGATACGGAACGCCCCCTCTTCGAGCGCCCCTACGGCATCTGGGGACAGGGCGATAATATCTATGTCACCGACACGGGAGGACAGAAGGTCACGGTCATCGATCTGAAGAAATCCGAGGTCTCCCATATCGGCGAAAACGGGGATGGGCAGCTCCTCTCGCCCATCGGCGTCACGGCTGGCGCCGACGGCAGCGTCTATGTGACCGACACGAAGGATCAGACGATCCGGGCTTATTCCGCGGAAGGGAAATTCCTCTGGACGACGGAAGCGGCGGAAGGCCCCGCCGGAACGCTCAACCGTCCGGCGGCCGTCTCTCTGACCCCGGCCGGGGAACTGCTGGTCGCGGACACGGGCAACCGCCGGCTCGTGCTCTACTCGACCCAAGGCAAGTTCCTCAAGGAGCTGTGCAGCCATCCCAAGAACGAACGGTTCGCGCTCCCCAATCCCAGCAACCTGTGGGTGGAAAACGACGGGGGCTTCCTCGTCTCCGACCCGATCTCAAACCGCATCCACATCTTCACCTCCACGGGCGCGGCCGTCTCCGGCTTCGGCGAAGCCGGAGACGCAGCGGGATACCTGGCCCGGCCGCGAGGCGTGGCCAGCGACTCGGACGGGAACATCCACGTGGTGGACGCCCTTTTCCACCGGATACAGATATTCAACAGGAAAGGCCAGCTCCTCGTCTGGTACGCCACGCCCGGCCAGGGCCCCGGGCAATTGGCGCTGCCCGCCGGCATCTTCATCGATCGCAGCGACACGATCTACATCGTCGATACGAAGAACCAGCGGATTCAGATTTTTCAGTACATCAAATATCCAGAGGGCCAATAACGGATTTGATGACGAATTTTTGAAGCTTTTAGCGGCCGGGGCGGCCTGCGCCCACGCGCGCCCCGCCGTCCCGGAGTGCCGCTCCTTCGAAAAGGTCACGCGATCCGGCAATCGCGGGCTTATCAATCCCTTGATCGACATCGAGCCGAGCGCCGATTTAGCCGAGCTTAGGCCTTTGCAGCACAAGATCGAGCAGTTCGTCGATAATATGGGAAAGCGCCGCGGACATCCACCATGTCTCCGTTTATTTCCGGGACCTCAACGACGGCCCCCCTTTTCACCATCCATGCGGCGGGAAAGTTCATTCCGGCCAGCCTTTTGAAAGTGCCGCTCATGCTCGCCGTGTTCAGGGGGGCGGAGGAATATCCGCTTTTCCTCCACCCCAAGGCACCTTATGAGCAACAGCCCGACTGGACTCCATCGGTCGCCACAGCGACGCTGCGTCCCGGCGAACCCTACAAGATCGACCAGCCGCTGCGCGCCATGGTCGTGGATTCCGATAACGGAGCGGCGATGATCCTGGATTCCACCATCGACCCACCGGCAGGGAACGGCTCTATTCGGACCTCGGCCTTTCGACCTCGTTCGTTCCCAACGAGGATCCCGAGATCACGGTCGCTCATAAATTCGGCGAGCCTTACAATCTGTCCAACAAGCTCCGCCAGCTGCACGACGGCAGCATCGTCTATTATCCGCCGAGCTCTTACATCCTGTGCGTGATGACCCGCGACGAGGACTTCGCCATCCAAACCGAATTGATCCAGGATATTTCGAAGGCCGCCTACGACGCAGTTTCCTCCCAGACCAAGCCTTCATCGCGCCAAGAGCGTCCGCCCGGGCGCCCTTGGGTCATAATGGGCGATTTCGCTCATTTGCGCGCAATCACCGAATAACGTCGGATTAAACCCCCAAAACAACGTTAAAAGTCAAAAAAATGTGGCAATTACGTTGCCATATGTTCATTGACGGGATTGGAACACAAAGTCTTTTCAAGGGGCAAAAAATGAAATCGATCGTCAAAGGACTGGGACTCATGGTCGCCTGTATCGCCTTCGGGTCCGTCTCTCAGGCCGCGACCATCGTCGGCACCGATCATGACTTCACCGTTTCCTACAACGGGATGGCGGTAGCCGTGAACAAGTGCTCGACCTGCCACGCGATGCACAGACCCGCGAAGACCGCCCAGTTGTGGGCGCGCAGCAGCCCGGTCGGCACCGGCTGGCTGGTGTATAACGGCGCGGGCGGCGTCGCCCTCGCGGGGACCACCGGCGGCGCGATCATGACTTCGGCCGAGTTCATCGCCTCCAAGAGCGGCTCCTGCCTCTCCTGCCACGACGGAGCGACGGCCATCGGCGGCACCACCCTCATGGCGGCCGGCAACGCGAACCTCGGCACGAACCTCTCGACCATGCACCCGGTCGCCAAGGAGATCGTCGCCGGCCAGACCACGGGCGCGGGCGGGGCCATGCAGGCTTCCATCGCCAACGCGGTCGTCGATGTCGTGGGCGCGAAGAGCTTCGTCAGCTGCTCCAGCTGCCACTCCATCCACGCCGGCACCGGCTCGAAGATCCTGCGCCCCGGCGTCAACGCCGGCGGCGTCTGCCTCGACTGCCACGTCAAGTAAGATTCGACCGAAGACCCCCGGGGGACCGGGGGTCTTTTTGGCCCTTATGTTTCCGTTTTAAGTTGTTCTCTTCCGGTTGAACATGACAACGATCGTGGACGAAGAATCCGCCCTCAGGGACCGTCTTCAGGCCTTCCGCTGGAAGGACGGCCTGAAATGCCCGCGATGCGGCATGCGGCACTGCTCCATCCACGCCCGAGGCAAGAACGGCCGGCGCAAGCTGCGCTGCTCCGACTGCGGCCGGACCTTCACGGACCTCACAGGCACGCCGCTGGCGCGCACGCATCTGTCCCTCACCCTTTGGGCCGCCGCGGCAAGACTGATGCTTAGCGGACATCCAACCTGCTCTGAACTGTCGATCAAGCTCAATGTCAAGGTCGCCACGGCATGGCGGGTCCGCAAGATCCTGACCTTGGCACTGAACGACAAGGGCCTTCGCCAGGCCCTTCTCAACGAGGATAACGCATGAAGCGCATTGCTCCCCTTCTCGCCCTTTCCGCGCTCCTGGCGGGCGCCGCCGCCGCGCCCGCGCCGCCCCCGCCGCAATGGCCTCCCGCCCCCGCAGTGGCCCGCCTTCGCTACGAAGGCGAGATCCTGGGCCCTCGCATCGCCGCGGCCGGGCGGCTCGGAGGCTTTCTGCGCGCCCTCGTGGGCCTGGACAAGAGCGCGGAGATCGCCAGCAACCGCCTGATCAAGCCCACCGGCATCTACGTCTCGAGCGGCACGGTCTACGTCGCCGACCCCGGCGCGCACGGCGTCATGCGCTACCGCGAGGCCGACGGAAAGGGTGACTGGCTGCCCCACGGCACGCGCGCGCACCTGCTGGCTCCCGTGAGCGTGGCCGCGACGGCGGACGGGCTGATCTTCATCCTCGACTCCCTGCTCAGGAAGGTCTTCATCCTCGGGCCGGACGGGAAAATAAAGGGCGAGCTCGAGGGCGACCCGCAGGGGCTGGGCCAGCCGGCGGCGCTGGCCGTCTCCGACGAGCGCGTCTACGTCAGCGACGTGAAGAACCACCGTATCGCGGTCTACGGGCTGGAGGGCGGCTTCCTCCACTCCTTCGGGCGGCGGGGGACCGCGCCGGGTGAGCTCAATTTCCCCACCTACCTCTGGTTCGACAAGGCCTCTCGGCGGCTGTGGGTCAGCGACTCCGGGAATTTCCGCATCCAGTGGTTCGACTCGAACGGCGCGTACCTGGGCCGGCTCGGCGAGAACGGCAACCGCCCCGGCTATCTCGCCCGCCCGCGCGGGATCGCCCTGGACTCGGACGGGCACGCCTACGTCAGCGACGCCGCTTTCGACGCCCTCCAGATATTCGATGAGAAGAACCGCCTCCTCCTGTTCGTCGGCCGCGCCGGCGGCGCCATGGGAGAATTCAGCATGCCGGGCGGGCTGTTCGTGGATGAGCGCGATCGCGTCTACGTCGCCGACACGCAGAACGGCCGCGTCCAGGTCTTCCAGTATTTCAAAGAAGAGGTCAAGCCATGAATAAGACGCTGATCTACGCGCTCATCCTTCTGGCCGCCGTCCCGTCGGCCCGGGCGCTCTCCATCATCAACTCCAAGCACGACATGTCCGCGCTGAGCGCGACGACCGGGCCCAAGGCGGTGACCGAGACCCAGCGCTGCCTGTTCTGCCACGCCGCGCACAAGCCGGCCACGGTCTATCCGCTTTGGAACAGGTCCAACTCCGTGCAGACCTTCACCTTCTACTCCTCGAACTACCTGAACACCTACCTGGGCCAGGCGGCACCCACCATGACGGACCTGAACGCCTCGAAGACGAAGCTCTGCCTCTCCTGCCACGACGGCGTCACGGCCATCGGCTCCGTCTTCAACCTCGCGCCGCAGACGATTTCGATGACGGGCGCCATGGGAGCCGCCGCGACCATCGGAACGAACCTGTCCAACGACCACCCCGTGCTCTATGACGTCAAGCCCGGCGCCGGCCCGCCCTCCCAGCCCGGGACCGACCCTGAGATCCAGCTTCCGCTCGCGGGCGACCCCGTCAAGGTCTACGGCGCGACCAACCGTGTCGAGTGCACCTCCTGCCATAACCCGCACGACAACGCCTTCGGGAAGTTCCTGGTGAAATCCAACGCCAACGCCGCGCTGTGCACCACCTGCCACGCCAAGACAAGCTACGCCTCCAGCGCCCACGCCCTCTCGAACGTCGCCTACACGCCCTCGGGCGGGACCCCGACCACGGTCGGTCAGTACTCCTGCCGCAACTGCCACATGGCCCACGGCGCCTCCTCCGCCCAGGCCTATATCCTGCGCGGCTCCGAGCAAAGCACCTGCTACACCTGCCACGGCTCGCCGGCGCTGACCGGAGCGAAGAACATCCAGACCCAGTACGCCAAGACCTCCAAGCATCCGACCGAGACCGTCACGGGCATCCACAAGAACCCCGAGCTGGACGCGACGAACCTGGGCACGGGCAAGCGCCACGCCGAATGCTGGGACTGCCACAACCCTCACAAGGCCAAGACCGGGACGCACCCGCTCGTGACCTCGACGAACAAGATCGGCAACACGATCGGCGACGTCCTGCTCGGGGCGTGGGGCGTGGAGCCGACCTACGGGGCGACGTCGTGGCTGGCGGCGACGAGCTACGTCCGCCAGGTCTTCACCGACACCACGAACTACAAGGAATATCAACTCTGCTTCAAGTGCCACACCTACTACGCCTTCGGCACCACCCCCCCAGCCGGCTACACGGACCTCTCCACCGAGTACAACCCGTACAACCGCTCGGCCCACCCGGTGCGCAATACTGCCAGCCTTCAGACCGGCAGCCCCGCTCCGAAGGCCCTCGTGGCCGCGCAGTTGAAGGCTCCATGGAACACGACCGCGAACCTGGGCACCCAGACCATGACCTGCTCGGACTGCCATGGCTCGGACACGACAACGGACCCGAAGGGGCCCCACGGCTCCGCCTCGCAGTACATGCTCAAGGGCCCCAACCGCTACTGGCCCAAGAACGCGGCGGGCGTGCTCTGGACCTTGGCGGACGTGGCGAGCACCACCAACCAGAATTCCTGGACCACGAACCTGTTCTGCGTGAACTGCCATCCGATGAAGACGTCGCCTACCGGCAGCACCTGGCTGAACAACGTGCACTCGCGGAGCAACCATCGCACCTCGGCCATCGCGTGCGTCGCCTGCCATACGGTCATCCCCCACGGCGCTAAGCGCTCTCGCCTCATCGGATATGTCTCCGAACCGGCTCCGTACAACTACTCCGGCGCGGGCACGTTCCAGAAGTCCGTCATCCTCGGCTTCAAGAAGGCCTCTACCCCCACAGGTTACAGCGAGAACAACTGCTACTCGACCGTCTCCGGCTGCACGACGCACTCGAACGCGGGAGGCTACGATCCGTGAGCCCCGGCCGATCGGCATCGTCCGCTCTCAAACGCCTGGCGGCATCGCCAGCCTCCTCCCTAGCGCTGATCCTGGGCGGAGCGGCGGCATGCGTCGCCGGCTACCTGGCCCCGAGCCGGGACATCTACAGCTCCGGATGGTTCTGGGGTTTGGGTGCGCTCTCGGTGGCGGCACTCGCCTTCACCGTCCAACTCCAGGCCCGCGCGCTGCGGCGCGGCGCGGGCGCCGACCGAGCGCGTCGATGGGGCTCGCTCGTTTTCCACTCGGGGCTTATGCTCGTCATCGTCGCGGGGCTCGCGCAGCCGCTTTGGCAGAAACGCGGCTTTGTCCAGCTGATGGAAGGCGAGATCTTCCTCGGCCGGGAGGACGAATTCTTGGAAACCGAGAAGGGCTCGTTGGCCGGGAAGATCGAGCTGCCTTTCGGTCTGCGTTTGGACGCCCTGCGCGACGCGTACTGGAACGACGGCCGAAATCTGCGCGAACTGGCCAGCGAGATCTCCATCCTGCGCAACGGCCATACCGAACCTGTCCGCGTCGCCGTCAACGCCCCGCTCCTGGACTCCGGCTTCGCTGTCTACCAATCCGCGTACTACGGCCACGCGGTGTCCGTCGAGCTTGTACGGCGCGACGGGCAGCGCCTCATGACCCACTTCCTCCTCGACCGTGCCGCCGCCCCCGGGAAACCCGAGGTCGGCGGCCAATCTTTCGCGGACACCGACTACCTCTTCTCCCTGCGGCTGCGTCCCGACGCGTCCGGAAAAACCTTCGGCCTCTCCGATCCGGACGTGGAGATCGAGGTCTTCAAGGACGGCCGCCCGCTCTATGCCGGACCACTCACCGACAAGCCCATACTCGCCCCCGGCGGGGACCGCTTCACTTTGGCCGGGATCAAGCCCTGGAGCGGGTTCAACGTCGTGGACCGCAGCGGACTCTGGCCTCTGCGCCTGGGCTTCATCATCACCGTGCTGGGCGCTTCCATCCTCTTCATCCGATCACCGGAGCCGACTCATGCCGCAGTTTAAGACCGAGGTTCTTTTACATTGGGCGGGCGTCCTCCTCTATTCGGCGTCAGCGGTGGCCTACGCTCTGCACCTGTTCTTCAGCCGCGAACGCGCGCAGCGCTGGGGCATCGCCCTGGCGGCGGCGGGGCTCGCCCCGCACGGCGCGGGGCTGATCCTACGCTGGATCGAGTCCGGCCACGGGCCTTATATGGCGCGCTACGAAGTCCTCTCCTCGAACGCCTGGGTCGCCGTGGGATTGTTCCTGCTCGCGTCCTGGCGCCTGCCCCGCCTTCGCGCCGCGGGAGCCGTGGTGATGCCGGTGTGCTTCCTGGGCATGACCGCCGGCCTCTTCACGGACCCGGGCCTGCGCACCTTGCCCCCGTCCCTTCGCAGCGTGTGGCTGGTTCTGCACATCGTGTTCGCCAAGCTCGGCGCGGGAGGCATCCTCCTGTCGTTCGGAGCGGGCGTCCTCCTCCTGCTGCGCGAACGCCGCCCGGGCGCCGCCTTCGTCGCGCGCCTGCCCTCCTCCGAGGTCCTCGACGAATACAGCCGGCGCTTCGCGGGCTTCGGCTTCCTGTTCTGGAGCGTGATGATCGCCGCCGGCGCCATCTGGGCCAACGATTCCTGGGGGCGCTACTGGGCCTGGGACCCCATCGAGGTCTGGTCCTTGGTGACCTGGCTGTCCTTCGGCGCCTACCTGCATCTGCGCCGCTTCCACGGATGGAAGGGGTCTCGGGCCGCCTGGCTCGCCGCCGCCTGCTTCCTTTTGTCGATGGCCACGCTGAGCGTCGTCCCGCTGCTGACGCGCAGCCTCCACGGGGAGTACTTCCGATGAAAGCCAAGGTCCTGCTCCTGACCGCGCCGTACCATGCCGGTGTCGTCGAGGCGTCCGGGACCTGGGTCCCTCTCGCCTTGGTCAGCGTCGCGGGCGGCTTCGTCGCGGCCGGCTACGAGGTGGAGATCTACGACGCGATGACCCTCTTCGTCACCCACGCGGACATCGAGGAGAAGATCCGGAAAAGCCGCCCCGACTTCGTGGGCGTGACCTCGATCACGGCGACCATCAACGACGCCATCGCGGTCCTGGCCACCGCCAAGCGCGTCAACTCCCGCATCGGCACCTTCATCGGCGGCGCGCATCCGTCCTTCATGTGGAAGGAGATTCTGGAGGCGCCGGGCTCCCCCGTGGATTTCGTGGTCCGCGGCGAGGGCGAGACGACCGGCCCGGAATTGCTGGACCGCGTCATCGCCGGGCTCTCGTCGCTGGACGTACCGGGGGTCGCCGGACGCGACCAGGAAGGCCGGGCCGCCTCCGGCCCCAGACGGCCCGACGCGAAGAACATCGACCTGCTGCCGTCGGCCTGGCACCTGCTCGACTGGAAGAACTACACCTTCCGCCCCCGCCCCGGGTCCGTGTCGGCCATCGTGTCCTCCTCGCGCGGCTGCGCCCAGGGCTGCTCCTTCTGCAGCCAGCAGAAGTTCTGGCGCCGCACCTGGCGCGCCCGCTCCCCGGAGTCCTTCGTCGGCGAGCTGGAGATGCTCAACCGGGAATACGGCGTCTCCATCGCCATGATCGCCGACGAGACCCCGACCGTGGACCGCGCCCGCTGGCGCCGCGTCCTCGACCTGCTCATCGCGCGCAAGCCGGGAGTCGAGCTGATGATGGAGACCCGCGCCGACGACATCGTGCGCGACCGAGACTGGATGGCCGACACCCGCAAGGCGGGGATCGTCCACATTTACGTCGGCGTCGAATCCGACTCCCAGGAGACGCTCAACACCTTCAACAAGAACCTGAAGGTCGAGACCTCGCGCGAGGCCATACGCCTCATCAACGAGGCCGGGATAATCAGCGAGACCGCCTTCGTGCTCGGCATGCCCGGCGAGACCCCGGAGTCCATCCGCCACACGGTCAAGATGGCACTTGAATACAACCCGGACATGGCCTTCTTCATGGCCATCGCCCCCTGGCCCTACGCGGACATCTACAAGGACCTCGAGCCCTTCATCGAAACCCGCGACTACTCGCAGTACAACCTGGTCAAGGCGGTGATCAAGCCGCGCGCCATGACCCGCGCCGAGGTCGAAAAGGAGCTGACCAACGCCTTCCGGGAGTTCTACACGAAGCGATTGGAAAAGCTCGACCAGATGCCGCCCGCCAAGCGTGACTACATGATCTCGGTGACCAAGCTCCTCGCCAGCCACTCTTATCTCAAAGAACAGATGAAAGAAATGGGTACCGGGGAGGGGATGCCGGAGTCCGTGCGCAAGGTCTTAAGAAAGGCGGGGATCATCACCGATGCCCCCGCGCCGCCCGTGAAGGCGGCCAAGGCCAAGCTCCGCTGCCCGGTCATAGGCTTCCTCTCGCGTTGAACGAGGGGCCAGGCGCCCGATGTCACGAACTCTACGCCGCTTCGCCGCCGCGATCCTGATCGGGATCCTCGCGCCCGGCCGCGGCCACGCGCTCGACAGATCCGGCTCGATGAGATGGCGTTTCGATGACATCACGGTCAGAGATCCTTCAGGCACGCGCCGCCGCTCCGCTTGGTTCCAAGGATACAATCTAGACCTCGCGGGACGGCTATTCCACCCCGCGGTCGGGAACTTCCGGACCGGCGGCGCGTACGCCCAGGGCGCCGATCTCAACCAGGCGGTCAACATCGACTCGTCTGACCGGCGCACAATCGATTACAAGGCCTCGGCCGAGCTCTTAAGCCCCTTCATCAGACGCTACATACGCTTCGACCCCAACTACTCCCTCTCGCAGCTGCGCATCGGCCCCTACGGGGGCCGGCCCGACCACACGATCATCACCTCCGGCTGGGGATTCTCCTCCGGCCTGTCCATACCCAAGCTCCCCGCGATCAGCGTCGCTCGCCAGTACAACACGGTCAAGGACGCGGACGGTCCCAATCCGACAAGCCAGAATCTCAACCTCAAGCGCGAGGATCTGTCATACCAGCTCGGACGCGTGCGTTTCGAATACTCCCACGAGAGGCGACGCACCGAGGACCGCCTCAACCTGGCCTCGGTCCCCGAGGAGGACACCCAGCGCGGCTCCGTCGAATACAACCAGTACGACTTCAAGAAGCTTGGACTGCAGTCCGTCTCGGTGCGCACGGATTACCTGCGCCTGGCGGCGGGCGGCACTTCCTCGGTAAAATCGATCAGCAACACGCTGAGCCTGCGCAGCCAGGACCTGCGCGCCGGGGCGTGGACGCACACCCTCAGCTATTGGAACAACGCCCAGCGCGATCAACTCGCCAAGACCTCCCTCGTCTCCCATAACGCGCAGCTCAATAGCGCCCGCCCTCTGACGCGCGGCAATCTCACAAACAATCTCACGGGGAACGCCACGAACGGCCGCGGCGGCGGATCGCGCAGCGTCGCGACCAGCCCGGGGGTAACCCTGAGCTTCCGCGACGGACGAGTCGCGACCACGGCCAACGCCTCCGTCGGCGGGACGCGCGGCGGCGACGGCGCCAAATTCCTTAACGATGCGCTCGAAGGCCGCCTCAGCCTGAACCCGCTCCCGGTTCTCGGCTTCTTCGCCGAGGGCCGGACCAGCGGTAACACTCCTTTCAACCGCGACGGGGTCGGAGGAACGCGGACCAACCGTTACGGCGCGGGCGGCAACCGGCGCTTCGGCGCGAGCGAGCTTTCGCTGCGCTACGACCGGGCGGCCCAGCGCGACCTGGCGCAGGGGACTCGCACGGTCAACGACCAGGTCAATCTCCTCGGCTCCGGCAACCCGCTCGAGCGTCTCAGCGCCACCGGCGGCTTCAGCTACAACACCACCAAGACCTACCCGGGAGCCCGCTACGACTCCAGGAACTACCGACTGGGCCTCGATTATTATTTCCGCTGGGGGCTCCAACTTTCCGCCGACACCAGCTTCGCCGCCCGCGACCAGTACACGGCCAACTTCAACGCGACCTACGCCCTCGGGAAAACCTCTCTGACCTTCAAGTTCCAGCAACAAGAATTGCCTTCGCGCTCATCCTATTCATACATGAGCATCGGACTCACCCGATTGCTATAATGCCGCCACAGTCCCGGAGGACACGATGAAACTGCTCCTGACCCTCGCCGCCACCGCCTTGATCCTCTCACTGAAAGCTTCGGCCGGAGACCTGACCGGAACCGTGGTCGAGAGCATGGATTCCGGCGGCTACACCTATCTCCTCATCAAGACCCCCGCCGGCGAGAAGAAATGGGCCGCGGTCACCAAGGCGGCCGTCAAGAAAGGCGACAAAGCGACCGTCACGAACTCGATGGACATGAAGAATTTCGAGAGCCCGACCCTCAAGCGCAAGTTCGACGTCATCGCCTTCGGCATGTTGAGCGACGGCAAGGCCCCCGCGCCGGCCGCCGACCCGCACGCCGGCGGCATGACGGGCGGCGCGATGGGCGGCGCCGCGCCTCACGGCGCCCGCACCGAGGTCAAAGGCCCCATCAAGGTGACGAAGGCCGCCGGTCCCGACGCCCGCACGATCGCCGAGGTCTATGCGCAGAAGAAGGAGCTCAAGGGCAAGGCAGTCGTCGTCAGCGGGAAGGTCGTCAAGTACAACGCGGGGATACTCGATCGCAACTGGGCCCACCTGCGCGACGGCTCTGGCAACGCGAAGGATGGCAGCGACGACATCACCGTGCTGCTCAAGGACGAATCCGCGGTCGACCAGGTCATCACGGTCCGCGGCAAGGTCATGCTCGACAAGGACCTCGGCGGGATGTACAAGTTCCCCGTGGCCATCGAGGACGCCGTCCTCGTCAAGTAGCTCGAGCCGTTCCCGCGTCGAGAGGAAATGAAGAAGATCGAGGGGTTCCGCTGCGTCGATTGCGCGACGGAGTCCGGCCTGCAGGAGACGAAATACACCTGCCCGCGCTGCGGCGGGAACCTCTCGGTCGTCTACGATCACAAGGCCCTGCGCAAGCGGATCAGCCGGAAGTCGCTGAAGGCCGATCCGGAACGGAGCCTTTGGCGCTACCTCGACCTGCTGCCCGTGTCGGGCCGCGCGGGGATCCCCCCCGTCGCGGCCGGCTGGACGCCTTTGTATCACGCCAAGAAGCTCGGCGCGGGGCTCGGCCTCAAGGGCCTGCACCTGAAGGACGACGGCCGCAACCCGTCGGCCTCCTTCAAGGACCGGGCGAGCGCCGTCGTCGCGGCCCGGGCCTTCGAGACCGGAGAGAAGACGGTCGCCGGGGCCTCGACGGGCAACGCCGCCGCGTCCCTGGCCTGCATGATGGCCCAGCGCGAGACCAAGCCGGTCATCTTCGTCCCCCGGACCGCGCCCCCCGCCAAGGTGGCCCAGCTCCTCGTTTACGGCGCGACCGTCCTCAGCGTGGACGGGACCTACGACCAGGCCTTCGACCTGTGCCGCGAGGCCTGCGACGAGTTCGGCTGGTACAACCGCAACACCGGCTACAACCCCTTCACGCGCGAAGGCAAGAAGACCTGCGCCTTCGAGATCTGCGAGCAGCTGAACTGGAAGGTCCCCGACTTCATGTTCGTGTCGGTCGGGGACGGGAACATCCTCAGCGGCCTGTGGAAGGGCTTCACCGATTTCCACGCGCTCGGCCTCATCGACAAGCTCCCGAGGATGGTCGCCGTCCAGGCCGAGGGCAGCGCGGCGATCGCGAACGCCTGGAAGAACGGCGGGCCCATCCGCCCGGTGGATGGCAGGACCGTTGCTGACAGCATCTCGGTGAGCCTTCCCCGCGACGGCGCCGCGGCCGT
This sequence comes from Elusimicrobiota bacterium, assembly GCA_016191335.1. Taxonomy (GTDB): domain Bacteria; phylum Elusimicrobiota; class Elusimicrobia; order UBA1565; family UBA9628; genus GWA2-66-18. Next base: position 14,823 of record JACPOW010000014.1, on the reverse strand, counting down.
CAACGCCCTGAAGGAATCGAAGGGCTTCGCCGTGACGATCTCCGACCGCGAGATCCTGTCCGCCATCCCCGCGCTCGCGCGCGGAGCCTCCGTCTTCGCCGAGCCCGCCGGAGCCGCCGCCTACGCCGGCCTGGCCCGGTGCGCCGCCGCCGGGACCGTGCGGGAGGACGATTCGGTCGTCATCGTCGTCACGGGCAGCGGCTTGAAGGACGTCGCCAGCGCGATGAAGGTGTCGGGACGGCCCCACGAGGTCGGGACCAGCATGGCCACGGTCCGGCGCGTGGCGGCGCGAGAGAAGATTTCGTAAACAGGAGATTCATGAAGATCAACGAAGCGGTCCTCAAGAAGACGGCCAAGCTCTGCAAGGAGCGCGGCGTCGTGATCCCGACCTTCGCGCAGATGAAGGACCCGAGCAAGGCCCCCGCCTCGGCCCACGCCCGGCTCAAGAAGGTCGGCATGAACGACCTCGACCCGGCCAACCTTTTCCGCATCACCTGGAAGAACGACGCCAAGACCGGCCTCTTCGGGGGCGTGAACTACCTGGAGATTCCGAAGTCCATCACCGGCATCGACGCCCGCGTCATCGGACTCGTCGGCAAGCACTTCCCCACCGGCGCCCATAAGGTCGGCGCGGCCTTCTCCTGCCTCGCCCCCCGCCTCGTGACGGGCGAGTTCGACCCCACCTCGCAGAAGGCCGTCTGGCCCTCGACGGGCAACTACTGCCGCGGCGGGGCGTTCGACAGCGCGCTTTTGGGCTGCACGGCCGTCGCCATCCTGCCCGAGGGCATGAGCAAGGAACGGTTCGCGTGGCTGAAGTCCATCGGGGCCGAGGTCATCGCGACTCCCGGAACGGAATCCAACGTCAAAGAAATTTACGATAAATGCTGGGAGATCAAGAAGACGCGCAAGGACTGCGTGATCTTCAACCAGTTCGAGGAGTTCGGCAACCCGACCTGGCACTATCACGTGACCGGCGGCGCGATCGAGGAGGTCTTCGAGAAGGTGAAGGGCAAGAACGGCCGCCTCGCGGGCTACGTCTCCGCCACCGGCTCGGCCGGCACCATCGCCGCCGGCGACTACCTGCGGGTGAAGTACCCGGCGGTGCGCGTGGCCGCCTCCGAGGCCCAGCAGTGCCCGACCTTGTTCATGAACGGCTTCGGCGAGCACCGCATCGAGGGCATCGGCGACAAGCACATCCCCTGGGTGCACAACGTGCGCAACACCGACATGGTCGTCGCCATCGACGACGAGGACTGCATGCGCCTGCTGCGCCTGTTCAACGACCCCGCGGGCCGCAAGCACCTGCTCGCCGAGGGCGTGGAGAAGGCCGCCGTCGAACAGCTGGGCCTGCTCGGCATCTCCGGCATCTCCAACATGCTCTCCGCCGTCAAGCTCGCCAAGTACTACGAGCTCGACAAGGACGACGTCGTGTTCACCATCTTCACCGACTCGGTCGACCTGTACGGCTCCCGCCTCGTCGAGCTCGAGCAGGCGCACGGCAAGTACACGCCGGTCCAGGCGGCCATGGACATGGACCGCCGCATGCGCGGCGCGAACACGGACAACCTGCGCGAGCTCAACTACCGCGACCGCAAGGCGCTGCACAACCTCAAGTACTTCACCTGGGTCGAGCAGCAGGGCCGCACCTCCGACGAGCTGCGCCGCCTGTGGGACCCCGAGTTCTGGACCGAGACCTTCGCCAGCGCGAAGGAATGGGACAAGCTCATCGGCGAGTTCAACGCGAGGACGGGCCTCAACTGATGAAGTTCAAGCTCAACGGCGTCGAGAAGGAGTTCAAAGGCGCGCCGGAGGCCTCCCTCCTGCGCTGGCTGCGTGACGAGGAAGGGATCATCTCCGCCAAGGACGGCTGCTCCCCCCAGGCCGCGTGCGGCTGCTGCACCGTCGAGCTCGGCGGCAAGGCCGTGCTGTCCTGCGTGACCTCGATGAAGCAGGTCGAAGGAAAGGAGGTCGTCACCACCGAGGGCATGGGCAAGCCCGCCCAGGACGCGTTCGCGGACGCCTTCGCCCACAACGGCGGGGCCCAGTGCGGGTTCTGCATCCCCGGAATCGTGATGCGGGCCTGGAACCTGGTGAAGAAAACGCCGGAGCCCACGCACGACGTGATCGAGCGGGGACTCAATCAACATCTTTGCCGATGCACGGGTTATAAGAAGATCGTGGCCTCGATCCAAGACGCCGCCAAGGTCCTTCGCACGGGCAAGCCCTCGACGGCGCCCGCCGGCGCGGGCGGAGTGGGAACGCGGCTGCCGAAGTACGACATCAAGGACGCGGTGCTGGGACGGCGGCCCTATGTGGCCGATATGAAGGTGCCCGGCATGCTCCACGCCGCCATGCGCCTGTCCGACCACCCGCGCGCGAAGGTCCTCAAGATCGACGCCTCCGCCGCTTCGGCCATGCCGGGCGTCGTGAAGATCTTCTTCGCCGCCGACATACCCGGACGCCGTTTGCAGGGCTCGATCATACAGGATTGGCCCGTGATGGTCGCCGCCGGAGAGATCACCGGCTATGTCGGCGACGTGCTCGCCCTCGTCGTGGCCGGGACGCGCGCGCAGGCCCAGGCGGCCGCGAAGGCCGTGAAGGTCGATTACGAGGTCCTGACGCCGATCATCGACGTCCCCTCGGCCCTCGCGCCGGACGCGCCCAAGCTCATGCCCAAGGGCAACGTGCTGAGCGTGTCCAAGGCCAAGAAGGGCGACGCGGCCAAGGCCCTGGCCGAGTGCGATTTCATCCACGAGGCCGTCTATCAGACGCAGTGGATCGAGCACGCCTACATGGAGCCCGAGGCCGCCTTGGCCTTGCCCGAGGACGGACGCATCATCGTTTACACCCAAAGCCAGGGCATCTACGAGGACCGCAAGCAGCTCGCGGCGATGCTCAACGTCGAAGAAACGAAAGTGGATGTCGTGCTGGTGCCGAACGGGGGCGGCTTCGGCGGGAAGGAAGACATGCTCGCCCAGAGCCAGGCGGCTTTGGCGGCGCATCTCCTCGGCAAGCCCGTCAAGCTCGAGATCACCCGGGAAGAATCCATCTTGATGCACTCCAAGCGCCATCCCCTGCGGATGGAATACAAGCTCGGCTGCGGCAAGGACGGGAAGCTCAAAGCGCTGTACGCCCGGATCTACGGCGACTCCGGCGCCTACGCGTCGGTGGGCATGAAGGTCCTCGAGCGCGCGGCCGGACATTCGACCGGCGGCTACTGCGTGCCGAACGTCGACGTCGAGGCCACCGCGGTGTACACCAACAACGTCCCCTGCGGCGCGATGCGCGGCTTCGGCGCCAATCAGGCGACCTTCGCCATGGAGTGCGCCGTCGACGAGCTGTGCGAAAAAGGCGGCTTCGACCGCTGGCAGTTCCGCTGGGACAACGCCTTGGTGGACGGCCTCACCACCTCGACGGGACAGATCCTGACCGGCGGCGTCGGCGTGCGCGCCACGCTCGAGGCCGTGAAGGACCGCTTCAAGGCCGCGAAATACGCGGGCATCGGCTGCGGCATCAAGAACACCGGCATCGGCAACGGGATGCCCGATTTCTCCGAGGTCGAGATAGTCGTCAGATCCGCCGACCGCGTGGATATCCACCACGGCTGGACCGAGATGGGCCAGGGCGTGGACACCATCGCCGTCCAGGTCGTCTGCTCCGAGACGGGGCTCAAGCCCGAGGTCCTGACGGTGCGCACGCGCACCAGCGACAACGCGCCCGCGGGCATGACCACGGCCTCGCGCGCGACGAGCCTCGTCGGAAACGCGCTGATCGACGCCTGCAAGCCCTTCAAGAGCGACCTCAAGCGCGAGGGCCTCGCCGCCCTCGCCGGCCGCCGCTACCGCGGCAAGTGGATCTGCGATTGGACCAACAAGCCCGGCTACGACACCCACGGCAAGCCGGTGTGCACGCATTACTCCTACAGCTACGCCACCCAGGTCGCCATCGTCGGCGACGACGGCAAGGTGATCGAGCTCATCGCCGCCCACGACGCGGGCAAGATCATGAACCCGACCTTGTTCGAGGGCCAGATCGAGGGGTCGCTGCACATGGGCCTCGGCTACGCGATCAGCGAGGAGCTGGTCATGGAGAACGGGCGCCCCAAGTCCACCAAGCTCCGGGACTGCGGCGTCCTGCGCGCCAAGGAGACGCCCAAGCTCACCGTCATCGGCGTCGAGGTCCCCGACCCCATCGGCCCCTACGGCGCCAAGGGCGTGGGCGAGATCGGCCTCGTCCCCACCGCGGGCGCGGTGGCCAACGCGTTCTGGGCGTTCGACGGCAAGCGCCGGCGCACCTTGCCCATGAAGAGCTGATGCTCTACCTCCGGGACGCGTCGTTCGTGGATTGGCGCACCCTGAAGGTCCGCCGCGGCCATCTGGAGGTGGCGCCCGGGCCCGCCGGGAAGGTCCGCTTCATCCCGAGGATCCCCCGCGGCGCGAGGGCCGTCGACTGCTCCGGCCGTCTCGTCACCAAGTCGTTCGTCGTCGCGCATCATCACCTGTATTCCGCGCTGGCCTGCGGCATGCCCGGGCCGAAGCGCGCGCCGAAGGATTTCCCGGACATGCTCAAGCTCGTCTGGTGGAACCTCGACAAGAATCTCGACAGGGACATGATTCGCGCCTGCGCCTTGGCCGGCGGCATCGCCGCGGCGAAGGCGGGGACGACCTTCATCATCGATCATCACTCGTCTCCGAACGCCGTCAAAGGAAGCCTCGACGTCATCGCCGACGCGCTCGACGAGGTCGGCCTCGGGCATCTCCTGTGCGTCGAGCTCTCCGACCGCGACGGCAAGGCCAAGCGCGAGGCGGGTTTGGAGGAAACGGACCGGTACCTGCGCAAGCGCCAAGGCCTCGTCGGCCTCCACGCGTCCTTCACCGTCGGCGACGACCTGCTCTACCGCGCCATCGCGATGGCGGTCGGGCATAATTCAGGCATCCACATCCATGTGGCCGAAGCCGTCGATGACCAGAAGGACTGCGTCAAAAAGCATGGGATGCGAGTTGTGCAACGTTTAGCTCGTACAGGCGTCCTCGAATCCCCAAAAACGCTTCTCGTCCATGGCCTTCATCTCAGCGCCCAGGAGCGAGCCCTCTTCCGTTCAAGCCGTTCGTGGTTCGTCCAGAACGAAGAGAGCAATCAGAACAACGCCGTCGGTTCCTTCGACCCGAAAGGCCTCGGCGACAGGCTTCTTCTAGGCACCGACGGAATGCATGGCGACATGCTCGCCTCGACGCGCGCGGCGTATCTCGCCGCCCAGGGCCGGGGCGGGATGGCGCCGCTCGCGGCGTACCGGCGCCTGCGGCGCGCGCACGACTACCTCTCCGAAAATAAATTCACCGGCGACGGCGAAAACAATCTAGTGGTGCTCGACTATCGACCGGCAACGAATATCACGGCGGGGAACCTTGCGGGTCATTTCCTCTACGGGGTCACCTCCAAACATGTCGACAGCGTCATCAGCCAGGGCAGGATGATCGTCCGGCGCGGACGGATGACGACGGTGGACGAAGACAAGGTCAGGCAATTCACCCTCAAGCAGGCGGAGAGGTTATGGCGAAGGCTTTAAGCATCGACGGCAAGCGACTTTACGCCTCGCTGGCGGAACTCGGGAAGATCGGGGCCTACAAGGACGAACGGACCGGCATCATCGGCGTGAACCGCCTCGCCCTGACCGCCGCCGACGGCGAGGGCCGCCGCCTCGTCGTGAAATGGTTCCGGCAGGCCGGGCTGCACGTGACGATCGACCGGATCGGCAACGTGTACGGCCGCCGCCGCGGCCTCGAGGACCATCTCGCTCCGGTGATGCTCGGCTCCCACATCGACTCGGTGCCCACCGCCGGCCGCTTCGACGGGTGCCTGGGCGTGCTCGGCGCGCTCGAGGTCGTGCGGACTCTCAACGACGCCAAGGCGGTCACCCGCCGCCCCCTCATCGTCGGCTTCTTCACCGACGAGGAAGGCTGCCGCTTCGGCACCGACATGCTGGGCAGCGCCGTGGCGACCCGCCGCCTCCCGCTCGAGACCGCTTACGCCCTGAAGGACCGCGACGGCCTGACGGTGAAGGGCGAGCTCCAGAAGATCGGCTTCCTCGGCAAAGAGCCGGTCGGCAAGCTCAAGCCTCACGCCTATCTCGAGTGCCACATCGAGCAGGGACCGATCCTGCGCCACAAGGGGCTCGACTGCGGCGTGGTCATGGGCGTGCAGGCCATCTCCTGGCAGGAGCTGACCATCATCGGCAAGTCCGCCCACGCGGGCACGACGCCGATGAGCTTCCGCCGCGACGCGGGCCTGAGCGCCGCGCGCCTCAACGTCGCTTTGCGCGAGATGACCCGCTCCGGCCGGTATGGGAAAGAGATGCGCGCGGCGATGGGCGCCATCCGCCCCCTCCCGGGCATGGTCAACGTGGTCCCGGGCCGGGTGATCTGCTCCGTGGACCTGCGCAACCCCTCCGACGCGCTGATGAAGAAGGCGGAGAAGGACTTCGCCGCGATATGTAAGAAAATCGCGAAGCGTGACGGGGTGACCATCACCAGCCGCCGCACGGCCAAGACCCCGCACGTCCCTTTCGACGCGTCGGTGCAGGCCCTCATCGCCGCCCAGGCCGACCGCCTGGGCCTGTCGCACGAGCCCATCCTGTCGGGCGCCGGCCACGACGCCCAGGAGTGGAGCCGGGTCTGCAAGACGGCCATGGTCTTCGTGCCCGGGGAGTACGACGGGATCAGCCACAATCCCCGCGAATTCTCGACGCTGAAGCAGTGCCAGGACGGCGTGAACGTGCTTCTCGGGGCAGCCCTCGCCCTGGCCGAGGACAAGAGATGAGTACCGTCCGCGCGGCTTTAACACAAACGATCAATGCGTACCCGGACATGCCGGAGTCGGCGAAGGACCTGCGCCGGCTCAAGACCCGCCTCGACGCGGTCCGCGGCGCGAACGTGGAGCACAACGTCGGCCTGATCAAGGTCGCCGCCAAGGCCGGGGTGAAGGTCGTCTGCCTCGGCGAGCTGTGCACCGGGCCGTACTTCGCGATGATCAAGGACCCCATGTGGCTGGCCCTGGCCGAGGACGCGGCGAAGGGGCCGAGCGTGACCGCCTTCGCCGAGGCCGCCAAGGAGAACGGAGTCGTCGTCGTCGCGCCGATCTACGAGCTCGACGCAAAGACCAAGCGACGCTTCAACACCGCGGTCGTCATCGAGTCCGACGGGACCGTCATCGGCAAGTACCGCAAGACCCACATCCCCTGCGGCGCCAACGAGCAGGGGGAGTTCGCGGAGACCTTCTACTACGGACGCAGCGAAGGGCCGCAGAACAAGAAGTCGCCGAAGATCCTCGGAAAAAACAAATATTTCCCTGTCTTCAAGACCTCGGTCGGGAAGATCGGCGTGGCGATCTGCTACGACCGTCATTTCGAGGGCGTCGTCGCGGCGCTCGCCGCGGCCGGAGCGGAGCTCGTGTTCTCCCCCGCCGTCACCTTCGGGGCCAAGTCGCGGAGGATGTGGGACCAGGAATTCCTCGTCGACGCCTGCCGCCACCGCCTCTTCATCGGCGGCTCCAACCGCCGGGGCTCGGAGAAGCCGTGGAACCAGGAGTACTTCGGCGCGAGCTACTTCGCCGGCCCCGACGGGGAGAAGGTCTCCAACCGCTCCCCCCGCCCGGACCTCGTCATCGCCGACCTCGACCTGGGCTCGCTCAAGAAGCCCGATCCCTCGGGCTGGGATTTGAAGCGCGACGTCCGGCCGAAGATCTACTGAGCCGCGTCACTTCACTCGCCTCTCGACGGTGACGACCTTGCCGTTCTCCAGGATGAGCCGCGTCCGCGCCCGCGGATCCGAGGAGTCGGTGTTCACCCCGATCCCGGTCCCGTAGCCGCTCCCGCCTCCCATGCTCGACATGCCGAAGCCGAAGCCCACGCTCGAGCCCCCGCCGCCGCCGTACTCCCACACCTCCTGGTTCGAGGCGGCCGTCTTCTGGGCGTAGACGCGGCTGGGCTTGCCCAGCGCCATCACCGCCTGCTCGCCGGTGAAGCCGACCTCCACGCGCCCCTCCCGGATGGCCGTCTGGACCTCCGGCGGGTAGGCGTCGAACGCGGCCTGGTTCTTCTTGATGCGGGACTGGGGAGACTGGCAGGCGACGAGGGCCGCCGCCAGGATGAACACGACGGTTCTTCCGGTCATGGGCTCACCCCCTAGGCTCTTTGGAGCAACGAATCGGCCCTCCTGGGACCTTTGGCGGGAACGGGTGGGCCGCAAGGCCCGCGCGGCCCGCGCCCCGCTCCTGGTATAATCGTCCCATCGCCGCAAGGAGGCCCCTCTTGAAGTACGCGATCCTCGCCTTGATCCTCGCCGTCCCCGCCGTCGCCCAGGACCGTGCCGCCGAGATCGACTTCGAGAACCACCTCCAGGAGCTCGAATCGAAGAACGCCGCGAAGGCCGTCGAACGCGCCAAGTCCATCGCCGCCATCGAGCGCACCCTCGTCGCGATGAACGACGGCCCCGAGGCCGGCGGCCGCGTCGTGTCCTACCTGAACGACAAGGGCATCGAGGTCAAGCTCGGCTCCGACGTCCAGACCGAGCCCGTCAGCGTCACGGTCCGCTCCGGCAAGACGACGATCTGGCTCGCCCCCTCGCTTCCCGCCTACCCCCGCGCGTTCGGCCCGCTGATCGCCAAGGAAGCCGCGGCCTTGATGTACGCCGACATGCCCGCCAGCGCCGAGCGCTCCTACATGGTGCGCGGCACGGCCGGCCGCGTCTGGATCGAGCTCGGCGGCGAGCCAGGCAAGCTGCCCGTCATCGAAGGCCTCACGGGCGCGAAGGTCCCCGCCGTCTCCGAGGCGATGGGCGCCTGGGCGACGGACGCCGCGCAGATGGCGCTCTACAAGATCGGCCAGGCCGAGAACCTCCCCGAGCTCTACGAGCTCAAGGACACCCCGGCGGTCGAGGCGGCCAACAAGCGCTTCGTCATCTTCCTGCTCGACGAGCGGGACCTCCGCAACTCCGCCGGCCTGCGCTAAGCGTTCACGTAGCTGACGGCGTCGGGCGCCAGGAGCGCCTTGCGCAGAAGGTCCATGATCAGGGCGTAGGTCAGGTCCACCTCGCCCTCGGCCGTGCCCTTCGCGGTGCCCGCCGGATCGGCCATGGCGTAGGTCACGCGGAAGCCCGGCCCGGCGTATTCGGCCTCGCCGCCGCGGGCGACGAGGCTGTACTCCTTCCCCGAGAAGCGGCCGAACACGGCCCCGTCCTCGATGAAGAAACCGTCGCGCTCCTTGTTCTCGGCCCAGAACGCGCGCGAGCCGAAGAAGCGCGGCTTGACGATGTACGGCCCCCCGTCCTCGGGGCAGAACACGTCGCAGTTGCCGCACTCGTTGCAGAAATCGGCGAAGTTGGCGAGCTGGTGCTTCTTGTCGAAGCGCAGGGAGCCCTCGGTCCGGCTCGTCCATGAGCCGCCCTCGCGCCGCAGCTTCACGACGGGCACCTCCCCGCGCGGCAGGACGTAGGTGAAGTTCGCGTCGTTGGGGCAGACCGGGACGCACTTGTCGCAGGTCACGCAGTCGAAGAGGACGAGATGGGTGCCTATCTTCTTGGGCAAGGCCGAGTTCTTCGCCTTGGCGTAGCGCGGGTCTTTGGTCGCCTCGGCCACATAAGCCTTGGTGTTGGCGAGGACCGAGCCCCCGCGGCTTTTGGCGATGAATTGCGGGATCGTGGACGCGCCGACGGCGTCCATGCGCCTGGCCAGCTCCTCGGAGTAGCCCTTGAGCCGGCCGTAGCCGCCGGGGGCGAGCAGGTCGCTGCACACCGTCACGGGCACGAGGCCGAGGGACACGGCGTCCGGGAAGTTCGCCTTGTCGATGCCGGCCGAGAAGGAGACCGGCACGGCGTCGCCGAAGCGCTCGCGGAAACGCCCGACCAGGTTCATCGCCAGGACGTGAAGCGGCGCGCCGGAGAGGTACATCGTCTTCTCCGCGGCGGGCAAGAACCCTTCTTTATTCTCGACGACGAGGGTGTTGCTGAACTTCACGCCGAAGCCGCGGCCGAGCGTTTTGGCCTTGGCCGACAGGCGCGTCACGAAGCCGCAGGCCTGCTCCCAGGTGGCGTCCTTGGCGAAGGCCTCCTCGGGCACGGTGATGTCGGCGTAGCCCAGCGCGTCGTTGAACAGGGCGCGCAGGTCCTTGGGCCCGAGCAAGGTCGGGTTGAGCTTGATGATGCAGTCCAGGCCCAGCTCCGTCATCATGAAGTCGGCGATGGCCTCGATCTCGTCGGGCGGGCAGCCGTGGAAGGTGCTGAGCGTGACCGAGCCGGAGATCTTCGTCTGGAAAGCGGTCCCGCGCAGGCCCTCGGGAAGCTGCGCGCGCAGGCGCGCGACGACCGCCGTCGCGTCCTTCATGCCCGCGATGAAGGTCCGGACCTTGTCGCTCTTCACGCCCTTCAGGTCGTAGCCGACGCTCAGGTCGAACACCGAGCGGTCGAACCCGGGCGCGAGCGGGACCTTCCCGCTCGCCTTCAGGAGGTCGATGAGCATCGAGGCCTTCACGTACTCGTCGAGCGACTCCTCGGTCCTCAGCTCCTGCGACCACTCCACGTTGTAGCCCACGTTACGCATGTCGATGCACGGCCGCGGGATCTTCAGGCGGTCCATGATCTGCACGGTCTTCAGCTCGAAGATGCGCGCCCCGCCGAGCCAGGCCAGGACGATGTTCTGCGCGAGCTGGGTGTGAGGCCCCGCCGCCGGGCCCAGCGGAGAGGAGGCCGTCATGCCGTGGAAGCGGACGGAGAAGTCCTTCTTCGGGTCGCCGGCGAAGAACGACCGGCGGGGCAGGTCGAAGATCGCGTCCTTGAGCTCGAGCTCGCGGAACAGGCGCGCGGCCAGCCGTCCGAGCGGCTGCGGGACGAAGTCGGCCATCAGCGGGACCCTCTCATTCTTGGATATTGTACACCCGGGGGAACCCCGATGCGGCGTCAGCTCAGCCACTCCGGTTTGAACAGCAGGGCCAGTCCCAGGAGCGCGAGCACGGCCCCGCTGACCAGCTGAAGGATCCGCCCGCCGCGCTCCTGCAGGCGCGCCGTCGACAAAGTGACCACGGCCGCCGCGGTCATCAGCCCGTCGTCGAGCATGTAAGCGGCTATATAAAGGAGCAGGTAGCCCTGCCTCTCCCAGAAGCCGAGCCCGTGGGAGGCGAGAACCTGGGTGTAGATCGCGGGCAGGCCCGCCGTGCACAGCATCTCCACGAGGTTGACGCCGACGGCCAGCGCGCAGGCGGCGGCCAGGGCGGCCGGGAGGTTATCGGCCGTCACGATCTCCCGGACGCGGGCGTAGATCCCGGGCTTGGCGGACTCGGGTATGCTCAGGGTCGGGCCCGCGCCTGGGGCCCAGGCGTCCTTCAGGTGGACGGCCGCGGCGGCCAGCGCCAGAAGGCCCAAGGCCGTCTGGAGCGGCCGGGAGCTGCCCAGCGCGAGGAAGGCCCCGAGCCAGGCGGTCATGAACAGGTAATAGACGGCGCCGCTCACCGCGAGGAAGGTCCCCGCGACGGCGATCATGCGCGCGCGGCTGTGGACATGCGTGAGCAAGGATAAAAGGAAGAGCAGGACCCACATCGCGCAGGGGTTGAAGCCGTCGGCCAGGCCGACCGCGACGGTGAAGACGAGAAGGCCGGAGCGCCCCGCGCTGACGCGGCCGATCAGCGGCAAGACCACCTCCTCCGCCGCCGCGGGAGCCTCCCCGGCGAGCAGCCCCTCGATCAGGCGGCCGGTCGTCGCTCCGTCGCGGAATCCCACGACGAGACGCTCTCCGACGAGGAACGAGGGCACGAGCGCCCCGGGATGGCCGTCCCGCCGCGCCAGCCGGTCGAGCCGCGCCGCCGCGAGCGGATCGCTCACGATGTCGTGGCGCACGACCCGAACCTCCGGCCGCCGGAGCTCGAGCTCGGACAGCCAGACCGCGGCCCGGGCGCAATGCGGACAGCCCGGGCGGGAAAAGACCTCGACGACGGAGGGAGCCTCGGCCGACCAGGCCGATCCGGCGAGCGCGACCGCCAACACGCAGACCCTGAGTGATCCAACCATTAGAAACGGAAGGTGCGACGTTCTTGCCATCCTCGAGAAAGGCCTTACTGGACGCCGGCGCGGCGCAAGGCCTCGGCGACCTCCTCGATCCGGTAGGGCTTGGACAGCTTCGCACGGAAGCCGTGCGCCGCGTAATCGGAGACGACCGGGTCGCTGGAATAGCCGCTCGAAACGACGACTTTCGCGTCGGGGTACAGGGCCAGCAGGCGGCCGATCGCCTCCTTCCCTCCCATCCCGCCGGCCACCTCGAGATCGAGGATCACCGCGTCGTACGGCCTGCCCGTCTTCGTCGCGGCCGCGTAGGCGTCGAGAACCGCCGCCCCGTCGGCCACCGAGTCCGACTCGAAGCCGATGTTACCGAGTAAGCGCGCCAGTATGCGGGCGACGGCGGCCTCGTCGTCCATGACGAGGACCTTGCCCGCGCCGGCCTGCGGCGCCGGGCGGTCCGTCTTCGCCTGGAGCGCGGCCCCGCTCCCCACGGGCAGATGAAGAGTGAAGAGCGCGCCGGACCCGGGGCTGGACTCCACGCCGATGGCGCCGCCGTGCTTGGCCATGATGGAATAGCACACCGCCAGGCCGAGACCCCTCCCGGAGGCCTTGGTGCTGAAATAGGGGTCGAACACCCTGGCCAGGTTCTCCGGCGCGATCCCGGCTCCCTGGTCCTTGACGGTCACCCGTATGTAGCGTCCGGCCCGCAAGGGAGGGACCTCGTTGACGGCCAAGGAGACCGGCGCGGCCCGAACGACGATCTCCCCTCCTTCAGACATCGCCTGCGCCGCGTTGATGATCAGATTCTGGATCACCCGGAAGATCTGATCGCGGTCCGCCCGCGCATGCAGCGGAGCGTCCCCGAGCTCGACGATGCAGCGCGCGTTCAGGCCCCGCGTCGAGAAGGCGGCCGTCTGCGCGATCAACGGCCGGAGATCCACCACGCCGAGTATCGGATCGCCTCCTTTGGCGAATGTCAGGAGTTGGTTCGCCAGCCCGGAAGCGGTCTTGCACGCCTCCTCCGCCTCGGCGATGAAGGCCCCGCCGTCGCCGCCGGGCCGCACCTCCGTCTTCAACAGCGCGATGTTCCCCAGGACGACGGTGAGGATGTTGTTGAAGTCATGGGCGATGCCCCCGGCGAGCGTCCCGAGCGACTCGATGTTCTTCATCTTCGAGAGCGCCGCCTCCGCCTTCGTACGCTCGGCGTCCATGCGGTTCAGCGACACCGACATCAGGATGATCAGCACGACGGGGGTCACGAGGAACAGGTACACCAGGATCGCCGTGCCGAGGCGCGGTCCCGCCATCCCGACCGACTCGGCGAACAGATACACCCAGCCTATGAGGATCGGCAGGCCCACGGCGGCGGGAAGCAGGCGCCTCGCGAGGTAGCCGCCCGGCCTATCCGAGAGGACCTCGGAGACGACTCCGACGTCAGGCCGCAAAGCCAGGACGCCGAGGGCGCCGAGCATCATCGTCGTGGCGGTGTGCAGCGCCATCCGTGTCCACGGACCGATCCCGTAGAGCTCGTGAGCGCCATAGAAATAGCCCGTCATCGCGAGCATCCCCGTGAAGCCCGCGGCTCCCGCCAGAACCTGGGCGGCCTCGAGATCGCGCCGGCGCCCGCGGCAGGTCAGCAACAGGGAGGATCCGAGAAGGAAAAAGGCGATCGCCGTGGACGGCGCCATGCGTCCCGGGTGGCTGAGGGTCCCCGGCGGCAGCGGATCGAGGAAGATCAGCTCGTCGATCCCGAGGTTCCAGCGGAACGCGTCCTGGGCGAGCGTCAGGCTGGCGAAGACCGCGACCGCCCAGGCGCAGGCACAGGCGGCGACGAGCCGCCCGGGCCGGCGGTCCGACTCGGACGCTGACCAGATCGAGACGCCGATGAGCACGAAGCAGACGGCCGTGTTGGCCTTCATGCTGACGAACTCGTCCAGGAGGCTCTTCAGGAAGCCGATGTCGAGCGCCCAGCCGAGCAGCACGATCGCACCGACCGCCCCGGTCAAGCCGCCCGCCGCGAGGCTCACTTCTCGAGCGCCGGGGGATCTCATGGTGATGCGCGAGTATACATCAAACGATGGCGGGCTCATTCGGACTTTCCGGGGCCGCGGTCTAGGGCCGGGCGAAGAAGAGCCAGTCGGTCTCGGTCCCGCCGACGAAGCGGTTCTTGAACTCGACGGGCTCGACGCGGACCTCCCGGTACACGCGGCGCAGGGCCGAGGCGAAAGGCGAGCTCTCGTCGTAGGACCAGACGCCGAGGACGCCGCCGGGCTTGAGGTGGCTCTTGGCGCGCTCCAGCCCTTCCTCCGTGTAGAAGGCGCCGTTGGCCGACGCCAGGCGGTCCTCCGGAGATTGGTCGACGTCGATGAGGATGAGGTCGTGGGCGCGGGCCGTGTAGCCGAGCCCGAGCCCGCCCACGAGCATGTCCAGGCCCGCGCCCCCGTGCATCTCCAGGGAGAAGTTCGTCAGGGCGCGCTCGGAGGCGGTGTTGTAGCTGCTCATCAGGAACTCATGGTTCAGCGAGACCTCGGTGACGATGGTGCCCGGCTCCGCCAGCAGCTCGCGGCGCCGCAGGCACAGCGGGCCCAGAGGGGTGTCGTCGTAGGCGAGGATCTCGAAGTTCGGGCGCGCCATCGGTCCCATCTTGCTGAATGGCGTCTTCCGCTTAATAGCTAGAATCTCCCCATGACGCCGCGAACGCCGTACCTGTCGCGCCGCTGGGTCCGCCTCGCCTGCGCCGCCGCCGGCCTGTACGCCGTCTTCGCCATCGCCTCGTGGCGGGGCG